>CAZZNO010000014.1:7465-36533 GCA_964655685.1 uncultured Prevotella sp.
ACTGTGTGCTTCTCTGTATTGAAGCGGATGCCGACTTTCACGACTTTGCGCCCGTCTGTGAGATATGGCGTGGCATAGCCCTTGGCATTGATTTGCTCTAAAGCTTTCTGTGCTGAGTCGTCCACTTTCAGCTCCATGACGTAGATAGTGTCGGGCATAAGGACCACCAAGTCGGTTCTGCCGTTGGCGACCTTCACCTGCGTGCGTACATATACGTTGAGCATTGAGAAGATGAGGTAGAAGGTGTACTCGTAGAAGCCCTCCTTTGTGGCGGCTTCAGCGAGTTTCTTATTGAAGCCTTCAACATACGGTATACCGGCAAGGTAAGACTGCATGTGCTGCATTGCGAGGTCGATGTCGTTTGCTTTCAGAGCACGCCAAAACTTCAAGGCGAACCCCATCTGCACGCCTGCGTCATTCAAACCGACGTATGCAGGTAGCAAGCCACGGGTGTAGCCTACGCGCACTTCCTGGTTGGGAATGGAAAGTGTGTAGGTGTCAGACTCAAAGTCGTAGTCTTTTATGGTGAGGTAGCCGCTTTGATACAGCAATGGCAGCGCATCCTGCATGTTCTCTGTAGGCTGGTCGAATGCGGAAGACGGAACCTCCAAGTGTTCTAACGATGTTATGTCGGTGTGGAAAAGCTTCATCTGGCGGATGAGGAATGTTGGCGTGCCGCTCTCAAACCACCAACTGCCAATCTTACGCATAAGGAAAGACTTCAGAAGACTGAAAGGATTGTAAACCTCCGGAGAGTTTTCTGAGAAATGGTAGCCATCGTATTGCCGCTTAAGCCGCTGGTGCATGTCTTCCGCCGATATCTTGTAAACCGTTGCCAATCGTTCCACGTCAGGCCATAGCGTGGTGCAAAGCTCGTCTTCCGTTATGCCGCAGATGGCAGAGAACGTAGGGTCAAGTGTCACGTTGGTGAGATTGTTTATCGTAGAGAAGATGCTCAGCTGTGAGAACTTGGTGATACCTGTTATGAAGCAGAACTTAATGTATGGTTCCAGCATCTTCAGCCTTTGGTAGAACTCCTGCAAGAGCTCGCGCATGTCATGCAACCTGCCGTCATCGTGCAATACGTCGAGCAACGGGGCATCATACTCGTCAATGATTACCGCCACTTGTGTGCCAGTCTGCTGGTGGGCACGGCGAATCAAACCGTCAAGTCGCATGCCTATGGAAGTCTCTCCTTGGTCTCTGCCGTATGTGTTCTCGAATAATTTGAGCTGCATTCCAATTTCTTCTTCCACACCTTTCTTGTCCAGATGCTTTGCTGCGCTGAGGTCAAAATGGAGGACGGGATATTGCTTCCACTCTTTCTCCAGCTCCATAATTTTCAAGCCTTTGAACAAGTCTTTTTCGCCTGCAAAGTAAGAATGCAGGGTAGATGAGAGCAATGACTTGCCGAACCTGCGTGGCCGGTTAAGAAAAATAAATTTAGCGAAATGTACTAACTGCCAAATAAGGTCAGTCTTATCAATGTACATGTAGCCATCCTTGATGATTCGCTCAAAAGTCTGTATTCCTACCGGATATTTCCTAATCGTCAGCTCCATAGCGTACTTCGTCTTTATAGTTGCAAATTTACGCTTTTCATTCCGATGATACAAGCTTTTTGCCTTTATTTTTCGCTTGTTCTATATAACTTTCTTACATTCTTTTGCCCTTTTTGCGTGAATTTAGCTAACTTTGCAAAAAATATCAAGATAGGATTATGTTTGAGAATTTAACCGACCGCCTGGAACGCTCGTTCAAGATACTTAAGGGCGAGGGCAAGATAACGGAAATAAACGTTGCCGAAACGCTTAAGGACGTGAGGCGTGCGTTGCTTGATGCCGATGTCAACTATAAAGTGGCAAAAAGCTTCACAGACACTGTGAAGAAAAAAGCTCTTGGCATGAATGTGCTGACGGCTGTGAAGCCCGGCCAGCTGATGGTGAAGATTGTTCATGATGAGCTTGCAAAGCTTATGGGCGGCGAGGCTGTTGAGCTTCATCTTAACGGTAAGCCTGCTATCATTTTGATGTCCGGTCTTCAGGGCTCTGGTAAGACTACGTTTAGTGGCAAGCTTGCCAATATGTTGAAAACCAAGCAGCACAAGAATCCTTTACTTGTGGCTTGTGACGTTTACCGCCCTGCTGCCATTGAGCAGTTGAAGGTTGTGGGCGAAGGCATTGGCGTGCCGGTTTACAGTGAGCCAGACAACAAAAATGTCAATGAGATTGCTGACCATGCTATTGCTGAGGCTAAGGCTAAAGGCTACGATGTAGTTATCATAGATACTGCGGGCCGACTGGCTGTGGACGAACAAATGATGAACGAGATTTCTTCTCTTAAGAATCACGTTCATCCAGACGAGACCCTTTTCGTTGTAGACTCAATGACCGGTCAGGATGCTGTTAATACAGCCAAAGAGTTTAACGACCGCTTGGATTTCGACGGCGTTGTATTGACAAAGCTTGACGGCGATACGCGTGGTGGTGCTGCCCTTTCTATTCGTACGGTAGTTACAAAGCCTATCAAGTTTATCGGTACAGGCGAGAAGATGGAGGCAATAGACGTGTTCCATCCCGACCGTATGGCAGACCGAATACTTGGTATGGGTGATGTGGTTTCGCTTGTAGAGCGTGCCCAGGAGCAATTTGACGAGGAAGAAGCAAAGCGCCTGCAAAAGAAGATTCAGAAAAACAAGTTCGACTTTAACGATTTCCTCAACCAGATAGAGCAAATCAAGAAGATGGGAAACCTGAAGGAGCTTGCTTCTATGATACCGGGCGTGGGCAAAGCCATAAAGGATGTTGACATTGACGACAATGCGTTCAATGGCATAGAGGCAATCATCCGAAGCATGACGCCAAAAGAACGCACCAATCCCGAGGTGCTGAACCAAAGTCGCAAACTGCGCATTGCCAAAGGCTCGGGCACCAGTATACAAGAGGTGAACCGATTGGTGAAGCAGTTTGACCAGACGCGCAAGATGATGAAGATGGTTACAGGAAGCGGCATGAGGCAGATGATGAAGAACATGCCAAAGATGAAGAAATAAAGTCGCTGCCCTTGCGCTAAGGGATGGTTACAAAATAAATCTTTTTGTATATAATGACATTAATTGACGGAAAAGCTACGGCAGCTGCCATTAAGCAGCAGATTGCCGATGAAGTGAAGGATATTATAGCCAATGGGGGCAAGCAACCCCATTTGGCTGCGGTGCTCGTGGGGCATGACGGTGGCTCTGAGACTTATGTCAAGAATAAGGTAATAGCCTGTGAGCAGTGCGGATTCAAGTCCACTCTCATCCGATATGAGGATGACGTGACGGAGGAGGAACTGCTGGCTTGTGTTGACAAACTTAATAAAGACACAGATGTTGATGGCTTTATAGTGCAGTTGCCTTTGCCTAAGCACATTGACGAGCAGAAGATAATCATGGCGATAGACTACCGTAAGGATGTGGACGGTTTCCATCCAATCAATGTCGGTCGGATGGCAATAGGCTTGCCATGCTTCATTTCTGCCACTCCACTTGGGATTCTAACCTTGCTCCAGCATTATAATATAAAGACTTCTGGCAAGAAATGTGTAGTTCTTGGTCGTAGTAACATCGTAGGCAAGCCAATGGCTCAACTTATGATGCAAAAACAATACGGCGACGCTACTGTGACAGTTTGTCACTCTCACTCTGTCACCCTTAAGCAAGAGTGCCGTGAGGCTGACATCATAATAGCAGCCATCGGACAGCCAAATTTTGTGACTGCCGATATGGTGAAAGAAGGAGCTGTAATAATAGATGTAGGGACTACACGTGTGCCCGATGCCACTCGCAAGCGTGGATGGAGGCTTAACGGAGACGTTAAGTTTGACGAAGTTGCGCCAAAGTGCTCATATATCACGCCGGTGCCAGGTGGTGTAGGGCCAATGACAATTTGTTCCCTTATGAAGAACACCTTGTCAGCTGCAAAGAAAGAATTCTATAAGTAATAAGAATTTTATTTAGACGAAAAGTATTGACGAAAGTCAATTATTTTTGTAAGAGCTCTGATTTTTTACACTTGTTAAAATTAAGTGTGGAAAATTAGGGCTTTTGCTTTGTCATGCGGTGTAAAATGGCACTACCTTTGCACGTAATTAAGCAAAGAAATATAAATCAATATAAGTAAGAACTATGAAAAAGTTATTTACATTAGTTGCAGCTGCATTGGTAGCAGTTGGTGCTTCCGCACAGACAGTGCAAGAGAGTAAGACATTTGACAACGTTTATATTGGCATAAACGGTGGTGTCGCTACAAAGGCAACGGGTCATGCTTGGCTGAAGGGCTTAGATCCTAACTTTGGCATTCGTCTTGGCCGTAACTTCACTCCTGTGTTCGGTCTTGCTGTTGAGAGCAATGCATATTTCTCAAACAAGCCTTGGACATCTGACGGTACGGCTGTGCGCGCAATGAACACAAGCTTGCTTGGAACCGTGAACCTCAGCAACTGGTTTGGCGGTTATAAGGGTGCACCTCGTTGCTTCGAGGTGAGCGCACTCTATGGTCTTGGATGGGGTCATACATTTGGCACACAGAGCAACGCCTATGGCCTGGGCAAGAGCATAGGTAAGACTAACAGCCTGACTTCAAAGGCTGGTCTTGACTTTGCTTTCAACCTCGGCGAGAAGAAGGCT
This sequence comes from uncultured Prevotella sp., assembly GCA_964655685.1. Taxonomy (GTDB): domain Bacteria; phylum Bacteroidota; class Bacteroidia; order Bacteroidales; family Bacteroidaceae; genus Prevotella. The sequence continues at coordinate 12,135 of CAZZNO010000014.1, forward strand.
TGGCAGATTTATATCGAGCCGGCTATGGTGTGGGGTCTCAATGGCTTTGGCTATGAGGGCGCACAGTATAACTTGAACCGTGCTTTTGCACAGCTCAATGCAGGTATAGTCTATAAATTCAAGAACTCAAACGGCACTCACAACTTCAAGAATGCGCGTTTGTATGACCAGAGCGAGATAGACGCTTTGAACAGCCAAATCAATGACTTGAAGAATGAGCTTGCCCAGAAGCCTAAGGAGGTAGTGAAGACTGTTGTCAAAGAGGCTCCTGCTAAGACTACCACAAGGGAGGTTAAGGTTGAGAACCTCGTATTCGTGACCTTCGCACAGGGCAAGAGCGCACTGACTAAGGATGCCAAGAAAGCTCTCGATGCCATTAAGAGTGGCAGCCACGTGCAGGTAGTCGGTACTGCTTCGCCAGAAGGCAGCAAGGAGATTAACGATAAACTCTCACAGGCTCGTGCAGACAGCGTTGCTGAATATCTTCAGAGCAAGGGCGTGACTGTTGACGAGGCTACCGGCAAGGGCGTGCAGGGCACTACCTCTAACCGTTTGGCTGTGGTCTATGTAAAATAAGTGCAAGTTAGTTGGCTTGACAGCCTATAATTCAAGAAAGGCTTAAGAGCCCTATAAAGGAAATATCAATCCCGTTGCTTCACAGTGTTGAGGCAGCGGGATTTTTGTTGTTTTTAAAGTCTTCTGAACTTTATTCGGCTAAAAACTAATATTGTTTTTGCGTTTTATATAAAAGTTTGTAACTTTGCAAGTCATAAACATTATGGGTCATAAGATTATGAAGCATCAATTGAGAAGCGCAGTATGCACTGAAGGCCGCCGTATGGCAGGAGCAAGAGCTCTTTGGGTGGCTGCTGGAATGAAGCATGAACAGTTTGGTAAACCTATTATTGCGATAGTGAACAGTTTCACACAGTTTGTACCTGGGCACACACATCTGCACGAGATAGGCCAGATTGTGAAGAAAGAAATAGAGTCGATGGGCTGCTATGCCGCAGAGTTCAATACAATAGCCGTTGATGACGGCATTGCTATGGGCCACGACGGCATGCTTTATTCTTTACCTTCACGTGACATTATCGCCGACTCGGTAGAGTACATGGTCAACGCTCATAAGGCAGATGCCATGATTTGCATATCCAACTGCGACAAGGTTACCCCTGGAATGCTTATGGCATCCATGCGCCTTAATATACCTACGATATTCTGCTCCGGCGGTCCTATGGAAGCCGGACGATGGAAAGGGGAGAATGCAGACCTCATAACGGCAATGATAGCAGGCGCGGACAAGGCTGTCAGCGATGAAGACCTGACTAAGATAGAGCAAACGGCTTGCCCTGGTTGTGGCTGTTGCTCCGGCATGTTCACTGCCAACTCAATGAACTCACTCACCGAGGCTATCGGGCTTGCCCTTCCTGGCAACGGCACCATACTTGCCACTCACAAGAACCGCATCCAGCTCTTTAAGGATGCTGTACGACAGATTGTCAAGAATGCCTTTGCCTATTATGAGGACGGCGACGAAAGCGTTCTTCCGAGAAATATAGCTACACGGCAGGCTTTCCTCAATGCCATGACCCTTGACATAGCAATGGGCGGCAGCACTAACACGGTGCTGCATTTGCTTGCGGTGGCACAGGAAGGTGGCGTCGACTTCAAGATGGACGACATTGATAAGCTGAGCCGCAAGGTGCCTTGCATTTGCAAGCTTTCTCCTAACACACAGAAATATAGCGTACAGGAATGCAACCGGGCAGGTGGCATCCTCGGCATTCTCAACGAGCTAAACAAGGGTGGACTTATAGATGGCTCAGTGAAGCGAGTTGACGGCACAACCCTTGACGAGGAGATGAAGAAGTATGACATCACAGGATCTGCTATAGATCCGGAGGCATCTCGTATATATCATAGTGCTCCTGGCCGTAGGTTCTCTACGGTAATGGGGTCTCAAGATGAGCAGTGGGAGAGTCTTGACACTGACCGTGAGAATGGTTGCATCCGTGACTTGCAGCATGCTTATACCAAGGACGGCGGACTTGCTGTGCTTTTTGGCAATATAGCCCAGAACGGTTGTGTGGTTAAGACAGCCGGCGTAGCTCCTGAGCTTTGGCATTTTGAAGGCCCAGCTGTGGTGTTCGATTCACAGGAAGATGCCTGTGACGGCATTCTTGGCGGAAAGGTAAACAGCGGCGACTGCGTGGTCATTACCCACGAAGGACCTAAGGGAGGCCCGGGTATGCAGGAGATGCTCTATCCTACATCTTATATTAAGAGCCGCCATCTGGGCAAGGAGTGTGCACTCATTACTGACGGACGCTTTTCCGGTGGTACAAGTGGCTTGAGCATTGGACACATTTCGCCCGAGGCAGCTGCAGGCGGCAATATTGGCAAGATAAAGGATGGCGATATAATTGTCATTGACATACCAAGCCGAAGCATCAATGTCAAGCTTAGCGATGAGGAGCTTGCCGCTCGCGAGCAGCAGCCTCTAAAGCGTAATCGTGTTGTCAGTAAAGCGTTAAGGGCATACGCTCAAAGCGTAAGCTCGGCTGACAAGGGTGGTGTCAGACTGATTTGAACTTAAGGCTTAAGTCTCAATGTACCACATTCTATAAATGTTGATTGAATAAATGCAAGAAAGTAATAATAAACCCCAAGGCCCAAAGCTTAGGGCTAAGAATGAATGGCCGGAAGCTCCGTGGTCAGGAGTGAAAATAGGAGAGGAGTGTACCGGCTCTGAAATATTGATGCGCGCTCTTTATCAGGAGAATGTGCACACCATTTTTGGTTACCCTGGCGGTGCCATTATTCCGGTTTTCGATTCTTTATATACTTATACTCACAAGCGTGACCCTTGGTTTAAGCATATTCTGGTCCGCCACGAGCAGGGTGCTGCCCATGCCGCTGAGGGCTATGCAAGAGTAAGCGGTGAGGTGGGAGTCTGCATCGTGACTTCAGGCCCTGGTGCCACTAATACGCTTACCGGCATAGCTGATGCTATGATGGACTCTATCCCAATGGTCGTCATTGCAGGGCAGGTGGGCGTTGCCGCGCTTGGCACCGATGCTTTTCAGGAGGTTGACCTTGTGGACATGGCACAGCCTATCACAAAATGGAGTTACCAGATACGTCGTCCGGAGGATGTGGCTTGGGCTGTAAACCGTGCTTTTTATATAGCCAAAAGTGGTCGTCCGGGCCCTGTTGTCCTTGACTTCCCTAAGAATGCGCAAGTCCAAAGGGCAAAGTGGATGCCTGGAAAAGACAATAACGTGCGTTCTTATAAACCATATCCAAAGATAAACATGGATGCCGTAAAAGAAGCGGCAGAACTCATCAACAACTCAAAGAAGCCTTTTGCCCTTGTTGGGCATGGCGTGGAGATTGGTGAGGCTCAAGAAGAATTGCGCAATTTCCTCGAGAAAGCAGACATTCCGGCAGGCCGCACTTTGCTTGGTCTTTCGGCTTTTCCATCCAGTCATCCTCTCAATATGGGCATGCTCGGAATGCATGGTAATTACTCTACAAATATAAAGCAGCAGGAGTGTGACGTGCTCATTGCCATTGGCATGCGCTTTTCCGACCGCGTGACAGGACGGCTTGACAGGTATGCCAAGCAGGCTAAGGTTATTCATCTTGAGATAGATCCGTCGGAGATTGATAAGAATGTAAAGACCGATGTTGCCGTTGTTGGTGATTGCAAGGAAAGCCTTGCCGCTATAACTGCATTGCTCAACAAGAATGAGCATAAAGAGTGGATAGAGTCTTTCAAGCCTCTTTATGAAGAAGAAAAGAGGGAGGTCATCGACCCTGCCATCCATCCTAAAGACGGCCCGCTGCTTATGGGCGAGGTAGTAAATGCCGTGGCTGAGGCTACTAAAGGTGAGGCAGTCATGGTAAACGATGTTGGTCTCAACCAGATGTTCTCAAGCCGATACTTCAAGTTCGAGCGCAACCGCAGCATTGTAAGCAGCGGTGGCTTTGGCACAATGGGCTTCGGGCTTCCGGCAGCTATAGGCGCAACATTTGGTGCTCCGGAGCGTCAAGTGGTGCTTTTCACAGGCGACGGCGGCTTCCAGATGTGCATAGAGGAGCTTGGCACTATAATGGAGCAGCATGCACCCGTCAAGATTATCCTCATGAACAACAACTATCTTGGCAATGTGCGTCAGTGGCAGGATTTGCAATACAACCACCGCCGCTCGTTCACACGTATGTTGAACCCGTTCTACGAGAAGATAGCCGAGGGTTATTGCATAGCCTACGATGTGGTCATCGACCGCAAGGATCTTAAATCAAAGGTGGAGAAAATGCTTACCACCGACGGTCCTTACATACTTGAATGTGCCGTCAAAGAAGAAGAAAACATAACGCCGATGGTCACTCCCGGCAGTGCCATTGACGAAATGCAGTTGCACCTGGACATTTAACTGAATATGGAAGAAGATAAGTTTTATACATTATTAGTATATAGTGAGAATGTCGCAGGCATCCTCAATGAGGTTGCCAATGTGTTCACACGTCGGCAGATAAACATTGAGAGTCTTAATGTTTCCGCTTCAAGCATCGACGGTATCCACAAGTACACTATCACCTGCTGGAGCAATCCCAACGAGATTGAGAAGATAAGGAAGCAGTTGGAGAAGAAAATCAATGTCATTAAGGCGAGCTATTACACTGATGACCAGATCTTTATCCATGAGGTTGCCCTGTACAAGATTTCCACGCCGGTTCTTCTTGACAATCCAGAGGTGTCGCGTGCAATACGCAAGCATGATGCCCGCATGATGGAGGTGAACCCCACATACAGCACGGTCTTGCTTGCCGGCTTGACAGAAGACATTACCGACCTTTACTCCAAGCTCAACAGCTTCGGCTGTCTTTTGCAGTACACGCGGTCGGGCAGGATAGCCGTGACACGCAGCGTCGAGGAGCCGATAACCGAGTTAATTCAAAATTCATAATTCTAAATCCATGAATATGCTTCGCAGTAAGAAGGCAGGAGCGTAGTTTATGTTTAGGAAATATGTGTTAAGGAGAAACTATATAAGTCCAATCAAGAATTATGAATTCTGAATTGTTGCCCAAAATTGGGCGTTACGATTTCCTCGTAGAGCCTTTTCATTGTGATTTCAGCAACCATCTGTTTTGGGGGCATCTGGGCAATGCCATGCTCAATGCCGCCGACTATCACAGTTCAGACCGTGGGTATGGGGTGGCAGAACTTAACAAAGTCCACAAGACGTGGGTGCTGTCGCGCTTTGCCATAGAAATGGAGAATGTGCCTTTGGCTTATGACAAGCTGTCAATAGAGACATGGGTGGAGACGGCAAAGAAATTTTTCACGAGCCGCAACTTTGCTGTTTTGAGCAGAGATGGGAACAAAGTCTATGGCTATGGGCGGAGCATTTGGGCAATGATAGATACTGTGACCCGCCAGCCTTCCGACCTTCTTGAAGTTCACGACGGGCTTATTGCAAAATATGTTGAGACTGACAAGCCATGCCCAATCGGCAATGCGAGTAGGGTAGTGGTCAGCCATGATGTTACGTTCATGAGGGAATTTAAGGCTCGTTACAGCGACGTTGACATAAACGGGCATATCAATTCGGTGAAATACATTGAACATGTGCTTGACCTTTTCAACATAGATTTCTTCCGTTCCCACCGTCTTCAGCGCATGGAGATTGCCTATGTGGCTGAAGCTCACGAAGGCGATACACTAAAACTGTACATGCAGGAAGCGGCAGAGGGGGAATATCGCGTCCGAATGACCAAAAGCGGGGATAAAGAGGAAGAAGTTGTAAGATGCATGGTTAAATTTGTAAAAGATTGATAGAATATTTTGTATTTCCTTTTTAAATTATTACCTTTGCACCCGTAAACGGAAGAAAGAAACAGAGATAACATTTTTGAGAGTATTTAATACGTTATAATAAATCGTTTAGTTATGGCAAAAATGAATTTTGGTGGCGTTGAGGAAAACATCGTCACAAAAGAAGAGTTCACATTAGAGAAAGCACGTGAAGTACTGAAAAATGAGACGATTGCCGTTATTGGTTATGGTATTCAGGGTCCTGGTCAGGCAGGCAATCTCCGCGATAATGGTTTTAATGTAATCGTAGGCCAGCGCAAAGGTCACAGCTACGACAAGGCAGTGGCTGACGGATGGGTGCCTGGAAAGACGCTTTTCTCGATAGAGGAGGCTGCTGAAAAGGGTACGATTATCGCCATGTTGCTTTCTGATGCAGGTCAGATAGCACAGTGGCCAAAGATCAAGCCGTTCCTTTCGAAGGGCAAGACGCTGTACTACAGCCACGGTTTCGCTATCAACTGGCAGGATCGCACAGGCGTGGTTCCTCCAAAGGACGTTGACGTGATAATGGTTGCTCCAAAGGGTAGCGGTACTTCTCTCCGCACGCTTTTCCTTGAGGGACGCGGCATCAACTCCAGCTATGCAGTTTACCAGGATGCTTCCGGCAACGCCAAGGAGAAGACTCTCGCTATGGGCGTAGGTATCGGTTCAGGCTATCTGTTTGAGACCACCTTCAACAAGGAGGCTACATCAGACCTTACCGGTGAGCGTGGCGCATTGATGGGCGCTATCGAAGGTCTCTTTGAGGCTCAGTATCAGGTGCTTCGCGAGCACGGACATTCACCTTCGGAGGCTTTCAACGAGACTGTTGAAGAGTTCACCCAGAGCCTTTGCCCACTGTTCGGTGAGAAGGGTATGGACTGGATGTACGCCAACTGCTCTACTACTGCACAGCGTGGCGCTCTCGACTGGCGTCCTCGCTTCAAGGCTGCCAACCTGCCTGTGATGGAGTGGCTCTACAGCTCTGTGGAGAGTGGCAATGAGGCTCAGATCTCTATCGACAAGAATTCACAGCCCGATTACCGCGAGAAGCTCAACCAAGAGCTTAAGGAAATGCATGACATGGAGATGTGGCGTGCAGGCGAAACCGTACGCAAGCTCCGTCCAGAGAATAACTAAATTGAGGTTTTCATGCCTTTCACAAAGGGGAAGGCATGCTTTCACTTCACATTTTATTAGTTTATAGAAGTATCTTTCATTACGTAGCGTTTATATTATTGCTACGTAGTGAAAGATATTTTTTTATTGCGTGGCAATGTCAATTGCGGCGTGGTGGTACACCTTTGCCGCCGTACGAGTGTAGTACAACCGCCGTACGAGTGTAGTACAACCGCCGTATGAGTGTAGTACAACCGCCGTATGAGTGTAGTACAATCGCCGTATGAGTACGGCATAACAGCCGTTTGTAGAGCGCTGCAATTATTTACAAGGTCATTTTGGGTACTTACAGGCTCATCTCGCCGGCTATAGACTGGCTCATCAGGCTGCGTATTGTGCGAGTATCGGAGTATTGCGCCAATAGGAACATGAGTTTTGTGATGGCGGCCTCGACGGTGCTGTCGTGACCTGATATTATGCCAAGGTCTTTCAGTTGATAGCCTGTGTCATAGCGCCCCATCTCCACGCTTCCTGCCACACACTGGCTTATGTTCACTATTACCACTCCTCTTTGTGAAGCCTGCCTCAGCAGTGGTGTTAGCCAAGAGTTTTGTGGCGCGTTGCCACTTCCGTAGGTGCGCATCACTATGCCGCGCAGGTCGTGGGAGCGGAAAAAGTCGCGTATAATCTTTTCTTGTATGCCCGGGAAGATGCTGAACACCGCCACGCTTGGGTTCATAGCGTAGTGTGGAATCATTGGCTTGTTAAAGTTGGGCTTCAATATATGGTGGTCGTGGAACACAAAATTAACGCCCGCCTCGCACAGATGCGGATAATTGAAGCTGTCGAAAGCGTAGAAGCCATCGGCGTTTATCTTTGTAGAGCGGTTGCCGCGCAACAGTCTGCCGCTGAAGTAAATGCACACTTCAGGTATTCTTGAATGCCCGTTGTCGTCTTTCAGCGACGCAAGCTCAATGCTCGTTATGAGGTTCTCCTTGCCATCGGTGCGCAGCTGGCCTATTGGCAATTGCGAGCCGGTGAGTATTACCGCCTTCGTGAGGTTCTCGAGCATGAACGAGAGAGCAGATGCCGTGTACGCCATTGTGTCGGTGCCATGCAGTATGACAAAGCCATCGTAGTCGTCATAGTTGGTCGCTATGATACGCACGATTTGCGCCCAGTTGTTTGGGGTCATGTCGCTGGAGTCTATTGGAGGCGTGAATTGGTAAACGTCGATGTTGGTTTTTATGAGTTTAAATTCGGGCATTGAGTCAGCCAGGTGGTTGAAGTCAAGAGGCTCCAAGGCTCCTGTGACGGGGTTTTGCCCCATCCCAATGGTTCCGCCTGTATATATGAGCAATACTTTGTTCATAGTGTGATTGAGAATTGTGGCTGCAAATTTAAGCAAAAACCTCCGTTTTCGCAAATTATATAGGGTGAGATTTCTTCCTTAATATTTTTGTGTTACGAACGTGAATTTTGAACGCCAATTGTTTGTGATATTGAAAAAAATAGCTTAACTTTGCACAAAGAATACAAGAAAGTCTAAAGAACGAATGAAGAAGATTCTCATCCCTGTTGTTTTGCTGGCAATGATAGTCCTTATGGGAGGATGCTCCAGCATGAAGCATTACACTTATTTCCAGAACATTGATACTCTCGACCTCTCTGCTTCGCGTGGGTTGCCAGATGTTAAGATTATGCCGAAAGACGAGTTGACGATCATTGTAAAGACCACCAACCCCGATGCTGCTGAGCCGTTCAACCTATTTGGGCAGAACTCAGGACTTACCACAGGCACTAACAATAATAACATCAAAGGTTACCTGGTAGACAATGACGGCGACATAAACTTCCCTGTCATTGGCAAAATACATGTTGGCGGACTAACGAAGACAGAGTGTGAGGAGCTTATCAAGGAGCACATTTCGCCCTATCTATCCAAGACGGAGAACCCTGTTGTGATTTGCCGCATGTCGAGTTTCCATGTCACGCTTATAGGTGAGACCGGCTCAAAGGTTATTGAGGTGCCTACCGAAAGGATAAACATTGTTGACGCATTGGCAGAGGGAGGAGACCTCGGGCTCTATGGCAAACGAACCAACGTGCTGTTGGTGCGTGAGGATTCTACAGGTGAGAAACATATTCATAGATATAACTTGAACGACGGACGCATCTTTACCGACCCGTATTACTACTTACAGCAAAACGACATTGTCTACGTTCAGCCCACAAAGCAAAAGACGGTGCAATCGTCAATGGGCTCATGGACGACGCTATGGGTAACGGTACTAGGCTGGATGACATCGGTTGCGTCTATTGTCTTGGCTATAGTTAAATAAATAAGAAACCGGAAGAATGAAAAATGAAAAAAGTAACACGTTCGAAAAGCCGACGTTAAGTTTCATTTTTCATTCTTTTCTTTTATGCTCAACCGGAATCTTATTTCATTAAATCATTAAAACAGCAAGATGGAAAACAACATTCATGAGGATTGCGGCGTAGCCCTCGTGCGACTCCTTAAGCCTCTGAGTTATTATCAAGAAAAATACGGCTCTTGGAAATGGGGCCTCAGCAAGCTCTATCTTATGATGGAGAAAGAGCACAACCGAGGCCAGGAGGGAGCCGGCATAGCGTCGGTTAAGCTTGGCACAAAGCCCGGACATGAATACATGTTCAGGGAGCGTGCCGAGGGAGCCAATGCCATAACCGAGATCTTCGGCGCCGCTCATCACCAAATCAAGCAGGTGATGAAAGAAGAGGAAGTGGACACCGAGGCATACGATGAACTGCCGTTTGCCGGCGAGCTCTACATGGGCCACTTGCGTTACTCCACCACGGGTAAGAGCGGCGTGAAGTACGTGCACCCCTTTCTAAGGCGTAACAACTGGCGCGCGAAGAATCTGTGCATCTGTGGTAACTTCAACATGACCAATGTTGACGATGTATTCAAGACTCTTACTGACCAAGGGCAGTGCCCGCGGGTTTACAGTGACACCTATATAACGCTTGAGCTTATGGGGCATCGCCTTGACCGCGAGGTGGAGCGCATCTTCAATGAGGCAAAGGAGAAGGGACTTGAAGGAACTGACATAACAAAATACATTGACCACAACGTGCGCATGGAGAATGTCCTCAGGACAACCATGAATCGGTTCGACGGAGGCTATGTCATGTGTGGCATAACGGGCAGCGGAGAGATGTTCGCCATGCGCGACCCTAACGGCATACGCCCTGCCTATTGGTATAAAAACGACGAGGTAGTGGTGGTTGCATCGGAGCGTCCGGTGTTACAGACTACCTTTGACCTCGAATATGACGACATTCAAGAGATAGAGCCGGGCAAGGCTGTTCTCGTGAGGGAGAGCGGTGAAACGGCAGTGGAGCAAATATTGCCGACTGGCCGCAACTATGCTTGTTCGTTTGAGCATATCTATTTCTCGCGCGGCTCTGACAAGGATATTTACCGTGAACGTAAGAAACTTGGCGAACAGCTTATGCCACAGGTTCTCAATGCCGTCGGCGGTGACATTCGCAACACGGTAATTTCGTTTATACCTAATACGGCTGAGGTAGCCTACTATGGTTTGATTGACGGATTCAAGAGGTATCAATGCGAACAGCACATAAAGAGCATCGAGAGCCTTGGGCACATCCCGACACATGAGGAGCTTGAAGATATATTGGGTCAAAACATTAGGGCTGAGAAGGTGGCGTGGAAAGACATAAAACTCAGAACCTTCATCACTGAAGGTAATGCACGCAACGATCTCGCCGCCCATGTGTATGATATAACCTATGGAAGCATAGAGCCTTACAAGGATAACCTTGTGATAATAGACGACAGCATAGTAAGAGGAACGACCCTCAAGGAGAGCATATTGCGCATTCTCAACAGGCTTCATCCGAAAAAGATTGTCGTTGTAAGCTCGGCTCCGCAAATACGCTATCCCGACTACTATGGCATTGATATGCCTCGTCTGGAAGAATTTTGTGTCTTCAGGGCAACGATAGCCTTGATAAAGGAAAGAGGAATGGAGCAGCTCATATTGGATGTATATAGAGCATGCAAGGAGGAGCTGCTTAAGCCTACAAATGAAATGGAAAACTGCGTGCGGGAGATTTATGCCCCGTTTACTGTGGACGAGATAAACCGCAAACTTGTGGAAATGCTCCGCCCTGAGGGCATGACGACTCCTGTGGAGTTTGTTTTCCAGTCGCTTGACGGTCTTCACAGCGCTATTCCTGAAAACAGGGGAGACTGGTACTTTACCGGACATTACCCAACCCCGGGCGGCAACAAGCTTTGCAACCAAGCATTCGTAAACTTCGTGGACAAGGAAACTGATTTGAGACAGCTTTCCTTGACATTTTAAAATATTGAGACATGAGAAATGTAACCTTGATATTGTCTGATGGCACGCGCTTTCATGGTAAGTCATTCGGATATGATGCGCCTGCAGCTGGTGAGGTGGTGTTCAACACAGCCATGATGGGATATCCTGAGTCGCTTACCGACCCGTCCTATGCCGGCCAGATTCTCACCTTTACTTATCCGCTTATAGGCAACTATGGCGTGCCACCGTTCACCTTTGAGAAGAACGGTCTGCCGACATTCATGGAGAGTGACAAAATCTATGTTGCAGCCATGATTTGCTCCGATTACAGTGAGCTTTACAGCCACTGGAATGGCGTGGAGAGCCTTGCGTCGTGGCTTAAGCGCGAGCATGTGCCTGGCATTACCGGCATTGACACACGCCAGCTTACGAAGGTGTTGCGCGAGCACGGCGTTATGATGGGACAAATAGTCTTCGACGATGAACCTGACAACGTGCCCAAGGCTGACTACAGTGGCGTAAACTTTGTTGACAAGGTGTCTTGCAAGCAAATCATTCGCTACAACGAAGGAGCTGGCAAGAAAGTCGTACTTGTGGACTGTGGTGTTAAGGCGAACATCATTCGCTGCCTCATCAACCGTGGCGTGGAGGTCATCCGTGTGCCGTGGAACTACGACTATACAGGCATGGACTTTGACGGGCTTTTCCTTGCCAATGGTCCTGGCGACCCTGACACATGCCAGGCTGCCGTCGACATCATCAGAAAGCAGATTTCGTTAAGCCGTAAGCCTATCTGTGGCATCTGCATGGGCAACCAATTGCTTGGCAAGGCTGCCGGTGCTAAAATATACAAGCTGAAATATGGCCATCGCTCCCACAACCAGCCGGTGCGGCTTGTAGGAACAGAGCATTGCTATGTCACGTCGCAGAACCACGGCTATGCCGTTGATGCCTCTACGCTTGGCAGTGATTGGGAAGAACTGTTCGTAAACATGAACGATGGGTCAAATGAGGGCATCCGTCACAAGACCAATCCTTGGTTTTCATCACAGTTCCACCCGGAGGCTTGCTCTGGCCCGGTAGATACAGAGTTCATGTTTGATAAATTCGTAGAAACCTTGAAAGACTGAAACTATGCGTAACGATAATATTAAAAAAGTTCTTTTGCTTGGCTCAGGTGCACTGAAGATTGGTGAGGCTGGTGAGTTCGATTACTCTGGCTCTCAGGCTCTGAAGGCTCTGCGTGAAGAAGGTATCAAGACAGTGCTTATCAACCCGAACATAGCCACTGTGCAAACTTCTGAAGGTGTTGCCGATCAGATTTACTTCTTGCCAGTGCAGCCTTACTTCGTAGAGAGGGTCATAGAAAAAGAGAGGCCTGACGGCATATTGTTGAGCTTTGGCGGTCAGACTGCACTAAACTGTGGCGTTAAGCTTTACGAGAGCGGCGTGCTGGAGAAATATAACGTGCAAGTGCTTGGCACTCCTGTAAAGGCAATCATGGACACTGAGGATCGTGAGCGTTTCGTGGAGAAACTTGATGAGATAAGCGTGAAGACCATCAAGAGTGAAGCTTGTGAGAACATGGAGCAAGCTATGAAAGCGGCATCCGATCTCGGCTATCCTGTCATCGTGCGTGCGGCTTACGCTCTTGGCGGATTGGGCTCAGGCTTTGCCAATAATGACGATGAGTTGCGCAAGATATGCGAAAAGGCATTTTCTTTCTCGCCACAGGTGCTCGTGGAGAAAAGCCTGAAGGGATGGAAGGAGATAGAGTATGAAGTCGTCCGCGACCGTTACGACAACTGCATCACGGTCTGTAATATGGAGAACTTTGACCCTCTCGGCATTCACACTGGCGAGAGCATTGTCATAGCTCCTTCGCAGACATTGACCAATTCCGAGTACCACAAACTGCGTGCATTGTCAATAAAGATTGTGCGGCATATAGGTATTGTGGGCGAATGCAATGTGCAGTATGCTTTCGATCCTAACTCTGAGGACTATCGCGTCATTGAGGTGAACGCCCGCCTTAGCCGTTCGTCTGCCCTTGCGTCAAAGGCTACCGGTTATCCACTTGCTTTCGTGGCTGCAAAGCTTGGCTTGGGCTATGGTCTGTTTGAATTGAAAAACTCAGTCACCAAGACAACGTCTGCATTCTTCGAGCCTGCCTTGGACTATGTAGTCTGCAAGATACCACGTTGGGATCTTTCCAAGTTCCGTGGAGTGGACAAAGTTCTTGGCTCAAGCATGAAGTCCGTGGGTGAGGTAATGGCAATTGGCCGAAACTTTGAGGAGGCTATACAAAAAGGCCTGCGCATGATAGGACAAGGTATGCATGGCTTCGTGGAAAATAAGGAACTGGAGATACCCGATATAGACGAGGCTCTTAGCGACCCGACCGACAAGCGTGTCTTCGTCATCTCTAAGGCTATGCACAAAGGCTACACCGTAGACCAGATACATGATCTGACAAAGATTGACCGCTGGTTCCTTTATAAGCTGAAGCACATCATTGACATTGATGAGAAACTGAAGAAGTGCAATGTCAATACCCTCGACAAGGATTTGCTGCGTGAGGCAAAGGTTTATGGTTTTACCGATTTCCAGATTGCTCGTGCTGTTGGATTGGATGAAGAATATCATAACATGCATAAGGCTATGCTTGTGGTGCGCCAACTGCGTAAGAACTATGGCATACTGCCTGTAGTCAAGCAAATAGATACTCTTGCCGCAGAATATCCTGCACAGACCAACTATCTGTATGTTACATATTCAGGTGTAGCATCAGACATAGTTTTTCATGGCGATCGCCGCTCGGTGATAGTGCTTGGCTCAGGTGCTTATCGCATAGGTTCGTCGGTTGAGTTCGACTGGTGCGGCGTACAGGCATTGCAAACCATACGCAAGCAGGGCTACCGCTCAATAATGATAAACTATAATCCGGAGACAGTGTCCACTGACTATGACATGTGTGACCGCCTCTACTTCGACGAGCTTACCTTTGAGCGCGTGATGGACATCATTGATATGGAGCAGCCTTATGGCGTAATAGTTTCCACAGGTGGGCAGATACCTAACAACCTCGCCATGTATCTTGATGAGCAGAATGTTCCAATACTCGGCACGCAGGCTAAGGACATCGACCAAGCTGAGGATCGTGAGAAGTTCTCTGGCATGCTCAATGAGCTTGGCATCAACCAGCCGGAGTGGAGTGCTCTGAAGAGCATGGACGACATCGACAAGTTTGTCAAGCGTGTCGGTTTCCCGGTCCTCGTCCGTCCGTCTTACGTGCTCTCTGGCGCTGCTATGAATGTCTGCTCAAATGAGGACGAGCTTCGCCGCTTCCTGCAACTGGCAGCTAATGTTAGCGAAGACCACCCTGTGGTCGTCTCAAAGTTCATTGAGCACGCAAAGGAAATCGATTTCGATGCAGTGGCAAGAAATGGCGAGGTGATTGCCTATGCAATATCTGAGCATATCGAGTTCGCAGGTGTTCATTCTGGTGATGCCACCTTGCAGTTGCCTCCGCAGAAACTTTATGTTGAGACAGTCCGCCGTATCAAGCGCATTAGCCGCAAGATTGCAGCCGCTCTGCATATCAACGGTCCTTTCAACGTGCAGTATATGGCAAGAGACAACGACATACTCGTAATAGAGTGTAACTTGCGCTCCAGCCGCTCGTTCCCATTCGTCAGCAAGGTGTTGAAGATAAACTTCATTGAGCTTGCTACTAAGGTTATGCTTGGTGTGCCAGTTGAAAAACCAAACAAGAGTCTTTTCGATCTTGACTATGTGGGCATCAAGGCTTCTCAGTTCTCATTTAATCGCTTGCAAAAGGCTGATCCTGTGCTCGGCGTAGACATGAGTTCTACAGGAGAGGTAGGCTGTCTTGGTGATGACACTAACCAGGCACTATTGAAGGCAGAGCTCTCCGTAGGTTTGCGCATTCCCAAGCACACGGTGTTGCTCTCTACTGGTGGAGCCAAGCAAAAGGCCGACATGCTCGATTCGGCAAAGCTTCTTGTGGAGCATGGATATGAACTTTATGCAACTCCAGGCACTTCCCACTACTTGACGGACAATGGCGTGCCAAACACGCTCGTCAACTGGCCGTCGGAGCCTGAGAAGAAACCGCAGGCTCTTGAGTTGCTCCATAATAAGAAAATAGACATGGTGGTGAACATTCCTAAGGACTTGACAGCAGGTGAGCTTACCAATGGTTATAAGATTCGTCGCGCTGCCATCGACCTTAATGTGCCTCTGATAACAAACAGCCGCCTTGCCTCTGCCTTCATTACGGCTTTCACAACGCTGAAGCTTGAAGACATAGATATAAAGGCGTGGGGTGAATATTAGGAGTCTCCGCCTTTCACTATAGGTGTAAGTTAATAAATAAAGAGGATATATCCATATCTCTGGGTATGTCCTCTCTATGTTTTATGTATAGCAGGTAAGATATTATAATGTCTTAAAGGAAAAGGAGACATGCTGGTCTCTCATTCATACGTCATTCAGATTGGAGGGTATAAATCTCCGATGGTGTATTCCTTTTCAATACGTCAAGTTGGAAGTCGGCTCCTGGTTCGTTACCAGCTACGATGCCGTGGTTGCGCAACAGTTGCTTTACGGTTTTCAATGCCAAGTCCGGGTGGTTGTTCTCGTCGCTTAGATGACAGAGCCATGCGTGTTTGAGACGTGGGGTGGCGTTTTCTGCCAGAGCCTCGGCGCACTCACGGTTGCTTTGGTGACCAAGTGGGCCTGCTATCCGCTTTTTCAAGTGTTGTGGATATGGGCCCGTCTGGAGCATCTGCTCCTCATAATCTGCTTCTATGACAAGATAGTTGGCACTCCCGATGATTTGCTTCATTTCGTCAGTTAGATGCCCTATGTCTGTCATGAAGACAAAGGTTATGCCACTGTATTCTATGATATAGCCTACGTTGTCGGTACTGTCGTGGGGCACACCAAAAGGTGTTATGACGAATGAGCCGAGAGTGAAAGGGACATTCTTGCTGATGTCGTGCCTTTGTTCGTGGGCAATTTTTTTGCGTACGCTCCAGTTGCGTGCTATTCCGTCGTGAACCTTTGCCGTAGTGTATACGGGTAAGTTCAAGTCGTTGCTCAAATAGCCTACCGACCTAACATGGTCAGCATGGTCGTGCGTGATTATCACTCCCAAAGCGTGCTGCAATGTCAGCCCGTAGCTCTTTAGGTGCTTTTTCAGCGTACGCACTCCAACGCCTGCATCTATGATTATAGCCTCGTTTTCGGTGTATAGCATACTGCAGTTGCCACTGCTGCCGCTGCCGAAGGATACGAAATGTAGCATTGTATGTCAAATTTTTCCACAAAATTAGAAAAAACAATCCACAAATGCCAGTACAGGACATGCAAAAAAGTTTAAGTACGACAAATTATTTCCAAATATATTGCCTACCTTTGCATTGTTGAACTTTTTTAATCTTATGGTTGATGTGTGGGTTTCATGTTAAAATAGTTGTAGCTTTTATCGTTGGTAATATAAGCCTTGCTGTGTTGAACTCTTGTGGTTCGCGTTTCAATGATGGTGAAAGTGGATTGCGTGAAGCTGTTGACTCGTTTTCAATAGCTTATTTCAATTGGCACTTCAAGGATGCTACCAAGTACGTAGACCAGGGCTCGATGCCGTGGCTGGACTATGCGGCTTCACAGGTCAGCCAAGAAGATGTAGATTCGCTAAAGGCAATGGCGGAAGGTGCTTCCGTTGAGGTTAAAGATGTGGAAGGCTCAGGCAGTTACAGGATGGCGACGGTTGAGGCTCGCGGCTTTTTATCGTTCGATTCCATTGGCAAGTCGCCGCGCATCATAGACAAGGCAACCTTCCAATTGCCCGTCAATAAGGTTGGCGAGAGTTGGAAGGTTGTATTGAGAAGCTTGCCGCGGCAAGTGCGTATGTAGAGTTATTGGAATTATGCCAGTTTCTCTTTAAGGTATTTACCTGTGACGCTCTCCTTTGTATTGGCTATCTTTTCCGGTGTACCAGTAGCAATAATGGTTCCTCCAGCATTTCCCCCGTCTGGACCAAGATCTATCACCCAGTCAGCACATTTTATAACGTCGAGGTTGTGCTCTATGGCTACTACTGTATGCCCGCGGTCAATGAGGGCGGCAAAGGATGCCAAGAGACGGCTAATGTCATGGAAGTGGAGACCTGTTGTTGGCTCGTCGAAGATGAAGAGCGTAGGTTCTTGTTTTTCTTGTCCTATGAAGTAGGCAAGCTTTACCCTTTGATTTTCACCGCCTGACAATGTAGATGAGTTTTGCCCAAGCTGTATATAGCCAAGTCCTACATCTTGCAGCGGTTTCAATCGGTCGACGATGGTCTTTTGACCGTGTGAGCCGAAGAATTCCATAGCTTCGTCTACGGTCATGTTGAGCACGTCGTCTATGTTCTTACCTTCATAACGCACATCCAGTATCTCCTTTTTGAACCTCTTGCCGTGGCATGCCTCGCATGTAAGCGTGAGGTCAGCCATAAACTGCATTTCAACTGTTATTACTCCTGCGCCTTTACATTCTTCGCAGCGTCCGCCCTCGGCGTTGAATGAGAAGTATTGTGGAGAAAAGCCCATCTGCTTGGAAAGTGGCTGGTCGGCAAACAGTTGACGTATGGCATCGTATGCCTTCAGGTATGTTGCGGGGTTGGAGCGTGTACTTTTTCCTATTGGATTCTGGTCAACGAACTCAACGTGGCGTACGGCAGTCCAATCTCCTTCTATCGTAGAATATTCACCAGGCAAGTCGGCAACCTCGTTTAGGTGTCTTTTTAAAGCAGGGTAGAGCGTTCCGCTTACAAGACTCGACTTTCCTGAGCCGCTGACTCCTGTCACGGCTGTCAGCACGTTAAGCGGAAACTCTGCGTTTACACCTTTGAGATTGTTCATGCGGCAGCCTTTCAGCAAGATGCTCTTGTTCCATTGTCGTCTTGAGGTTGGCACGGGTATTTTGTCTATGCCTGTAAGATAGCGAAGTGTGTATGAGCGAGTAGCAGACTTTACTGCTGCTTGGTCAACATTTGGTTTCCCTTGGTATACGATTTCGCCGCCATTGCGACCAGCGTCAGGACCTATGTCTATTAGCCAGTCGGCAGAGCGCATTATTTCCTCGTCGTGCTCCACCACAATTACGGTGTTACCTTGTTCTTGCAACTCCCGAAGTACGTGTATCAGCCTGTCGGTGTCGCGGCTGTGGAGGCCAATGCTCGGTTCGTCGAGAATGTACAGGCTGCCTACGAGTGGGGAACCAAGTGATGTAGTGAGACGCGCCCTTTGGCTTTCGCCGCCTGACAACGTGTTTGCTCTTCTGCCAAGTGTGAGATAACCTAAGCCTACTTCTGATAGAAAACCAAGCCGCGAACGTATCTCTGTCAGCAACCTTTTAGCTACTTGCTGCTCATGCTCGGTCAGGGAAAGATTGTCAAACCAAGTGCGCAGCTTGTCAATTGGCATTTCCACGAGGTCAGTTATTGCCCTGCCGCCAATCTTCACCCATGTGGCCTCCTTGCGTAGCCGTGTGCCGTGACATGTCGGGCAAGTGGTCTTTCCACGGTAGCGGCTCATCATCACCCGGTATTGTATCTTGTACTGGTTTTCTTTTACCATTTTGAAAAAAGAGTCTATGCATACGGCATCGGAAAGCATATTGCCGTTACTGTCCTTATCGTCGGGAAGTCCGTGCCACAGCATGTCTTTTTGCTCTCTTGTCAGTTGGTAATAAGGGGTGAATATAGGAAAGTCTACACTCTTTGCCCTCCTGCAAAATTCCTCCTGCCACATTTTCATTTTTTCTCCATGCCAACATTGCACGCATCCGTCGTACACCGACAGCTCGCTGTTTGGTATTACGAGTCTTTCGTCAATGCCTATCACGCTTCCAAAGCCTTCGCAAGTGGGACATGCTCCGGCAGGTGAATTAAAAGAGAACATGTTTTCGTTAGGTTCCTCAAAGGTCATGCCGTCTGCCTCGAAGCGTGAGGAAAAGTCGTAGCTAATGTTAGAAGGCAACACCACAAGCCGACAACTGCCATGTCCCTCATACATGGCTGTTTCAACAGAGTCGGTTAATCGTGCCACTGCATCCTTGGCATGAGAGACGCTCATGCGGTCGATAATGAGAAATAAAGGAGATTCCTTCCCTGTCTTATCCTCTTCATGGAGTGGGGTATTTGGTTTGCCGGATTGTGATGCGTCCAGTATATCTTCTATACGTTTGGCTTCGCCGTTTACCAATACTCTTGTATAGCCCTCCTGCAAGTACACTTGCAGTTGTTGTTCGAGCGTGCGTTTGTTTCCTGTTTCTTCCTTGTCTGAAGATGATGGATTGGGTGTGTTGCGGTAGATGCCTGCCACTACCATTATCTTTGTTCCTTCAGCGAGTTCCAAGGCTTTGTTTACCACATCTTCTGCCGATTGTTTCTTTACTTCCTGCCCGGAGATGGGCGAAAAGGTGTGTCCAATGCGTGCGTATAGCAGGCGCAGGTATTCGTACACCTCGGTTGATGTACCAACAGTGGATCGTGGATTGCGTGCGGCAACTTTCTGCTCTATTGCAATGGCTGGCGGCAGACCTTTTATGTAGTCGCATTCAGGCTTACTCATCCTGCCGAGAAATTGTCTGGCATAGCTCGACAGGCTTTCTACGTACCTTCTTTGCCCTTCAGCATAAAGCGTGTCAAAGGCAAGACTCGATTTTCCTGAGCCGGATACGCCAGTCATCACCACAAACTTGTCGCGAGGTATGCGCAGACTGATGTTCTTAAGGTTGTTGGCGCGTGCGCCCTTTATGTCAATATATTTGTTTTCTTCCATATCAAAAGCGAGTTTGAGAATGCAAAGATAACATGTTTTTTGCGATTGCCACATTGTCTTGTGCTATTGTTTGAGTCGTTTAATGCTTAAAAAAACATAATTGTTGGATTTTGCCAAGCCACTTAGAATGAAATATTGAGGTAAAAGTATTATATTTGCAACTGGATTCCAACATTAAGCATACGCGTATGATAAAACATATACTTTTTACACTTTTGCTTGCTTTGGGCATGTGTGGCTTTGCCACAACTGCATCGGCTTCTGGTGTAGGCATAGAGATTGCAGAAGCTGAGCAGCAGGAAATCACGATTTATGTGTCAGGCTCTAAGTTGCATGTGGTTGGGGCGGCAGGTCTAAACCTCAGTATCTATAACATCACAGGCGTGAGGGTTTTGAGCCTTAAGGTGGAGGGCTCAGACAAAAGTTATGAGCTTAGTCTTGCCAAAGGATGCTATATTGTCAAGGTGGGCAATGTAGTGCGCAAATTCTCCATCAAATAAAAGACAATGGACAAGAGGCTTGGAAGGGGCTTCCGGCATTTCACCTTGATTATTCTTTCCGCTTTTGTGGCATGCTGCTTTGTGGCGTGTGGGGAAAGGCATGTCAATCCGAATCAAGACTTGACGATTGATTATTATGCCGTGTCCGATTCCTCTAAGTACCGATTGTCATATAAGGATATAAGGCGGGAAATACGCCGACTTGCAGTTGCCGACACCGACACTCTCATAGCCGATTATTATACAAGGTCACATTACCTAAACCATTTCAGCCTTGTATGGATTGACCGAAAGGGCATTGACCACCGTGCAGACAGTGTTTTGGCAAGGCTGCATGCAGTAAGCGGCATGGGGTTTAATCCGGAAAAGTTTCGCATAGGGCAAATAGAGGCAGACTTGGCGCGTGCGCGTAGCCTTGACTTTAGCGAGAGAGGCAACCGAATAAATAAGGTTTATGCCCGCATAGAGTATGACCTTACGAAAGCTTATTTCCGTTTTGCTACAGGCCAACGTTTTGGCTATACAAATCCGAACACATTGTTCAATCGACTTGACCGTCGCGACTCAGATAGCCCAACACCAGTTTATAATACTCTTTATGCCCTTGACAAATCTTCGCCAAAGAGAGGATTTTATGCCAAGGCTTTAAATAAGGTTCACAATGACAGTGCAGCTGTCTTCCTTGACAGCCTTGCACCGCAGTGGAAATACTATTATCAACTGAAGAATTTGCTCAATGGCGGTTCTGTCGCAAGCTATGGGCGCAAGTTGCTTTTGGTAAACATGGAGCGTTGCAGGTGGCGTATGGACGACTACCCTGAGTCTCATAGCAAGTACATCATAACCAACATTCCCTCGTTCAGGCTGCGTGCCGTAGACGGCAGCAAGGTTTTGCTCATGCGTATGGGCTGTGGCTCTATTAAGACCAAAACACCAGTGCTGTGCAGCAACATTACGCGCATGGACATAAACCCACAATGGATTATGCCAAGAAGCATTGTGAAGAAAAGCATAATACCGAGGTTGGGTGACAGATGGTACTTTTCATCGCACCATTATTTTATACGCGAGCGCGCCACTGGCAAGGACATCGACATTGCCAGTGTAACACCCGCCATGCTCTTAAGTGGAGACTATCTTGCCATTCAGGAGGGGGGTGAAGGCAATGCCTTGGGGCGTGTCATTTTCCGTTTTGACAACGATTTTTCCATATATCTGCACGATACATCGTCGAAGTCTTTTTTCTCACGCGATGACCGTGATGTCAGTCATGGATGCATACGCGTAGAGCGTCCGTTTGATCTTGCGGCTTTCCTCGTTGGCAATGACAGCAAACTTGTGGACAAAATTTGGTATTCGATGAATGCCGATGTGTCGCCGCTTGGCAAGCGCAAGGAAGAACTAACGGAAACGCAACGTGCCGTTGCCGATACGCTTCGGCGTGACATGCTTGTGGGCAGGGTTGAGGTGAGGCCACAAGTGCCGTTGTTCATAGTTTACTTTACACTATTTCCTGATGCCGACGGGAAGTTGAGGACGTTCAATGACGTTTATGGCTATGATAAATTGATATACGATTATCTTGGCAATTACATGTGATGGGCAATACCGACGATAAGAAAACTGTACGGCTACTGGCAAATCCTATAACTCGTGAGAGGGCATTTGCGGAGGTAGTGAGACAGTATAGCGAGACGCTGTACTGGAAGATTCGTCGTATTGTACTTACGCATGATGATGCCGACGACGTGTTGCAAGAGACTTTCGTCAAAGCATGGCTCAACATAGACAGCTTTCAGGGTAAGTCGAAACTGTCGACGTGGCTCTATCGCATAGCCGTAAACGAATCTCTCGACTTTCTGCGCAGGCGAAGGAATGAAAGCCATGTGGATATAGATGATGCACAAAGTGTGGCTGGGCAACTTATGGCAGACGAATATTTTGATGGTGACAAGGCGCAGGTTCTCCTTCAACAGGCCATTGCCCAGCTGCCAGACGTACAGCGCGCCGTGTTCACTATGCGCTATTACGACGAAATGAAATATTCGGATATTTCGAAAGTGCTTGGCACCACTGAAGGCGCTTTGAAAGCAAGCTATCATATAGCCGTAAAGAAGATAAAAGAATATCTTGATTTGCATTGAGCTTTAAGTTTCAGACTTAAAAGACAGCTTTGCAAATTTGCAAAGGTTCATGCAAGGTTATATGGCTATGAAAGAAATTAACAAAAAGTAAAAAGTTTGGACAATGGAGAAATGCTGTTCCAGAAAGTTGTTTGCGCATTTTTGACACTATGACAGCAGTCTCAAAAGACACATTGGGCATTGGTACAGCTTCTCTACGGCGTAAACAATGCTTCTTCGCGCCGTAAAGAAGGATTATCTGCGCCGTAAATGTCTCGTCTTTACGGCGTAAAGGTGGCACCTTTGCGCCGTAATCATGAATGGCTCACGCTAACAGAAAGATGCAATTTTGTTATGTCTCTGATATTCAATGGCTTATAATCTCTTTCACTATTGGGCTGTACTGAAAAAAGTATTGGCTTGAACAAAAAGTGGGCACTCATGAAAGACTTCTGCATGATTGTTTATTTACAAATCTATAAAAGTGTAATATTAAAAAAGTCCTGCTGAGTTATTTTGGTTCGGCAGGACTATTTTATGCAAATTGCTATTTGTTTCTTATACCAGATACTGCGATGAAATGCTCTGGTTGTTGATGATGCGGCGTATGGTCTCAGCAAAGAGATCGGCTACGCTCAGTTGCTTAACCTTTGAGCAACGGTTGGTGTAAGGTATAGAGTCTGTGAATACGATTTCCTCAAGAGCAGAGTTTTGTACCCTTTCCGATGCAGGGCCGCTCATCACGCAGTGTGATGCGCACGCGCGCACGCTTTTGGCTCCGCCCTCTATCATTATGTTTGCGGCCTTGGTAATGGTGCCGGCAGTGTCAACCATGTCGTCAACTATTACCACGTTCTTGCCTTTCACGTCGCCAATGATTTGCATGCTCTCTACCACGTTTGCGCGGGCGCGTGTCTTATTGCACAGCACCAATGGGCAACCAAGGTATTTTGCATAAGTGTTAGCGCGCTTTGAGCCGCCAACGTCTGGCGATGCTATTACCAAGTCGTCAAGGTGCAGGCTCTGTACGTAAGGCAGCAAGATATTGCTGGCATACAGGTGGTCAACTGGTACGTTGAAGAAGCCTTGGATTTGGTCGGCGTGCAAGTCCATCGTTATAAGGCGGTCGATGCCGGCTACACTCAGCAGGTCGGCAACGAGCTTTGCGCCTATGCTCACACGTGGCTTGTCTTTGCGGTCTTGCCTTGCCCATCCGAAATAGGGTATCACGGCGATGATGTGGCGAGCCGAAGCTCTCTTGGCTGCATCAATCATGAGCAGGAGCTCCATGAGGTTGTCAGAGTTGGGGAAGGTGCTTTGCACCAAGAATACGTCGCGTCCGCGGATGGACTCCTCGTAAGACACGGCAAATTCTCCATCGGAGAACCTCGTGACCACCAAGTTGCCTAAAGGACAACCAAGGCTTGCGCAGATTTTCTCTGCAAGGTATCTCGTGTTAGTGCCAGAGAATACCAGGAAAGAGTTTTTTTCTTCACTCATTTGTTTAAAATGTGATTTAATAGAAGTGTGTTGCAAAAGTATAAAATTTTCATCACACTGGCAACTATATTGGGAAATAAAAACTAACTTTGCACAAAACATTGA
>CAZZNO010000015.1:0-5629 GCA_964655685.1 uncultured Prevotella sp.
ACTCGCGCCGCTCAAGCGTTATGTTGTCATCATAAACCGTCATAATCATGCCCTGCTTGCCATCGTGCTGGTTTACCGAGCGCATCTGGTAAGGCATCTTCTTGTTTGTCTCGCCGTCAACATAAGTGTTCTCACGCCCACCCAAAGAATAGGTGTAACTCAGCGACGATGTGCCAATGCTTGTGAATGCGCCTTGCCATATCGTGCGATCGTCATTCAGGATAGTGTGGGAATGGCCTGAGAAGGCTATGCAGTTGGGGAATTGGCTCAGAGCCTTGGTCGACGCGCCGTCGTCCTGCCCCCATGCCCACGGGCCGCCGCAAGTGTCCTTGGGGTGTGGATGCTGGAAGTAAAAGAACGGCTTGCTGCCTGCCAGCTCACGCTTGTGGGCTTCGAGGAATGCCGGAACACCATGATTGCCTTTCCAGTCTTCCCAGTGTGCACCCACAAACTTATAGCCTTTCACAGTTTTAATATATATAGGTTTGTAAGTCTCGTGCCAGTATTTCTGCCAATAGGCGGCGCGCTTGTTCACTATTGCCTCACGCGCTATGACCTCATTGCGCTGTTCTTTTGGCAGGAAAGCTATGCAGTTTCTGTATTTGAAACCCTCCATGTCGTGGTTGCCATAGATGAACAGGCGCTCTACATGGTGACCGTTAGGCAGCCTGTCCTTTGGAAACACCCTGAACCACGTGTCTGCAACAAGCTTCATTTGCCGCTCAAGACCTGTGTCAGCAATATCTCCTGCTATAATCACCCCATCTACATTGCGGTCACGGAAATACTTTAGAGTCTTTTCAAAAACAGGTATTTCGTCTTCTACGCGTATGTGTATGTCGCTCAAAACTCCAATGGTGAGCTTTGGTGCCCCCATCTGGCTTATGCGCGCGGCAAAGGTCTTTGTGTCTACGACCATTGCGCCAGCTATGAGCGCACTCGCCTTAAGAAAGTCTCTCCGGTTCATTAATATCGGTTATTTTGTTTTTTACTGTTATTCTTATGGTCTTGAGATGCTATTCTTATTGTTTACAATTACCGTAAAAGTAACGTCATCTCAACTTCTGATTGTTTTTGTGGCGTGTAGCGTCACGCCTGGTTTTCTTCTCAATGCTTTTCTTGAACTCCTCAGTGAGGTCGACTCCCGTCTGGTTGGCAAGGCAACACAAAACCCACAAGATGTCTGCCATCTCCTCGCCAAGGTTGTCCTTTTCGCCTGGTTTAAAGCTTTGGTCGCCATACTTGCGTGCCATGACTCGAGCAAGCTCGCCCACTTCCTCCGTAAGCACCGTCATGTTGGTCAGTTCAGAGAAGTAGCGCACGCCATAAGTCTTTATCCACTCATCTACAGTGTCTTGTGCTTCTTTTATTGTCATGTTCCTTGATATTACAGCACTAATGATGTCGATTTAAGACACTTCAATCAATACTTTTTTGTATTTCAAACGCAAAATTACGATTTTTTTTATTCTTTCAATATGAAAAATGGCAAAACAATCTGCTTTCTTCAAAAAAAAGTGTAAGTTTGCAGCTTAAAACAACGAAACGGTAATAGTCATGAAGCAGAATCTTTTAGTTTACAATACCCTTACTCGCAAGAAGGAGCTTTTCAAACCGTTGGTAGAAGGTCATGTGGGCATGTACGTTTGCGGCCCCACTGTTTACGGCGATCCACATCTTGGCCACGCCCGTCCTGCCATCACATTTGATGTGCTTTTCCGCTACTTGCAGCACCTTGGTTACAAGGTGCGCTACGTCAGGAACATAACCGACGTGGGGCATCTGGAGCATGATGCCGACGAAGGAGACGACAAGATAGAGAAGAAGGCACGCCTTGAGCAACTGGAACCAATGGAGATAGCACAATATTACACCAACCGCTATCATAAGGCAATGGAAATGCTCAACACCCTGCCACCATCGATAGAACCTCATGCCACAGGGCACATCATAGAGCAGGAACAGCTTGTTAAGGAAATACTAAACAATGGCTATGCCTACGAGAGCAATGGCAGCGTTTATTTTGACATACAGGCATACAACAAGGATCACCACTATGGCATTCTCTCCGGCAGAAACCTCACAGACATCATAAACAACTCACGCGAGCTTGCAGGTGTGGGAGAGAAAAAATGCCAGGCTGACTTCGCCCTTTGGAAGCGTGCCACGCCTGAGCACATCATGCGCTGGCCAAGCCCTTGGGGCGACGGATTCCCGGGCTGGCACTGCGAGTGCACCGCCATGGGACGCAAGTATCTTGGCAACCACTTCGACATACACGGCGGCGGCATGGACCTCATTTTCCCGCATCACGAGTGCGAGATTGCGCAGGCGGTGGCTTCCCAAGGCGACCAAATGGTGCACTATTGGATGCACAACAACATGATTACAATCAACGGCCAGAAGATGGGCAAGTCGCTTGGCAACTTCATTACCTTGGAGCAATTCTTCACCGGCAACAGCGACATTCTCGACCAGGCATACTCTCCGATGACCATCCGCTTCTTCATTTTATCGGCTCACTATCGCAGTCCGGTAGACTTCTCAAACGAGGCTCTGAAGGCAGCGCAGAAGGGTTACGAACGTCTGATGGACGGCATTGCCAATCTGGAACGAGTGCAGACATCGAAAGGCTCGCAGCCTGACACCGCAAAGTTCGTAAAAGAGCTGCGCCAGCGCTGCTACGACGCAATGAATGACGACCTGCAAACACCACTCGTAATAAGCGCGCTATTTGAGGCATGCCACCTTGTGAACACATTGCTTGACCACAAGACGAAGATTTCAGCCGACGACTTGAAGGAACTGGATGACACCATGAAGGTCTTCACGTTCGACATCCTCGGACTGAAGTCGAACCGCGGAGCCAACAGTCCTGAGAGGGAAAAAGCATACGGAAAGATTGTAGACATGGTGCTTGCAATGCGCCAGAGAGCCAAGGCTGCAAAGGACTGGGCAACGAGCGACCAAATACGAGACACTCTTGAACAGGCTGGTTTCATAGTGCAGGACACCAAAGATGGCGTGACCTGGAAACTGAGTAAATAATGTCCGTAGACGGGCAGAAAGGTGCTTTTCCGCGAAAATGGTATAATTATCAGTAATTTTAGCAACGTGCGTTTTTCTTTTATTCAGTAACTTTGCATCCGAAAAACAAGAATTGCAAATCGAATGAAGAAAACAATATTTGCCATAGCGTTGCTGCTAATGGCAATAAACATTAAAGCACAAGAGAAAATGATACTTACACCAAGACAACAAAGTCTTTCAGCCATTGCAGGACTGGAAGCAAAGGGCGACATGACGCGCCTTTACGCAGCTATTGACAAGGGGCTTGACAATGGTTTGACAGTAGCGGAAATAAAGGAAGCCCTGTCACAGCTTTATGCCTACACAGGCTTCCCACGCTCTCTCAACGCACTGGGACAACTGCAAAAAGTAATTGCCGACCGCAATGCCAAAGGCGTAGCCGTGAACATGGGAAAGGACGACGAGACCGTGCTGCCCAAGGACTTCAACTCACTAAAGACAGGTACCGAGGTTCAGACGCGCCTGACCGGCAAGCCATTCGATTACACGTTTGCGCCTCGCGAGGACTATTATCTCAAGGCCCACCTTTTTGGCGACATATTCGCAAGCAAGGTTCTCTCAGAGTCTGATAGAGAGATTGTTACCGTGAGTGCAAACAGCAGCCTCACAGGCTGCGAACCACAAGCATTGGCTCATGCCAAGGGAGCGCTTAACATGGGCGTGAAGCCAGACGAGCTCAGGGGCATACCACAAGTCTTGAAAGAGAATGTGGGCTCCGCCGAAGGCTGGCGCGCACAAAGAGCCGTGGAGCAAGCTTTAGGCGACAAAGCAGCTGAGCCCAATCCTGAAGACCCTGCCGACATTGGCGCGCTGAAAGGCATTGAAAACTCTCAATGGCCAGTGGGCAAGTTTAATTCGGCATACGCCCAATACTTCGACGGGAAGAGCTACCTTGCCCCTCTGAGTGGCGTAGCAAGCAATGTGACCTTCGAACCTGGTTGCCGAAACCATTGGCACATCCACCACAAGAGCGTGCAGGTGCTTGTGTGTGTAGCCGGGCGAGGCTGGTACCAAGAATGGGGCAAGCCAGCAGTAGAACTCACGCCGGGCACGGTGATAGCAATACCGGCTGAGGTAAAGCACTGGCACGGCGCTGCCAAAGACAGTTGGTTCCAGCACATCGCTTACATGACAAAGGTTGAGGACGGAGCAAGCAACGAATGGCTTGAAGCCGTTGATGCTTCCGACTACGACAAGTTGAAATAAAAACATAGAGGGGACTGCGGGCTACTTTAGCAAGTCCCCTTTTTTCGTTCAATATGGAAGAAGAAAAGAAAGAGAAGCTTTGGAATGCGGAATATGTCAAAGTGATGGTAAACAACTTTGGCATGTATTTCGCTTTTTATTTGCTCACGCCTTTGCTCCCGCTCTATCTTCACGACACGTTCGGCAGTACCAAGGACATGATAGGACTTGTGCTGTCCGGCTACACCATAGCGGCTCTTATTTTCCGCCCTTTCAGCGGCTTTCTTATAGACGCATTCTCGCGCAAGCGCCTTCTCGTAATCTTCCTGTTTGTCTACTTCATCTTCTTTGGCGGCTACCTGCTCGCATCCACGCTGTTGCTTTTTGCCATTGTCAGAACTTTGCACGGCATACCTTTCGGCGCGTCTACAGTGGCATGCAGCACTGTAGCTATTGACGTTTTGCCGCCATCGCGCCGCAATGAGGGCATAGGTTATTATGGCTTGAGCAACAACATAGCCACCGCCATAGCCCCTACGGTAGGCATATACATCTATCAAAGCACGCACAATTTCAGTATTCTTTTTTGGATGGCATTCGTGGCAGCAGGGCTGGGCATGCTTGTCGCAAGCACCATAAAGATAAAGGAGCGCCCGCTGAAACGCACGGGCAAACTGTTGTCTCTCGACCGTTTTTTCCTTACCCGAGGCTGGGCTATAGCCGTGAATCTGGTGTTTTTCGGCTTCTGCTATGGTGTGCTGAGCAACTATCTTGCCATCTACGGACGTGAGCAACTCGGCATAACCGGCGGCACCGGCACGTTTTTCATGATTCTTTCCATTGGCCTGATACTGTCAAGACTGCAAGGCAGCAAGTCATTGCGAAAAGGCAACATTGCCCACAATGCCGCCGAAGGCATACTTCTCTCCACACTGGGCTACATTCTTTTCGTAGCTTATCCACACATGCTTGGCTATTATCTTTCAGCTTTCCTGATAGGCCTCGGCAACGGCCACATGTATCCGGCTCACCAGAACATGATGATAAACGTGGCGCACAGCAATGAGCGCGGAACAGCAAACTCGTCTGTACTCACGGCGTGGGATGTAGGTCAAGGCTTGGGCATACTCTGTGGGGGCGTTGTGGCAGAGCACCTTGGCTATACGTCGGCATTTTGGATGGTGGCGGTAGTACATGCGCTTGGCTTTGCATTTTTCATGTTCCTTACCCGTGGCTTTTTCTTGCAAAGGAGGCTGCGGTAGGCTATCATCATCGGCACAGTCCCTACTCCACTGCCATAATTTTATAATCTCCCGCAACAACCATTATGCGATAAAACTTTTACCGGCTTGCG
>CAZZNO010000015.1:5729-36331 GCA_964655685.1 uncultured Prevotella sp.
GCGGCAAAGCTTTCAGGGCATAGCGACAAAACTTTCAGGGCATAGCGATAAAACTTTCAAGGGTATGCGGTAAAACTTTTACCGCAATAGAGCGCAAGGTGACAGACATGCTCTTTGCTTTCTATATATGATTTAAGCAAATCCTTTTGGATAAGCCAACAAAAGCTACATGGGACGATTTTGACAAATATTCAAACCCGCTAAATGAATTAGGCTGGAACTTAAATGAACGTTTGGCAGAAGAAAAGATACAAGGATTGTAAAACAAGCTTTGCTATATTATGTAAAACTTAAACAATCCGTCTTCATACTCCATGCTCACCACTCCATAACGCACAAAACGGGCAAGGGTCTTTATGACCTTAAAGCGGCTTAAACGGGAGTAGCGCACAAGGTGGTTGAGCGTCTCGCCACGATGCATGCGCAAGGTGTCAAGCATAGTGGTTTCGCTTTCGCCATAGGCGGTCACGACAGTAGAAGCACGGTCTTGCTTCCACATCTCAATATGAACAGGCGACGCGACAATGTTCTCGTCGGCTATGCGCACAAAAGCCGTGCGCCTGCCTTCGTCGTCCAAGGCATAGACAGGACGTTTAAGAGCTTTCGGCACTGTGGCTATGACAATGCTGCGACCGTCGGCACGGCGTGTTTCAAAGCTGATGTCAGAAGCCGGACGGCAGCAAGCCTTCGCTGCTTTCTCCATCATGTATATTTCCTCAGCCGACCTCACTCCCGACAGGTGTCCGTCGTCACGCACGCCTATGAGCAGCCTGCCGCCGTCGGTATTGGCAAAAGCGGAGACAGTGCGAGCGAGTTTTACAGCGTCTTGTATTTTGTATTTGAAATCTTGCTGCTGATGCTCGCCCTGTGCTATAAGTTCTTCAAGAAATTGCTTATCTGTCATTTATCAGCTGAGCGCAGCCTGCTGCTCGGGCGATATTTTCTGTATGTTATGCGGCGCCCGAACCTTGAACTTGTCGAAGCCCTCACCATAGACGCCTATCACGTTGGTCTCGGTAACAAATGCCTTTGGGTCAATCTCGTTTATGATGCGGAAAATAACATTACTCTCACGACGCTTTGCCATTATGAAAAGCATCTTCACTTCGTGGCCCGTGTAGAAGCCGTGAGCCTCAATCACCGTTGCCCCACGATGCGGATAGACGGCAATGCGTGAAGCTATCTCCTTATATTTGTCTGAGATAATGAAGAACTGCACCGAGCGATGCATAGCATTGACTACCTGGTCGATGCAGTATGCAGTTATGAGAAGCACCACATAGCCATAGATGACCTGCTCAAAATCGTGGAATACGAGATAGGACGAGGAAATGATAACGATGTCGCAAAGCATTATAACCCTGCCAAGACTTATGTCACGATACTTGTGCACTATAGCCGCTATGATGTCGGTGCCGCCTGTTGAGCCGTTGAAGGCAAGCCCCAGCCCCACGCCGCTACCACAGAATATGGCTCCAATGATGCTCGCCATGAAAGGCTGGTCAGACAGCAGGTGCATGCTGCCAGCGTTGCTGCGCGCAAAGGTAGTGAGGCTCGTAAGCACGAGCACGGCATAAATGGTTTTTACGCAGAAGCGCCAACCGAGGATTTTAAGGGCGGCAACGAGCAGGGCGGCGTTTATGATGAAGTAAGAAGTCTGTACGGGAATGCCTGTGCCCCAGAAGAGCACCGACGATATGCCAGGCACGCCGCCTGTGGTGATGTTGTTTGGCAACAGGAAAACGGTCCAGCCTATACAGTATGAAACCATAGCGATGGTTATCATCAGATAGTCACGTATCTCGGTTGTCGCCTTTTTGCTGAGTTTTACCATAGTTTAGATGTTTTACTTATTAGGTTGTGCCTGGACTTGGCAAGCATTCGTGGCGCAAAGGTAAATAAAAATGCTCAATAGCGAGCCCTGTTGCTCCATTTATTTATCGATTTTCTATTTCTTTATCAAAGAACGCAGGACAAACCACGCATGCAAGAGCGATGTCTGGATGTAGCCATAATGGCTCGCCATGACACGGAAGCGTTCTTTCAGCGATGCCTTGTGGTTCTTTATGCTCAAACCGCCGTCCAAATAGTTTACCACTACTTCGTTTACGTTTCTCAGCGGCAGCTTTTGCTTAGCGCATTCTTTCATGATGCGTATGCACCAGTCAACGTCGGCAGAGAAACGATAATTGAGGTTGTATGGTGTGAGCTTTGCTATGTCGGTGCGAGCGTAAAAGGCTTGATGGCAAACCAGCATTCCCCACTTGAACGAACGCCAGGAAAGACGCCGTGGCGGCGACAGGCGACGATGACGCAGAAAACGACCATCGGCATCAACTATGTCGGTGTCGCCATAGAGCACGCCTGGCAACTGCTCGCCTTCGCCCACAGAGGCTGCGACGGTCTCCAAGGTGTCCTTGCTTGGGAAGGTGTCGCCGGCATTAAGAAAGACTATGTATGTGCCCGTGGCATGGCGAATGCCCTTGTTCATGGCGTCGTAAAGGCCGCCGTCTTTCTCAGAGATTATTGTAATCTCATGACCGTTCTCAGCCTTGTCTGACCTTTCCTTGTATGCCATAGCCATCTTTACAGTGTCGTCTGTAGAAAGCCCGTCGAGTATCAAGTGTTCTACGTCGCCATAGCTCTGATGCCTAACGCTGTCAAGCGTCCGTTGCAATACAGATGCCGCGTTGAACGTGCAGGTCACTATCGTAAATTTTATCATCCTCCTATATTTTATAGTTCTTGAATGCCGAGGCTTGGTTATAAACCTCTATGTATTTCATTGCCACGGTGCGTTGCGAATAGTTGGCATAAACCTTTTGCAAGCACTGCTGGCTGAGGCTGTCCTTGTCAGCCTCGTCGAGCACCCAATGGATGCCGGCGGCAAGGTCGTCAGCATCGCGGTATTTGGCAAGATAGCCGTTTTTCGTGTGGTCAATCATCTCCGGAATGCCGCCTACCTTGAAACCCACCGTGGGCACGCCGCACGCCATAGCCTCCATGATGGTGTTGGGAAGATTTTCGTCAAGAGATGGCATGACAAACACGTCGGCAGAATTATAAATGTCTACAATCTGCCTTTCATTGCTTACGTATCCCAACGGATATGAAGGCAGTTCGAGCTGCGCCGTAACCTCGTCGGCATGTCCACCGAGTATTGCAATCACCGTGTCTTGCTTCATTGTGGGGTATTGGCTAACGAGCTTGCTTATTGCCTTGGTGAAGATGCCAATGCCTTTGCGCTCAAGAGTCACGCGCTGCGAGACAAACAAGATAATGCGTTTATCAGTCGGCAACGTTGAATGCAGGCGCGCCTGCTTTTTATCCTTCTTGTAAAAGACATGAGTGTCGATAGGATTAGGGATGCTTTCAACATGCAGTCCTGAGAGCAGACTGCTTTGCTTAGCCTGGTCGCCAAGCCATTTGCTGCACGCCACAAAGTGGATGCCGCTGTTGCGATAAAGCTTTTTCTTGCGGTTGTAAACACGTGTTGACAGGTCGTTGTCTGAGCCGTGGCCAGGCAGATACTGACAGTTATGGCACATGCCCTTATACGCCATGCAACCAAGCGTGGCGTGGCAGATGCCTGTTGCAGGCCACAGGTCGTGCATAGTCCACACTATCGGCTTGCCGCTCCTGATGATTTTCCTTATGCCGTTAAGCGAGAGAAAGCCCTGGTTTATCCAAGCGAGGTGTATGATGTCAGCCTCCTTAAACTCCGGCAGCTTCGTTATGTCGGTGCCTGTATTGGCAAGGTCGAGCTCAAAAAGGTGGTTGCGCTTGAAATGCAAGTGGCAATACACACACCATCTCTCCCATAGGAAGTGCAGCCGCTTGCTGAACTTGCCTTTGAGCCCCACAACGGTTATGTTGTCGGTGTCCTTATTCATTACAAGCATCTTTGCCTTCACACCATTGTTGTTGAGCGCATCCATCAGGCGGTTTGAGGCAACTGCCGCCCCTCCTGCCATCTCGCTGGTGTTCACTATCAAAACTCTCATCTTTGCTATTGTCTTTTACTTTGGCAAAGATAATGCAAGTGTCGCGAATGACAAAGAAAAACGTGAATTTTATTTTCATATTTTCCAGAATGCCGTTTCAAAATATCAGCATCAAAGGGCTTGCGAAATCAAATTCAAAGAAAATTGGCTCTAAATCTTTTAAAAAGCAGCTGTGTTCGAACACAAATAATTGATTTATATCAAGAAAGGCGTTATTTTTATCAAAAAACAATACATTAGTGTTGCATCGCTTTAGAATTTATACTAACTTTGCGATGTCAAAAGGTTAATAGATTGTTTAGGTTAGTAGTAATAGATTTAGGTTTTTAGTTATTAGGTTTAAGGTAGATTTGATAGATTGTTTAACGGAAACAATGGAGACCGTGAGGTTTTCATTTGATTCGAAAAGGATTTTTAGTTAAACATAGGCTTTACGCTGGGGCTCGTTGATGAGTCTTAGCGTATTTTTTTTGCCTTCAGCAAATGGCAGGCACATACATCTTTATTTTATAAGTGAAAGGCTTAGAATAACACATACGCCGCGCGAGCAAGTCTCGCGCGGCGTATATATTGGATACGTGCGGCGTATGTACTGAATACGTACGGCGTATGTACCGGATACGTACGGCGTATGTATAAGTCACACACGCCGTATGTATAACTATCGCTTGATTAAATCATGATTTTGCCCTGCTATTATTTTTAACAACAAGAACGTTCCGGCTACGCCCTAAGGGTGCGCATGGCATTGAGAACGCAAAGAATCATCACGCCCACATCGCCGAAAACAGCTATTGGCATGGCAAGATTGCCAAGCAAGCCGGAAGCTACAAGCACAAGGATTATGACTTTTACAGCAATGGCAAAGGTCGAATTCTGACGCGCATTGGCAATGGTTTTTCGGGCAATGGTTATGGCTGTGGCTATCTTCGACGGCTTATCATCCATCAAAACCACGTCTGCCGCCTCGATTGCCGCATCGCTTCCGAGGGCTCCCATCGCAATGCCTACGTCGGCTCGTGCCAGCACTGGTGCATCGTTGATGCCGTCGCCAACAAACGCGAGGCTCGTTCCTGCCGGCTTTTCCTTGAGCAGACGCTCTACATGACCGACCTTGTCGGCTGGCAACAAGCCTGCATGAAATTCGTCCAAGCCAAGCCGTTCGGCAACGTTGCGGCCAATTGCCTCCTGGTCACCAGTAAGCATGACGGTCTTCTTAACGCCCAGCTTCTTCAGCCTGTCTATTGCCTCACGGCTGTCATCCTTCACTTGGTCGGATATAACGACATGTCCGGCATACTCACCATCAATGGATACATGAATGGTTGTGCCCACGAGACCTTTGCACTTCAAGCATTCGTGAACCTTCGCGCCAACGGTTTTCATCATTTTCTCATTGCCTACGCATACGGTCTTGCCGTTTACTACAGCTTTGACACCTTGCCCTGCAACCTCCTCGACTTGCTCTACAGTGCATCCATCCTCAAGCGGATTATGGGTTGTGGCTTTGCCACTATACGCATTGCGCAAAGCCATAGCTATAGGATGGGTGCTGTATTGCTCAACATGAGCCGCAAGATGCAGCAGCTCCTTGGCATCGAGCTTGTCGGGATGGACGGCATCAACGGCAAACACACCCTTCGTGAGCGTGCCTGTCTTGTCAAAGACAACGGTCGAAAGCTTTGCCAACGTGTCCATATAGTTGCCTCCCTTTACGAGTATGCCCTTGCGCGAAGCACCGCCTATGCCGCCGAAGAAACTCAGCGGCACTGATATGACAAGTGCACACGGACAACTAACGACAAGGAAACTGAGGGCGCGATAAGCCCATGTAACAAGCCCCGACTCGTAACTGTCATAAAAGAATGGGGGAATGAAAGCGAACGCAATGGCAAGAAACACCACAATCGGGGTGTAAACACGAGCAAAGCGGCGGATGAATGTCTCGCTCTTTGACTTGTTTTCCGACGATTCCTCTACGAGCTTTATTATCTTCGAAGCTGTAGAATCGCCAAAGCTCTTTGTAGTCTTTATCTTAAGCAATCCGGAGACATTCACGCAGCCGCTCATGGCATCGCTGCCAACGCCAACCTCGCGCGGAATGCTTTCTCCTGTCAAGGCTACGGTGTTGAGACTCGATTGCCCTTCAATTATAGTGCCATCCATCGGCACTTTCTCGCCCGGCCGCACGACGACTATCTCGCCAAGCCTAACAGCCTTTGGGTCAACGACCTCTATTTTTCCGTTACGTTCCACATTGGCTGTGTCGGGGCGTATGTCCATCAAGTGGTTTATGCTTCGCTTGCTTTGCCCCTCGGCATAATCCTCAAAAAACTCACCAACCTGGAAAAACAGCATCACGAAGACGGCTTCCGGAAACTGCGTCTCTGCCCCCGGAAGAAAACCTATGAGCAGCGCGCCAATAGTGGCTATGCACATGAGGAAGTCCTCGTTGAACGGGTTTTTCTCTTTTATGCCTTCTTCAACAGCTTCCCCAATGACATCATAACTAATCAAGAAATAAGGCACAAGATATACCATCAGCTGTACGCCAATCGGCATAGCCCACGTTTTGGTAACCGCCCATGCCGCAAACAGCAGCACGGCGGTCAACACAATCCTTAACAGCAGTTTTTTATTCATGTCTTTGTTATGTTTTATTTGTTTTCTGCTGCAAAGGTATATAGAAAGTATTGCAACCTGGTTGCAAACTTACGGCACTTACTTTTTGTTCTTCTTATCGTACTTTTTCCACAGTTTCTCGGCGCTTGCCTTCAGCTTGAGCGTAAACTCATGGTTGGCTTTGTCCTGAGCTTCCTCCTCTGCCTCTGTGGCGTAATAATGCTGATAGCCTTTTTGGTCCTTCCAATGGCCGCGCGTGAAATCAGGCACTTCAACGGGCAAGCAACCGTGATCCATCGACAAGCTGCCAAGTTCGGCAAGCGAGCACCATTCGGCAAGGTCGTAGACATCAATGTCCATCGGCAATCCATGCTGCAAGCAATAGACGAGGCGTGAGTCTTCAATGAAGTCCATTCCGCCGTGGCCGCCCACTTCCTTTGCCTTCTTCTCATATTTAGTCACCATCGGAGACGTGTATTTGCTCACAAGCTGGTCGTAATCTTCCTTTGGCAAGTACTCCTCACCTTCCCAGTAATTGCCGTGCTTTTGAATACCGCCTTTTACCATACTGTTGTGTGTGAGCGAATAGCCTTCTACAGGATATTTGTTTGCCATGCCTTCGGTGCCCACTATTTGGAACATGCGGTTATAAGGCTGGGGTATTGTAGTGGAGTGCATTATCTGAATCATTTTGCCATTGGCAGTGCGTATCATCGTATTGGTGATGTCTCCTTGGCGGAAATTGTCAATAGAGTGCCCGAGCTTCTTTTCGGCAATAGCCTTTCCTCGCACACTCTTGGTGTCCATTGCCGAGAGCGTGAGGAAGCGGTCGCCACGGTGTATGTTCATCAACTGAGCCACCGGACCAAGTCCGTGGGTAGCGTAAACGTCGCCACGATAGCGCATGTTATAATCAAGTCTCCAACCGAGCTTGTCGTCGGGGCCGTTCTTCCAGTATTCATCCCAGAAAGGATCAAGGCAATGGCGATAGGCGCCAGCTCCGAACATCACTTCACCGAAAAGGCCCTTTTGAGCCATATACATCGTATTTAGCTCGAAAAAGTCGTAGCAGCAGTTCTCCAGCATGAAGCAATGCAGGCGTGTTTTCTCCGACAGGTTAATGAGATCCCAGCAATCGCGTAGCGTCATGGCGGAAGGCACCTCTATAGCAACGTGCTTGCCATGTTCCATTGCGTATTTTGCCACCGGCACATGATGGAGCCAATCAGTTGCAATATATATAAGGTCTACATCCTGCCGCTCACACAGAGCCTTGTAGCCGTCTTCGCCACTGTATTCGGCTGCTGGCGGAAGGCCTGCTTTCCGCAATTGGGCATTGGAAGATTTCACGCGGTCAGCCTCATGGTCGCAAAGACCCACGATTTGCACGCCTTCTTGATAAATCCAGCGGCGAACGGCTTCGTGGCCACGCATGCCAAGCCCCACAAAGCCCACGCGCACAACGCTCAGCTTTGGAGTACGAAGGTTGAGGACATCTTGCTGGCCAGACGGACGAACCGGAACCTCTGTCTTAATGACCCCATTGTCTATCTTGTAAGGCCAATTGAAAGCATCTTGCGCAGTTACCGGCAAGAGCATCATTGATAAAAGCAAAAATGTGAGTAAAAGATTTCTTGTTTTCATAATTCAGGCTTTTTTCTTTATTTAGGACATGAAAAAATTTTAGTCTGTGGGAAATAATGTTGATTTAGCTTAGAGAAAAATCACAGGTGGAACAATCCGAAATATGTCGGCTGATGGAAGTCCGGCGTAGGCGTACCTACCTTATTCCATGCAAGAAAATGTGGAATGGTTTCGTCGCCACACTTGTATACATTGGCACGCATGTCACCGCTAAGCTTAAGTCCGGGATGCATGAAGAAAACTTCCTTCGGTATGCGCAACGCCATCTGCCATGAAAAGTCACCATTACGCAAAGCGAAAGGCTCACTGCCAAGTGACGAGCAACGGTCGATGAGGGCTATTGTATCAAGCGAAGCAGGCGTACGGTTGTTGCGGTCAGGGCCGAAAGCCACAAGCGGGTGTCCGGCGCAATTGCATTCTATATTATAATAACCCGTATCGTCTGGAGCAATAAACAGCTCACAACAAGAGTCTTTCCACACTTCCCCACCATCAAGGGCAAGGGCGCGGATGCAACGCTCCTTCACACGATAAGCAATGTAAATGGTTTCATCGTCATGAGCGATGGCAAACTTAGCAGATGGCTTATAAGGATATTCCTTTGGCCAGCACACTTGGTCGATGCCCTGCCAAGCAACGGCATTCTGTTCAAAAGCCGGAATTATGTCTTTACCTTTTGCGATGTGAGCAATGACAGAAACATTAAGATTGTTCATATTCGATTGTTTTTTAAGGAAAAGAGCCGTGGAACAGTCCACGGCTCCTGTAAAGATTTGATGTTGTTCCCATAGCCACTATAAAAACTTAAAGAAACTATGGAAATTCCAAATTCCTGTGGAAAAAAGGACAACAAGTCTTAGTCAGCTGCAAGGCTGAAACGCTTGAAAGCAACAACCTTCAGGCCTTTCTGCTGCTTGTCGAGCCACTGAGCAACGCTCTCCTTTGCACCCTCATCACCAAACTGAAATTCCTGGTCGACGAGGCAGTTCTCCTTGAAGAACTTAGCCATACGGCCCTTGGCGATGTTCTGTATCATCTGCTCCTTGAGGTTTGCAGCAGCGGTAGCAGAAACTTCCTTACGGATTTCCTTTGCCTTGTCAGCTTCCTCTTGAGTGAGCCATCCCTTTGTAACATTGGAAGCGATGTGATCGTCGCTGTCAACGAGGTTGGGGTTGATACCGGCTTTCTTCAGTGCAACGTTTACCTGGCGCTCAACCTGCTCCTCCTTAGTCTTCTCGACTGCAATCTTAAGCTCCTCGTCCTTTACATTCTGAGGAACGCTTGCCTCGTCAAGAGCAACCGGCTTCATTGCAGCTACCTGC
This sequence comes from uncultured Prevotella sp., assembly GCA_964655685.1. Classification (GTDB taxonomy): domain Bacteria; phylum Bacteroidota; class Bacteroidia; order Bacteroidales; family Bacteroidaceae; genus Prevotella. Next base: position 15,322 of record CAZZNO010000015.1, read on the forward strand.
ATGGCAACTTTGTAGCCAGCCTCCTCGTTAGGCTCAGACAGCTGAACCATTGTAGCAAGTGTGTGCTTACGCATGTGGTCGTAGACAGAGATATTCTCGCCTTCAAGCACATTGTAGCCGTCAAGCTCCATCTTCTCACCTACAACGCCTGAACGGCGGGTAACAGCATCGGCTACCTTGACTTGCTCGCCATCGTAATCGACGGTGAGTTCCTTCACCTCATCCAGAGTCTGAGCTTTTGCTGCAATGGCAGCATCGAGAATCTCCTGAGTAAGGGCGATGTAGTCATCACCATTGGCAACGAAGTCGGTCTCGCACTTCAAGGCAATCATAGCAGCAAAGCCATTGACGTTCTTCACGAGCACGCAACCGTTACTTGTTGTGCGGTCGCTACGCTTTGCAGCGATGGCCAAGCCACGCTCACGAACGAGCTCCACAGCCTTGTTTATATCACCATCAGCTTCGGCAAGGGCCTTTTTGCAGTCCTTCATACCTGCACCAGTCATGGCGCGCAGCTTCTTGATGTCTTCTATTGTAACAGCCATTGTTATTTTTCCTTTGAACTTTGATAATTGAACTTTATGATTACATTACTCTGCGGCAGGAGCTTCTTCCTCAGCCTTGGGAGCCTCCTCAGCAGGAGCAGCCTCAGCCTTTGGTGCTTCTTCAGCGGCAGGTGCAGCAGCCTCAGCAGGAGCTTCCTCGCGGCGTGCGCGACGGCTATGACGACGGCCCTCTGTTGCCTCGTCCTGTTGGTCAGCGGCAGCCTTCTCGTCAGCCTTCTCAGCCTTGTGCTCCTCCAAGCCCTCAGCAATAGCGGCGCAGCAAGCGTTCAAGATGACCTCAATGCTATCCTTAGCGTCATCGTTTGCAGGGATAACATAGTCGATATTGTGAGGATCAGAGTTTGTATCAACGATACCAAACACTGGGATGCCCAGGCGGTTAGCCTCCTTAACGGCGATGTGCTCCTTCATTACATCAACCACGAACAGGGCTGACGGCAGACGTGTAAGGTCAGCGATAGAGCCGAGGTTCTTCTCAAGCTTAGCGCGCTGGCGGTTAATCTGCAGAAGCTCACGCTTTGACAGGTTGGAGAATGTGCCGTCGTTCATCATCTTGTCGATGTTTGCCATCTTCTTCACAGCCTTGCGGATTGTTGGGAAGTTGGTGAGCATGCCACCCGGCCAACGCTCAATGACGTAAGGCATATTTACGCTGGCAGCCTTCTCAGCCACGATGTCCTTAGCCTGCTTCTTTGTAGCCACGAAGAGAATCTTGCGGCCACTCTTGGCAATTGCCTTCAAAGCGTCGGCAGCCTCGTCTATCTTGGCTACTGTCTTGTTGAGGTCGATGATATGAATACCGTTGCGCTCCATGAAGATGTAAGGAGCCATAGCGGGGTTCCACTTGCGCTTCAGGTGACCGAAATGGCAACCTGCCTGAAGCAACTGGTCAAATGTTGTTCTTGACATTGTCTTTGTTTGTTTTAATTGTTTACTTTCCTTTTAATTCTTGATGCCATTGCTAAGCAACGGCGTACTCAACCTTGCGGCTGATGCTTAGAACCAGCAGGCGGGTAGCCACTTGGGATCCCGCCCGTTTGGATGCTAAACCTTCGATAAATAGATTAACGCTTACTGAACTGGAAGCGACGGCGAGCCTTCGGCTGACCTGGCTTCTTACGCTCAACGGCACGGCTATCACGTGTCAGGAAGCCGTGATCCTTGAGGTTCTTCTTGTCCTCAGCATTAATCTTCACCAAAGCGCGAGCGATGGCGAGGCGCAGAGCCTGGCTCTGACCAGTGAAACCACCGCCGTCGAGGTTTGCCTTGATGTCATATTTCTCTGCCACTTCAAGCAGCTGCAGCGGCTGACGCACCACGTAGCGCAGGATAGCCGATGGGAAATATGTTTCTATATCTTTCTTGTTGATAGTAATCTTACCGGTGCCCTCTGTGAGGTAAACGCGGGCCACTGCGCTCTTGCGGCGGCCTATTGCATTGATAACTTCCATCTTTACGGATTATTTATACTGGTTAATGTCAATGTTCTTTGGCTTCTGAGCCTCGTGCTTGTGCTCAGAACCCTCATAGATGTATACGTTGTCCATGAGCGAGCGGCCAAGGGGACCCTTTGGCAGCATGCCCTTGATGGCATGGCGCAGCATCTTGTCGATACCGTTCTTGCGCGTACGCAAGTCAGCGGGCGTGTTGAAACGCTGTCCGCCTGGATAGCCAGTATAACGGGTGTAGATCTTGTCGGTTTCCTTCTTACCAGAGAAGCGAACCTTTGCAGCGTTAATAATGATAACGTTGTCGCCTGTGTCGGCATGAGGAGTGAAGGTTGGCTTGTACTTACCGCGCAGAAGCTTGGCGACCTTAGAGCACAAACGGCCCACAATCTGGTCGGTGGCATCCACAACGACCCACTCCTTCTTAGCTGTTTCCTTATTAATGGAAACGGTCTTGTAACTTAAAGTGTCCATTTACTTTTGTTGAATTATTAATTATAAGTTTTTATTGAATGGATAGGGGCCTCGCGGTGCCTCCAGTCTAAAAGAGACCATCCACAGCTTTAACCCTAAACGCCGGATTGCGATTCACTAACCGTGCAACCAGGCCATCGGCTGCACTATTAACACGCTACGGCTGCGGAGGCTCTAAGACACACCACCGCAATTCAGACTGCAAAGTTACAACTTAAATTACGAAAAATCACCACTATACAGGCCACTGACAATCTTTTATAAATATTTAACTCATATCTATCTCTCTATGGCTCTTTTGCAGACAAAATTTAAGCACTATGCGGTTAAAGTTTTATCGGCCTGCAGTTAAAGTTTTGCCGCATTACGATTAAAGTTTTGCCGCATCGTGAATGCGCCATAATCGTATTGCCACTACGCAACCAGTAGACATTGTTGGCAAAACCGACAATTGCAAGCATTTGCAAGCAAAGACAGAAAATGACCAATGTCAATATTTACAAACAAGACGGTCATTTCGACGAAATAATTTGCACATTATATAATAATGTGTTATCTTTGCAGTGAGAAATACGGTATGCTTATGAAAATCGCCTTCCTTATATCAACCAATAAAGACGCGCGACACTTGCGCGACCTCATCAACAGCTTGCCCGACGCCGCCGACTATTACGTACACGTTGACTCAAAGCGCGACCTGCTGCATTTTGAGAACATGGTGCGCCGGCAAAACGTCACCTTCATCCGCAACCGCGTTGACGTAGTTCCGGGGAGCATAAGCGAAGTGAATGTGCAAGTGGAGCTGTTGCGCAAGGCCCTTGACGCAGCCAACTACGATTACCTCGTATATCTATGCGGCTCCGACTATCCGCTGTGGAGCAACGAGCGCATAAACAGCTTTTTCGCCAATGCCAATGGCAAACAGATACTCAGTGGTATTGCAATGGTCGGGCAAGGCAAGGCGGCTTACCCCTATTGCGACTTCCGCCTGCTTGCCGGCCATTCATGGCGCAGCAACTCGCTGAAAGCAAAGGCTCGTGGCGCGCTACGCAATGCACTCAACCTGGCGAGCATACACAAGACTCTGCGTATACACTGCCCTTTGAAAACATACATGCTCTACAAGGGTGCGGCATCGTGGGCGATAACGCCGGAGCTCGGATACCAGGTAGTGAGCGAGTGGGATGAGAATGCACAACTGAAAGAGTATTTCAGCACAAGCTACCGCCAGGTGGAGACATTCGTGCCTACAGTGGCATTGAATTCTGAGTTCGCTTCACAATGCACCATTGTCAAGGGGCGCTACAAGGGCGTAGATGCATTGAGCCAACTAACGTATATCGACGGAGCACCAGAGCCAAAGGTGCTGACAGAGGTCGATTTCAATGCTATAAAAGATGAAGACAAGATGTTTTGCAGAAAGGTTGTCACCGACTACAGCGACGGTCTTAAGAGCATGATTGACGCAGACAGAGACGACAAAAACTTAAATAAACAGTCATGAAGCACATTGCTGAAACTATAATGGGGCTTGTGATAATGATACTTGTGGTCGTGGGTGTATGGGAATATACCATTATCCGAGGACTCAAGGATGAAGTCAAATCTAAATCACTGCTGATAGATGCCCAGGCTGTAAGGGCGCGTGACCTGCAAGAGCAAATCGTAGAGAAAGACCAAACGATAAAGTTGCTTACCACACCAAAGAAGGAAGTGGTGACGGTGAATGCCGTAGCACAATAAAACCACAAACTGTAAACTATAAACTCAAAACTGTAAACTCAAAGCAATGATTCTTGACCGTATACTTGGCTTCGACCCCAAGACCATGCGGCACCGCACTGAGGTGGTGGCAGGTGCTACCACATTCCTCACGATGTGCTACATTCTCGCCGTAAACCCCACCGTGCTCGGCACCACCGGCATGGACAAAGGTGCTCTGTTCACTGCCACTGCAATAGCCTCAGCCATAGCCACCCTGCTGCTCGCATTCATGGCAAAGTTGCCTTTCGCGCAAGCTCCGAGCATGGGACTCAACGCATTCTTCGCCTATACCTTATGCCAGGCTATGGGCTACACGTGGCAACAGTCGCTTGCCATAATGCTCGTAGAGGGTGTTGTATTCCTGCTCATCACCTTCTTTAATATACGCGAGGCGATACTCAACGCCATCCCCACCAACCTGCGCTACGCCATCTCCGTGGGCATAGGCATGTTCATAGCTTTCATAGGACTGAAAAACGCCGGCATCGTGGTAGCCTCGCCGGCAACATTCGTCAGCCTCGGCAAGTTCACTCCTACCTGCATCCTCGGCATCATAGCCATAGTGCTTAGTGGTGTGCTCATGGCGCGCAAGGTGAAGGGGGCGCTTTTCTATAGCATCATCATTGCCACTATCGTCGGAATACCTATGGGCGTGACCCAAATCCCTGACCACTGGCTTCCTGTGTCGCTCCCCAAGAGCCTCAGCCCTATATTTTGCAAGTTCGACTTCACGGGACTGCTGAACATGCGCACAGTCATGGTAGTGATTTCATTGCTGTTGGTAAACATTTTCGATACCGTAGGCACGCTTGTCGGGCTCGCCTACAAGACGCACATCGTGCGCCCCGACGGCTCCATTCCCCATATCAAAGAAGCTATGATGAGTGACGCTATCGGCACCACATGCGGTGCATTCCTTGGCTCAAGCACACTCACGACGTTTGTAGAAAGCGCATCGGGAATAGCCGAGGGTGGACGTTCGGGCATGACGTCCCTTACCACCGGGTTGCTGTTTCTTTTGGCATTGTTTCTTTCACCCATTTTCCTGCTCATTCCCGGAGCCGCCACAAGTGGCGCATTGGTGCTTGTGGGCGTGCTGATGCTTGATTCTGTTAAGCTGCTTGACTTAAAAGACGTAAGCGACGCTTTTCCTGCATTCATCACCATGATTACAATGGTGCTGTGCTATAGCATCGCCGACGGCATCTGCCTTGGCATACTTAGCTACGTCATACTGAAAATATGCACCAAGCAGTGGAATGCGCTCAATCCTACACTCATTGTTCTTTCGATAATCTTTATTGCGAACTTTATATTCCAATAAATTGTAAAAAAGTGCACTAAAAATAGCCGGAAAGCCTATTTAGTGCACTTTTTCTAATTTTAGTGAACCTTTTTCCATACGACAAACGACTTTTATTGCGTTCCTTTGCAGTCGGAAATACAAAACAACAACAAAGTCATATGGTTAACTTAAATTTAACTTCTCAAATTGTTTTAAACAAGGTTCCTAAAGAATTATATCAGCCTAAGACAGCCGTAGACCGTACTGAGCTGACCCGAATGGAAAAAATTCCCACGGACATCTTTGCCTCTACTGAAGATGGCGCAAAGCATATAGCCGACGAACTGGAAAAGGCTATCAACACGCGCAGAAGCGAAGGCAAGTTCTTCACCATAGCCCTTGGCACCGGCACATCGCTCACTCCGGTCTATGATGAGCTCGTGCGCCGCCACAAGGAAAACGGACTGAGTTTTAAGAACGTAGTGGTTTTCAACGGCTATGAGTACTTCCCACTTCAGAAAAACAGCAAAATCAGCAGCCTGCAACAGCTTAAGGAGCGTTTCCTTAACCTTGTAGATATTGAGCCCCAAAACATATTCTCGCCAGACGGCAGCATTTCACAAGACGCCGTGCAAGACTATTGCCGCCTCTACGAACAGCGCATCAGCACATTCGGAGGCCTTGACGCAGCCCTGTTCGGAATTGGCAGAAACGGCAACATCGCCGTCAACGAGCCTGGTTCCAGCCTCGTAAGCAACACCCGCATAATACTTGTAGACGCTCTCTCGCGTGAGGAAATGACCAACAGCTTCACCAATGGCGAGCAAGTGCCGCCATGCAGCATCACTATGGGCATGGGCACCATTCTGAAGGCAAAGAAAGTCTACGTCGTGGCATGGGGCGAGGAAAAAGCCAACATCGTCAAGGAAGCCGTCGAAGGAAAGGTTTCTGACGCCGTACCGGCATCGTTCATGCAGACCCATGACAACGCCGACATGGTTATCGACCTCGGCGCAGCATCTGAACTCACACGCATCAAGCACCCCTGGCTTGTCACCAATTGCAGTTGGGACGACAAGATGGTGCGCTCTGCACTTGTTTGGCTCTGCGGAGTTACGCACAAACCAATACTGAAGCTCACCAACAAGGATTACAACGACCACGGGCTTTCAGAACTTCTTGCGCTCTATGGCTCTGCTTACAACGCCAACATCAAGATATTCAACGACCTGCAGCACACCATAACAGGGTGGCCTGGCGGCAAGCCAAACGCCGACGACACATATCGCCCAGAGCGCGCCACTCCATATCCAAAGCGCATCATAGTGTTCTCACCGCATCCCGACGACGATGTTATATCGATGGGCGGAACTATACAGCGCCTTGTAAACCAGCACCACGACGTTCATATCTGCTATGAGACAAGCGGCGACATCGCCGTCAACGATGAGGAAGTTACACGCTTCATGCATTTCGTGAATGGTTTTAACCAGCTGTTCTGCGACGAGAAGGATGAAGTCATCAAGAAGATGTACAAGGACATCAAGGAGTTCTTCAAGAATAAGAAAGACGGCGACATGGACACCAAGGAGGTTCGCACCATAAAGGGACTTATCCGCCGTGGTGAGGCACGCACAGCCTGCACTTACAACAAGATTCCTCTTGACCATGTACATTTCCTCGACCTCCCGTTCTACGAAAGCGGAAAAGTAGAAAAGTTGCCAATGACAGAAAAAGATGTGGAGATTGTCCGCCACATGCTTCAAACCGTGAAGCCGCACGAGGTATTCATGGCAGGCGACCTTGCCGATCCTCACGGCACACACCGCAAGTGCACCAACGCTGTGCTTGCAGCCATCGACCTTGAGAAGAAAGCTGGAGCCGAGTGGCTTAAGGACTGCAAGTTCTGGATGTATCGCGGAGCTTGGGCTGAGTGGCCAATAGAGAATATAGAGATGTGCGTGCCTATGAGCCCGGAAGAGCTTCGCGCAAAGCGCAATGCCATTCTGAAGCACTCAAGCCAAATGGAAAGCGCGCCATATCTTGGCAACGACGAGCGCCTGTTCTGGCAGCGTGCTGAAGACCGCAACCACGCCACGGCAAAGATGTACCAGGAGCTTGGCCTTGCTTCATACGAGGCTATGGAGGCTTTCTGGGAGTACAAACCACTGTAAATGACTGAGCAGGTGAACCAGGAAAACAAACTGCGTTCACCATGAAATAAGAACATCTTTCATAAGGTATCAAAAATGCCTTAGAGCGATAGTCCCGCCCCGCCGTTGCAAAAGCACGGCGAGGCGGGATTTTCTATTAACAGCTCAATATGAGCCATTTCTGCTTTTCTTTTCCGTTTATCCTTTCTTAGTTTAACAACTTTTTCGTAACTTTGCCCACATGGACAAGACTTTCCGCATAGTCGATTTCATGGGGCTTGACCAACCGGCAGTATATGCCGATAATCATTATTTTGCCCTTTCGCCCCTCGGAAACTATAAGGACTTGTGCAAAGGCATGAGCGTCAACGGGCTGCTTTTGCTTTTCTGCACAGACGGCAGCCTCAGCTTTTCGCTCAATGACAAAGCTTATACGATAGAGGCCGGCACATGTGTATTGTGTCCGCCAAACACCACCCTCTCGAACATAAGCCAGTTGAACAACGGAAGCTCTACTGTTGTTGGCTTCAGCATGGAGATACTGTCACGAATGCTGACTGGTGGCGAACGCGTTTATCAAGTGCTCAACGTGCTGTCGCTAAGGCCGTTCATCACTAACGACCAGCGGTATCTAATGACACGAATAGACGTCTTTCTCAGTATATTGCGCTACCGCAATTCCTCCAACGACCTCTATCACGACGAGCTGATTTACCATCTTTTCGCAGCCTTGCTCTTTGACGTTATCAACGATCTTCACATACCCGACGGAAGCAAGAAAGAAGAAGACAAAACCGGTTCCCACTACCGCACAGAGCATATATACAAGCAATTTCTGACCATGCTAAGCCGTGAGGACGGCCACCAACGTAGCGTCAGTTACTTTGCAGACAAGCTTTTCATCACTTCAAAATACCTTACGCGCATCACCAACCTCTATGCCGGAAAGCCTGCGCTTGACATCATTCTTGCCCATGCTGTGGAGCGGTTGAAAATAGAAATCAGGTATACAGACAAGCCCATGAAGGACATTGCTGACTCCTTTGGCTTCGAGAGCTATTCCACGTTCTGCAAGTTCATAAAGAAACAAACTGGCATGACACCTCAGCAATGCCGTAACGCCGGTAAATAAAACATGAAGACTGTATTGCAATCACTGATTATAGCGTTTTGCCTATGTGTCGCCATAGGTGCAAAAGCACAGCGTCCATGCTTTGCCAAGATGTCACCGCTTGTGCGCGAGGCTTGCCTCACAACAAGCAACGGCACGGTGCAAAAGGCAAAACCCTTCTCACCAAAGGCTGCCAGGCGCATCATTGCCTTTGTCAAGACCGACGGCAAGAATCCGCGCACACTGGACGGCTGCGACATTCTTGCAGCCTATGGAAACCTTTGCATAGCCAGCATTCCAATCAGCAATCTCTCAAAACTCTCACGCCTACCTAAAGTAAAACGCATAGAGGCAGGACGTGGCACGAAGGCAATGATGGACACCACGAACATAATTATCGGTTCCAGCGTGCTGCATCGAGGCACCAACTTGCCACAAAAATATACCGGTAAGGGCGTTGTGGTGGGCGTTCAAGACATTGGTTTCGACCTTACCCACCCCACTTTTTATTCTGCCGACATGAAGACTTACCGCATAAAGGCTATGTGGGACCAGTTGTCAACCGACACCGTCGGCAGCAAGCTTGCGACAGGGCGCGACTATAAAGGCGAAGAAGAACTGCTTAAGATAGCTCATCCGCGCGACGGACTGATACAAACCCACGGCACCCACACGGCAGGAATTGCGGCAGGAAGCGGCAGCGAAGGCATGACTCCTCCTGAGACAGAATCCGCAGAAAGCGCCTTCTCCAACACCGGCACCATATATTCAGGAGTAGCACCGGAAGCCGACATCTGCCTCGTATGCAACGTCACAAGCGACGACGCAAGCCTTATTTCGCCAGACGATTATTATAAATATACTTACGCGCTCGACGCGCTGGGCTTCAAGTACATCTTCGACTATGCCGACAGCGTGGGCAAACCGTGTGTCATAAACTTCAGCGAAGGCTCTTATCAAGACTTCAAAGGCGACGACATGCTGTATTATGAAATGCTTGACTCGCTTTCAGGCCCAGGTCATATCATAGTATCGGCGGCAGGAAACGAAGGAAATAAAATCAACTACCTGCACAAGCCACAAGGCAGAGACACAGCAACGATATTGGCAACAAGCTCTTGGCATGGCAAAACCATGAGCTTCACCACTCTCACTAATGGCGATTTCAAGCTCAGCTTATTTACCAATGACGGCAACAATATAATAAAGGAATACGACTTCAAAGATGTGTTGGCGGCTGCCGACTCTACGCTTCATGACAGCACCACGGTAGGAGGCGATTCTCTCGCAATAGCCATCACGGCATACAAAAACTGCTACGACAAAGAGCAGGCGGTTGCCGACTGGGTGATAAGCTCAAATCATTACATCTATCCAAGCAAGCTGAAAATTGTGCTTACAGGAGCCGATGCTGATGTTGAGCTTTACGCAAACTCGGCTTCACTGAGCAATACAAATGACAATTCCGAGCCTTCCGGCAACAACAGCCACAGCATTCTCTCGCCAGGAAGCGCGCCAAGCGTCATCAGCGTGGGCATGACCGGCTATCGCACAAAGTACACCAACTACCTTGGACAGCTGAAAGACTTTGGTGGCGCTACAAACGGCAGGCTTAATGTCAATTCAAGCGTCGGGCCTACCTATGACGGTCGCATCAAACCCGACGTAACGGCACCCGGACAAAACATTATCTCCGCATATAGCAGTTATTACATAGAACACAACCCCAAAGCCAACGACATAAACAGTGACGTGCGCCATTTCGCATACAACGGCCGCACTTATGCCTGGAACGCAAACATGGGCACGTCGATGTCCTCGCCTGTAGTGGCGGGCACAATAGCCCTGTGGCTGCAAGCCAATCCACGCCTAACGCCGCAAGACTGCTTTAAAATCTTCGCCCAGACGTGCACCCATCACGACCCAAACCTTTCCTATCCCAACAACCTTTATGGCTATGGACAGATAGACGCAGAGGCAGGGCTCAGGCTGATTCTGGAAAAGACAACGGGCATAAAAACCGTACGCGACTATAAGAAAGACAATAGAATATACTCAATAGACGGGCGGTTTATGGGCACAGACGCAAGCCGTCTGTCACCAGGCATATATATCATAAACGGTAAGAAATTGCTGATAGACCGACATCGCTATTAAACACAACAACATATAAAACATAAAAAGATGAAGATATTTTGCGTAGGCATGAACTACGCCTTACACAATAAAGAGCTACACGGCACGTTATCAAAGACAGAGGCTCCCGTGATTTTCTTCAAGCCGGACTCCAGCCTGCTTAAGAACCACAAGCCGTTTTTCATTCCGGATGACCTTGGACGCATAGAATATGAAGCTGAAGTGGTGGTCAGGATATGCAAACTCGGCAAGACGGTGCCTGTCAGGTTCGCCCACCGCTATTATGACGCCGTGACTTTGGGAATCGACTTCACCGCGCGCGAGCTTCAAAAGCGGCTTGCAGCCAACGGCCATCCCTGGGACTTGGCAAAGGGATTTGACGGTTCGGCGTGCATCGGCGACTGGGTGGAAAAAGAAAAACTGCCTGACATCCAGCGACTGCGTTTCCACCTCGACATCAACGGGCAGACGGTGCAGCAAGGCTACACGGGCGACATGCTGCGCTCTGTAGACGAGATAGTGGCATACATAAGCCGCTATTTCACGCTCAAGACTGGCGACCTGCTATACACCGGCACCCCTGCAGGAGTGGGACCGGTACACATCGACGACCATCTTGAGGGATGGATAGAAGAAAAGAAAGTGCTTGATTTCAATTGCAAATAAATGGCTATGCAAAAGTATAGGTTCTTGACCCTATTGGCATTGTTGGCTATCTGCCTCACGGCTCCCGCCCAACGCTTCTTCAATCTCACTTCTGACGAGGTGAGCGTAGACAGTGTATTGCCCTCATTTACCTATACACTTCAGCTTCCCGACAACTATCAGGACTCCGTATATACTTCCACAATACTTTATCCGGAGTTCATAGACATGACAGAGACTGACATTGCCAACTATCATAAACTCTCAACCGGCGCTCTGCCAGAGCTGCCCCAAACAAGCCAAGCCATCATCCTCGACCGCAGGCAAGCCCACCTGAGCGTGAGCTTTTGCCCGCTTGTCTTCCGCGAAGGGAAATACCGGATACTGGTGAGTTTCATGCTTAGGATTGACTCTAAGCCAAAGACCGCCTTAGCCAAAGCCAAGGCAAAGGCATCTCCCGACCTTCAACTCTCTACGCTCAGCCCCCGGCTCTCGGCTCCCAATTCAGCCTCCACCCGCTATGCCTCCCATTCTGTGCTTAGGCAAGGAACATGGGCAAAGATACGCGTGCCGTCGTCAGGAGTCTATGAACTGACCTCGTCGCTTATACGCCGCGCCGGCTTCTCCGACCTCAGCCGCGTGCGCATCTACGGCTACGGCGGCAACCTACAGAACGAAGTGCTCGATGGCGACGAACTGCAAAGACTCGACGACTTGCAGGAGGTGCCGACATGCACGGTCAACGGCCACCGCCTTTTCTATGCCCGCGGACCCGTGAGCTGGAGCAGCAACACCGCAACAAGGCGCACACGCAACCCCTATTCTGACTATGGATATTATTTCATAACGCAAGTCGACTCTCTGCCGGCAAGCATAGACTCTACGTCATTCATCAATTCTTTTTATCCTTCGGCTGACGATTATCACACGCTCTACGAAAACGACGGCTTCAGCTGGTACCACGGAGGCCGCAATCTCTTTGACTCTCGCGCCATTGCAAACGGCGCAACCCAGCGGATAGTTCTTGTCAACCGCTCCGGCAGCAGGACGGGAAGGCTCTCTTTGAACATCACGTCGGGCATGGCAGCAAGCGCGAGAATAGAGCTCAACGACTCTACGCTGGGCACTCTGAACATTTATGTCAACAGCGAATACGACCAAGGAAACGAAGCATCGGCTACATACACCGTCAACAATTTCCACGCCACAGACACTGTAAAGATAACGGCATTGACGGGAGGCCCGCTGCACCTCGACTATGTATCAGCCACCTGGGACTCGCCTGCAAAGGCTCCCGACCTAACCGCGTCGTTCCCCACGCCGGAGTACGTCTACAACATAACCAACCAAGACCACCATGCCGACCCACAAGCAGACATGGTGATAATAATACCAACGTCACAAAAGTTGCTTGCCCAAGCACAGCGGCTCGCCGCCTTCCATGAGCAACACGACTCGCTCCGCGTGAACATTGTCCCTGCCGACGAGCTTTACAACGAGTTCGCAAGCGGCACACCCGATGCCAACGCCTACCGCCGATACATGAAAATGCTATACGACCGAGCTGAGACAGAGGCTGATATGCCAAAATATCTGCTGCTTTTCGGCGACGGAGTGTGGGACAACCGCATGCTCACGCCAGACTGCAAAAACTTTAATGCCGACGACTACCTGCTGTGCTATGAAAGCGAAAACTCGTTCAGCGAGCTGCATTGCTATGTCGACGACGGTTTCTTCGGCTATCTTGACGACGGCGAAGGCGTGAACCTGCAAAGGGATTATTACAGCAAGACCGATATGCTCGACGTGGCGGTGGGCAGATTCACGGTCACGACAGAGGCTGACGCAAAGATTATGGTGGACAAGACCATCAGCTATGTAAACAACGCTAACGCCGGCACTTGGCAGAACACAATCATGTTTATGGGCGACGACGGCAACAACAACACCCACATGAGAGATGCCAATGCCGCCGCCGAGGACATAGCCGCACGCTACCCTAACTATCAGATAAAGAAGGTGATGTGGGACGCATACACCGAGGAAACCACATCTACGGGCAACCGCTACCCGGAGGTCTCAAACATCATAAAGCAGCAACAGCAACAGGGAGCCTTGATTATGGACTATGTGGGGCATGGCCGCGCTGACTGGATTTCGCACGAAGCCGTACTCACGCTTCCCGACTTCCACGCGTTCACCAACAAGAACCTGCCGTTGTGGATCACCGCCTCGTGCGACATCATGGCGTTTGACGGCGTGGAGGACAACATCGGCGAAGCCGCACTGCTGAACGGAAACGGCGGGGCAATAGCCTTTTTCGGAACTACGCGCACCGTGCAGTCAAGTTATAATAGGGTCATAAACATGGCTTATCTCAGATATGTGCTGGGGCAGCAAAACGGAAAGAACACAACCATAGGCGAAGCCGCCCGACTGGCAAAGAACCTGATGATTACCACAGGACAGGACAGAACCGACAACAAGCTGCAATACACCCTGCTTGGCGACCCTGCCATAGCGCTGAACGCGCCCACCGGCACCATCGTCATCGACTCCATAAACGGGCATCCTATGTCCGAGAGAAACAACATAACCTTGGAGGCAGGAAGCGTGGCAAACGTGAAAGGGCACGTGCAAGGACAAACCTCGTTCAACGGGATTGTAACGCTAAACGTCCTCGACTCGAGGGAACTCGTTACCTGCCGGCAAAACCCGAGCGCCAACAATCCTGACCCCGCAGACGAGCCTTTCCAGTTCTACAACCGCACGAAGTCTGTATATGAAGGTTCCGACAGCATTGTCGGAGGCAGGTTCAACATGTCCTTCGCCGTTCCGCTCGACCTTAACTACGCCAACAACACCGGCCGTATATGCGCCTATGCCGTGAACAACGCGCACAGCACCACCGCCCACGGCTCAGCAACCAACTTTATTCTTGGAGGCACAGGGTCGCTGCTCACTGACACCATAGGACCTAAAATATACTGTTATCTGAACGAGCCGGAATTTCAAAACGGAGGCAACGTGAACGCCACGCCATACTTCGTGGCACGCCTAAGCGACAACAGCGGCATAAACGCAACGGGCAACGGCATAGGACACGACCTTGAGCTGATAATAGACGGCGATGCCAACAAGACCTATTCGCTCAACGACAACTTCGCTTTCGACTTCGGCTCATACACATCCGGCTCTACTTATTATAACATTCCGAGCCTCGAGCCCGGCCGCCACACGCTGCTGTTCCGCGCTTGGGACACCATGAACAATGCGTCTACGGCAACTCTCGACTTCAACGTTGTGAAGGGGCTAAAGCCTTCGCTCAACGATGTGAATGTTTCGCGCAACCCTGCCACCACCACAACGACATTCATCGTAAGCCACAATTTCGGCGGAAGCCTGATGGACGTGACAATAGACGTGTTCGACATGAGCGGGCGGCTGCTGTGGACACATGCCGACA
The DNA here is from genome assembly GCA_964655685.1 of uncultured Prevotella sp. Taxonomy (GTDB): domain Bacteria; phylum Bacteroidota; class Bacteroidia; order Bacteroidales; family Bacteroidaceae; genus Prevotella. The sequence continues at coordinate 30,370 of CAZZNO010000015.1, forward strand.
GGGCGGTTTCAACCACCGGCGGAGCCTACACCCTGGAGTGGAATCTCACGCAGGAAAACGGCGGGCGATTGCCTACCGGCGTTTACCTCTACCGCGCGCGCATAGCCTCAGACGGCAGCGCTACAGCATCTAAGGCTAAGAAACTCATAGTAATAAACAATAATTAAAGCCATTGAGCGTTATAAGTCTGTATGAGAAAGACGTTATTCATAATATTGTCCATGCTCTTGGTGTCTGTTTCGCTATTGGCTCAGGACAAGCACAATATGTTCAATCCGGTTCAAACATCAGTCACTTCGCAGACCATTGCCCCTGATGCGCGCGGCGGCGGATTGGGCGATGTGGGTGCCGCCACCGACCCCGACGTAAATTCACAATATTGGAATCCGGCAAAATATCCGTTCACCATAAGCCGTGCAGGCGTAGCCCTCAACTTTACCCCGTGGCTGCGCCAGATAGTCAACGACATTGACCTTGGCTATCTTGCCGGCTACTACCGCATAGGCGACTATTCGGCAGTGTCGGGCTCGCTGCGCTATTTTTCGCTCGGCGAAGTATCCACAAGCGAGAACATAAGCGCCGACGACCCGGGCATGACCATCAATCCATACGAGATGTCGCTTGACGTAGCCTATTCGCTGATGCTGAGCGAGAAATTCTCTATAGCCGCAGCCGTGCGCTGGATCTACTCTGACCTCACCTACGACTTCACGCAGGACACCTCCCCAGGCTCCGCTTTTGCCGCCGACCTCGCCTTTTATTACCAGACATATCCTTTGATCAGCGGGCACGAATGCCAGCTCGGCTTAGGCATGAATATCTCCAACATCGGCAGTAAGATTTCTTTTGGAGGCAGCGAATACAGCGAGTTCATACCCACCAACCTGCGTATAGGCGCAGCCTTGAAATACCCGATTGACGAATACAACACCTTCACCATCGCGGCAGATGCCAACAAGTTGCTCGTGCCTACATTCCCCAAGCAGGAGGAAGGCGAATCAACCGAGGCATACGAACAACGCAAGCAGAAAGACTATTATGATGTGTCGAGCATCAGCGGCATCTTCAAGAGCTTCAGCGACGCGCCAAACGGCTTCAAGGAGGAGATGGAGGAAATACAGTGGAGCGTAGGCGCCGAGTACACCTATAATGACCGTTTCTCCCTCCGCGCAGGCTATCACCACGAAAGCGAAAACAAGGGAAACCGCAAATACTTCACTGTGGGCGCAGGCTTCAAAATGAGCGCGTTCCAGCTTGACGCCGGTTACGTCATAGGCACAGCAAAGAGCAACCCTCTTGACCAGACGCTGCGCTTCTCGCTGAGCTTCGACATGGATGGCATCAAAGACCTGTTTCACAGGAGATAAGAATATATTTTAAACCGTAAGAAACTATGTTTAGAGTGGGAATGGGCTACGATGTCCATCGTCTCGTAGAGGGGCGCGACCTTATACTGGGCGGGATAAAGATAGACTACGCCAAAGGGCTTCTCGGCCACAGCGATGCCGACGTGCTGATACACGCCGTCTGCGATGCCATCCTCGGCGCAGCAAACATGCGTGACATAGGTTATCATTTCCCCGACACCTCAGAGAAAACGCTAAACATGGACAGCAAGCTTATCCTAAAGAAAGTCATAGAGCTCATCTCTACCAAGGGTTACAGCATTGGCAACATCGACGTTACCGTGTGCGCCGAAAAGCCAAAGCTCAATCCGCACGTGCCGGCAATGAAGGCATGCCTCGCCAATGTCATGGGCTGCGACGAGGACCAGATAAGCATCAAGGCTACCACAACCGAAAAGCTTGGGTTCACCGGAAGGGAGGAAGGCATATCTGCTTATGCCGTAGCATTGCTTTATTCGCCACAGAAAATGAAAGAATAATACAGCGAAAAGCCTGCCCCGCAATTTCTTAAATCATTGTCGCTAATTATTCCCTGTTTAGCGGAATATAAAAACAAAGCTTTGAAACCATCCGAAGCTCGGATTCTCATTTCAAACAACAACAACATTCCCGCAAAACATATCTGCCGCATGAGCCTCGCATCTGCGGCGCACGTATCAAGCACAATCGGCGCACGTACCAACCACAATCGGCGCACGTACCAACCACAATCGGCGTGCGTATCAATCACAAGGCGGCACACGAAATAATCATCAACGACAGAACATCTCAGAACGCCTTAAACCTTTTCCGAAACGTAAAAATGGCTCGATAAATTTGCCATTATCAAAATCTTATGCTATCTTTGCAAGACAATATAAAATTCTATATGAATATAGCTCTTATCATAGCAGGTGGTTCTGGCAACCGCATGGGGCAGGACATTCCAAAACAGTTTATAAACGTTTACGACAAGCCCGTAATAATTTATACCTTGGAGGGGTTCCAACGGCATCCGCTTATTGATGCTATAGAAGTAGTCTGCCTTGATGGATGGGAAAATGTTTTATGGGCATACGCTAAACAGTTTAATATCACCAAACTGAAGTGGGTTGTTAAAGGTGGCAACAGTGGGCAGGAGTCCATACGTAACGGCGTTTATAACTTAGAGGGAAAATGCCAATCGAATGATATTATTATCATTCACGATGGCGTCAGACCCCTTGTGGAGGATTTTGTCCTTACAGATGTCGTCCGTAAAGCAGAGCAATATGGCAATGCCGTTACAAGCATGCCCTACAATGAGCAAATTTTTATTGTGAGCAAAGAAGACGAGACAACGACAACACAATATATTCCTCGTGAAACATTGCGGCGCGTCAGTACTCCACAAGCATATAGCTTTAAACTGCTTGATGATAAATATCATGAAGCTTTCCAGAAAGAAATAGGTATTTACGGAAGCAGCTACACAAATACAATGATGGTTGAATTGGGGGTTCGCCTTCACTTTGCTGCCGGCAGTGACAAAAATATAAAACTGACAACAAAAGACAATCTTGAGCTTTTCAAGGCTTTCCTTTCAAAAGAAGGAAGGCACGATGATTGGCTAAAATAATAAAGTAGATGAACAGGCAACACCCTTTATATCAGCAAGATTTAGACAATATTATAGTTTCTAACAACCTTGAAGCCCTCAATGGCAAGTCTTTGCTCATAACAGGAGCCACCGGTCTTATCGGCACCCAACTTATTGATGCGCTTATTCGTTGGAATAAGAAAGGAGGCAATATCAAGGTTATAGCAGCAAGCAGAAATAAAGAAAAGCTTGTTGAGAAATTTGGCGAGTACAGCTCCAATGAGCAGTTTTTCTTCATAGAGCAGAATGCGCTTCAGCCATTCCCTGACGAGCTAAAGGCCGACTTCATAATTCCTTTGGCAAGCAACACCCATCCTTTGGCTTACAGCAAGTACCCCGTGGAAACAATGTATATAAACCTTAAGGGCGCAGAACACGCTCTTGAGCTTGCAAGAAAATGCAATGCCACGGTTTTATACCCCAGTACTGTTGAAGTTTATGGAAATGCTCGAGGCAATGATGTCTTCGTAGAGGACTATACAGGAACTCTTAATTTGTCAAACAGCCGTTCATGCTATACGGAATCTAAACGCTCTTGCGAAGCTTTGTGCCAATCATATATTGCTGAATACGGAGTGAAGGCTAAAATTGGACGTCTAAGCCGAGTGTTTGGCCCGACTGTAAAAACTACGGACACAAAGGCATCGTCACAATTCATACAAAAGGCCATAGAGGGCAAAGACATAGTGTTAAAAAGTGAAGGAAATCAATATTTCTCATACACCTACGTCGCAGATGCGGTGAGCGCCTTGCTTTATATAATGTTGAAAGGAGCGGTTGGAGAAGCCTACAATGTCGCCAATGAATCCTGCAATGTCCATCTCAAAGATTTTGCTCAGACATGCGCTGATGCTGCCGGCACCAATGTCATTTACGACTTGCCTTCTGAAACAGAACGGAAAGGATACTCGGTAGCAACCACGGCAATTTTGGATAATGCAAAGTTAAAGGCTATAGGCTGGAAACCAATGTACACATTTAAAGATGCCGTAAGACGCACAATAAAGATTATAAAAGAGTAATTTATAATTATCTTTTGCGCCCGATCTTACGCATCACATCGTCAACAGACACGCGTTCATCCAAGTTAAAATATGCCTTAAAATGATGTGACTTTCTTGCCTCAACAGGTGGGAGCTGCATGTAGTCTCCAAAAAATTGGCGAAGATATTTGTCATATCCTATGCTCAGTTTAACTGTTAGCCCTTCAAAAGGAAATAAAACATAGCTGCTAACCCAAGCTTTAGGATAAATCTCACGCTCTCCGTAAACACCGCAATACACAACTACATTTTTCGCTTTATCATAATCGTATAAAGAGCAAATGCCGTCCATTTGCTTAAGCAGCGAAAGACGATACTTTTCACGGAAAAAGAAGCCTAAAGTTTTTCTGGCAAACCGTCCCCATTCAGCCGGTTTTAACAATAAACCTATATATTCCAAGAATGTACTCCTCGTAGATATAGCCTCCATTTTGTTCTGTAATCTACGAAATCTCTCTTTTAGCTTTTTTGCTTCTTCTAAATCATCAGAAGTGCCGTCAAGAGGGAAAATGTCTATATAAAGTCCAAATACACAGGGAGTGTCAGCTTCTTCAACCAAAGTTGTGTTGCGATTACACATCTTTGAAAAATACATTGGGTAATTAGGCGTGTCGTAAGGAGTTACAATTTCGTACTTTGACCCTTTTAGAGTTTCCCTTAGTGCTATGAATTTATTATAGTCAGGGCGCGGCATAAAAACGTCGATGTCGTCATCCCAAGGAATAATGCCATGATGCCGGACAGCGCCTATAGCAGTACCACCGCCGCAAAAGTAAGTCAAGCTATGCTCGTCGCAAATCTTAATAAACTCGCGAAGTACATCTACTATTATCGCATTCCACATTGGCTGTTGTTCTGGCGTAACAAGCATGATTTTAATTATAGTTTCTGCAAAATTATAAATAAAAAACCTATTTGCCAATAATATTTATTACTTTTGCACTTGTCAATACCATTTAGTCATAGATTTTCATTTAGCCATAGATTAATGAGCGAATCTCTGAAAGAGAAGACAGCCAAGGGATTGTTTTGGGGAGCCATGAACAGCGGAACCACGCAGGTGCTGAACCTTGCCTTCGGCATTATACTCGGCAGGCTGCTTACGCCTGCCGACTACGGAATAGTGGGCGTGCTGACTATCTTCACCGCCATTGCCGGCGACCTGCAAAGCAGCGGGTTCACTCAGGCTTTGGTAAACCTGAAAGAGCCAAAGCGCAACGACTACAACTCCGTGTTCTGGTTCAATGTGCTTACAAGCGTCACGATATACGCCATCCTGTTTTTCTCAGCCCCGCTCATAGCCGATTTCTTTCATGAGCCACGGCTCACGGTGCTGTCGCGCTTCGTCTTCCTGTCCTTCGTTATCTCGTCGCTTGGAATAACGAGCAATGCTTACATGACGAAGAACATGATGAACAAGGAACTGGCTGTGTGCGCCGTAGTGGCGCTTCTCGGTTCGGGCATCGTGGGCGTGACGCTCGCTTTCAACGGCTATGCCTATTGGAGCCTTGCGTGGCAGCAGGTGGCTTACATCACCCTGCTGAACCTCTGTCGGTTCTATTACACGCCGCGCATAGCGAGCCTGCGCATAGACTTTGGCCCCGTCAGGAGGATGTTCTCGTTTGCAGTGAAAATACTTGTGACGAAAATCATCAACACCGTCAGCGGCAACATCCTCACGTTCATCTTTGGCAGGCTATACCCGATGAAGGCTGTGGGAAACTTCTCGCAGGCTTATAAATGGGACAACATGGCAAACTCTTTCGTTGCCAACACTGTGGGTCAGATAGCCCAGCCGGTAATGGTGAGCGTAAAGGGAGAGCGAGGGCGCGAGGCTCAGGTGTTTCGGAAGATGATGCGCTTCACGGCGTTTCTTGGTTTTCCGGCAATGTTCG
>CAZZNO010000016.1:0-1134 GCA_964655685.1 uncultured Prevotella sp.
ATCAGACCTGCACCAAAGACGCAAAGGCCGCCGTGAAGTCGCTCACCAGTTCTCGAGACAAGAAGTCGGCACACGTAGTCATCGATTATGATGGCACCCGCTACGTGCTTGCTCCTCCCACAGCCATCACCATGCATGCCGGCCGCTCACTATATAAAGGTCGCACCGACCTTAACCGCTATACTATCGGCATAGAGTTTCAGGCAAATCCCGTGGAGTGCTTATTTCGTCCTTTGACAGAAAAGCAGATAGCCAGTGCCATAGAGTATTTGAAGCCAATCATCAAAGAGTACAACATCTCGCTCGACAACATCACCACCCACACCATCATCCGCACTGCATGGAACAAGGTTCACCCGGAAAAGAAAGGCGGCTTCAGAGCCGACATCCCTTCATGGGAGTATGAGAGGTTTATGAACAGGTTGAAGAAAGCGATGGAGGATAAGCAATGAACAAAAAGGATTTATTAAGCGCACTAAAAGAATTTGCAATCGGAATTTTGCAATTAGTCGGTTACTTAGCTCTCTGGCTGTTGGGACTTTTGGCTATGTCTGCCTTTATAGCCGGAGTTAGCTATTTGATTTGGAAATACGCAGACTACGAAAAAAACATTTGGATTTATCTTGCTTTTGTCGTCCTCACACCTGTAGCACTGTGCATCGCTTATGCAAAAACCAAAGAGAAAATTTTCTATTATGCGCTAATCTGGGGAGGAATTTCTTTTATCCCAGCATCTGTCTTTGGGTGCCTTGTTTCAAGTCCTGATGTTGAGGATGATCCTAACAAGAACTTCGCAGCATGGGATTATTCCATACAGATTCACTCTTCCGAGGATTTCCAAAAACTCACAGGCATGGAGTTTCCAGAGGTTGAGCTTGTTGACAGCTTTGCCCATGAGGGTGGCGCGTTTATGGGTGCATATAGAAACGAGGAAGGTAAGTTCTTGATTACAGGGTCAAAACAATCGGCCAAGGAATTTAGGAAAAGAATAGAAGAAGCAAGCCGCGAAAAAAACAGCCGTTGGATTTTTAACAAGGAAGACAGCACGTACAATTGGAGTGCTGCACCTAAAGGCGAGCCAAACAATAATGGCGACTATAATGTAACAGTACCAATGAAAGGTGACACTATCAC
>CAZZNO010000016.1:1234-28774 GCA_964655685.1 uncultured Prevotella sp.
TCCGACGAGATAATGTATATCCAATCGGACGGCAACTACTGCCAATTGTGGCTTTACAATCATAGTGACCCTATACAACTGTGGGTGAGCCTGAAGACTGTTTCGGAAATGATTGCCGAGCAGATGAAAGACGAAGTACCCATGTTTGTGAGGATAGGCAAGCAGCATGTGCTGAACGTTGGATATATCAACCGCATTGACACAAAGAAAGACACGTTGACGCTATGGCGGAAAGGGATGGATGAGCCCATCGTCCTTGATGGAATTTCTCACAAGGCACTGTCTGTACTGACAGACAGGCTACTAAATGAATAGGCAATATGAATTACGCAGACGACGACATACAGTTCCTCGGAGGAGAGGATTTGAAAGCGGCCTCCCAGACCACGCAGCCTCCTTCTAACAACGTTAAAAAGCATTCACGTTGGCAGAAGGTGTCTTTTGCAGTCATCATAGTGTTGCTGTTTATCATCTGCGGGCTCATAGGTTGGAACTATTACGAGCAGAACCGTTGGGTTGTTTCTTTCGAATATCCTTTGTCAAGGTCAAGCGAACAGATTATACATGACCTTAATGCTAATGGACAATCATTGGCTGATAGTAATCACAAAGTTCAATGGGGCACAACCGATTCCATTGACGGAGTCCCAATGTGTTTCTTTGATTTAAGCGGATTGAAAGCATCGATTGCCCGCACAATGCCTGCTGACAGCGATTCTGCTGTAATGCTTATTACTCAAGCATGGGACTACTATTATGATAATTCAAAGCTATATCATTATCTTGGTGACTTTGTTTATAACGGCGAGCAATTAGCAAGCGGCACTGGTAAGGCAGGATTCGTTGCCATAACTAATAATGGCTGGCAGATTGGCGTTGGTCAGAACGATTCAATAAAGGATTATGTAAAATGCCAAGGTGGCAGTATGTTCCGCCAGTTCGCCCTTGTATCATCAGGACAAATATGTCTGAAACAGTTTGCTTTGAAAGGCAAGGTTCACCGTCGTGCATTGGCGCGCAAGCCTGGATCTGTCACTGCTTACTACATCGAAACTGTTAATAAAGAATCTCTCTATGACTTTGCCGAGGCTCTTGCCGACTATGGCTTCATAGATGCAATCTACCTGACAGGAGCGGACGGCTCTGAACCATGCCATCGTGATGGAGAAGGCAGAATGCATGGCGACAAGAAAGCGTGGGCACACAAGACTAATCTTTTGATTTTTAGAAAATAGTAGAAATAATTGAATTTTTATCTAAAAGAAGCAAAGTTACAAATTCACAATAGTAATTATAACTTTGCATAAAACAGAACGAGGGCGTGACAAAATGAGCCTGTAAGACTCAGCTTGTCACGCCCTCAGTTTCTTTGCCTAAAAGCAACGGGGGCTATTTAAAATAGTATAGGAATTGGGCTTCGCCTTTGAGCGCAGGCTTGCGCTGGCCCTCTATCTCGATTACGAAGTCGATGTATGCTTTGCAGATACCACGTAAGTTCTCAAGGTTGGCAAGCGACGCCTTCATGCGTATGCGGCTGCCTGTAATGACAGGCACGCCGAAACGCATCTTGTCCATGCCATAGTTGACCATCATTTTAAGATTGTTCACTTCCACTATTTGATCCCATAGGTGGGGCAGGAGGGAAAGCGTGAGATAGCCGTGAGCTATGGTGCTCTTGTATGGGCTTTCCTTCTTAGCACGCTCCACGTCCACGTGTATCCATTGGTGGTCGAGGGTGGCATCGGCAAATGCGTTGATGCGGTCTTGGTCTACTTGCAGCCAATCGGACGTGCCGAGGGGCTTGCCTACGTATGATGCAAATTCTTCGTAAGAGTTGATAACAGTCTTTTCCATTTTGCTTTGGTTTATTCTCTTTTACGCTGCAAAATTACGCATTATTTTGCACAACAAGGGCACGAAGCGTGCAATATTTCCGTAAAAAACCATTTTTTCAGAAACTACATGTTGTTTGGCGATTCTCCTTTCACGTAGCTGTCTGGATATGTCGTAGGATAAACGATGTTTCCGCTCTTGCGTTCACGGATATAAGTGTCGAAGCTGCGCTTGCCTTCCTTCAGTACTATCACGCGCGCACCATTGGGCAGGTGGTTATACTCGGTGTTGCCTCCGCTGAATCTTCCGTATGCAAGCAGAATGCCGCGATAGAGGACGCTGTAGTCGTTGTCGTGGTCGTGACCTACGAACATGCCCATCACGTCGCCGCCTTCAAGCATGGCGGTGAACATTCCTGAGTTGAATTCCGGTGAGCATGCTGCTTCCATGCGCTCGCCTATGAGCACACTGTTCTCGTCGGCGTTGGCATAGTGCCATTCAGGCAATGGAATGTGGAAAAAAGCCAAAGCCGGCAATGGCGCTCCGCCATTTGCCTTGGTCGTTGCAGCCGATTGCTCTGCGTACCAGTTTACCTGCGAGCGGCTGAACCATGCGTAGGTTCCCTTCGACTTGTCCTGTGGAAATCCTTTCGGATAGGCGTGAGAGTCGAGGCAATATAACGTAGCGGCAGGCTTCGTACCATCATGAGAATAGACAGTAAGGACATAGTCCAGGTCACTGCCTTCCGGTATTGCTGGCATGACATTATTCTTAAACGTACGTGCATGGTCGTAGAGCTCCCTGTTGGTGGAGCCCTGTTCCCAATCGTGATTACCAAACTCGTATGCCCACGGCACATTGTGCTTTACGAGACGCTCGAGCACCTTGGTGAGCATCTTCTTTGCAGGCGACGCATAGATTATGTCGCCAGTGAGTATCACGAAGTCAGGCTTCTCTGCGTCAAGAACCTTGTCAATACAATCGAGTGCCGGCTCGCTTTTAGTCGAACCATTGAAGTGCATGTCGGTGAACTGCACTATCTTGAATGTTCCGTCAGGACGGAAGCGCAATTGTGCTGACGCACATGGAGACAGCCCTAAGAGCGCCCCTATGAGCATCAGCACATATAGATGTTGGTGTGTCATATCACTTTTTTAGAATGTCATTGCAAAGCACGAAACTCTTTGTCATCATACGCGGAATGTGGAACGGGCCTTTGTAGAGGTTGCCTTTTGCCATTTGCGCTGGCGTTCCGTCACGGTGGAGATAGCCAAACCATTCGCCATACTGTGGATCGGGGAAGTGGGCGTAAGTCCACTCGGATATGAGCTTGTGGCGGTAGTAATATTTCTCATCGCCCGTGGCAAGGTATGCATAGAGCGAAGCAATGATAGTTTCGCATTGCGGCCACCAGAACTTCATGTCCTGTGAATAGTCTTGCGGTGGCAGGTTCTTGCAGTCGCGGAAGTTGATGATTCCGCCATAGAACTTGTCCCAACCCCATTCAAACGACCAGTCGAATATCTTCAGACCAAGCTCCAGCAGGTGCTTGTCCCATCCGCGCACACGGCTCTCCTCGAGGATGAACCACGAGGTTTCGATGCAGTGGCCCGGGTTGATTGTGCGAGTCATGTTGGTGTCTATGAACTCGCCGTTCGGCCCTACACTCTCAAGCAGGCACTTGAACTCAGGGTGGATGAAGTATTTCTCAAGCCTGGTTATCGATTCGTCAATCTGCTGTGTCAACTTAGGGTCGTCGATAGCCTCGCGCAGGCGTGAGCCTACATTGATGAGAATCATGACGATGTTGTGGCTTTGCAGATTAACTGAAGGCTCAAACTTAGGCTCAAGGAAACCAGGAGTATTGAGGAAACGCTGCGTGTCCTCGAACACTTTCATGGCTTTCTCGGCATAAGACTTGTCGCCTGTAGCAATGCTATATTCTGACATGGCAATGGCGGCAAAGGTCTCACTGAACACGTAGCGGCGCTTGCGCAGAGGCTGTCCGTCCTCGGTCACGGAAAAGAACATGTGCCCATCCTTGTCGAAACAGTACTTCTCTATGAAGTCGAGCGTGCTCTTGGCAGCATCGAGCCATTCCTGCCGCTTTTCCACGTTGTTATAGGCGAATGAGCAAATGAAAGCGAAACGCCCCTGAAACCACACGCTTTTGGTGGTGTCCATTAGGGAGCCGTCACGGTCGACGCATGTATAAACGCCGCCGTGCTTACGATCCCATCCATGCTCCAGCCAAAAAGGCATGATGTCCGTGGTAAGGTCGTGCTTGTACTTGGCAGCCCATTTCTCAAAATAGAGCTTTTTATCTTCTTTCATAATTTGGTATATCTATAAGTTGCAGATTATTTTAATTTGCTGAAAGCGGTTTTGAAATCGTTCCAGTAATCGTATTCTCTCACGTGGCACATGTCAAAGACAAAGTAACCGTCGGAAGCATTGGCGCAGGCATCAACACTCTGTTGCACAGCCTGGTGCTGTCCTCCATTCTCGAAACCTGTGGAATTGCCTACATCGGCCCCCCCGGCGAACTTCACCTTCGAACCGAGCAGCTTGCGTGCCTGTGTGCAGAAGCCTTGCATGGTCCATTCGCCTGTGCCATAGACATTGTTTGTAGAAGCATAGCAACCAAGCAAGAGGAAATCGACGAGTTCGGCGTAGCCATAGTTCTTATAGTCGGAGTTAGCCCAAAGGGGATAATCGGCAGCCGTATTATAGTTGTGGCTTGCCCAGTTCACTCCGTTTGTATAATAACTTGAATACCATGCTCCCACATAGCAGCCAAACTTTATCTTGCTGTTAGCTCCATGCACCGTGGCTGCTGCCTTGCCTACAAAGTCGTAGATGGTCTTTGCGCGGAAAGCTAGGAAATCCTTAAAGTACCTCGGGTTAATCTGCGACGCGGAGTTTGTTCCGGGAGTCATCACATCGTCAGGCCACTTCATCGACGAAGCCGAAATGCCTTTTCCGCTTAAATAGCTCACAAACTTCTTGCGTGTTGTCTCTGAGAAGTCTGACTTCAGGTCATCGAAGCGACAGCGATCAAGGAATATGCCGTCGAGTGACGGATAGTTTGCCGCAAGGTCACGCAACAGCCTCAACAGGAAAGTCTGTACATCGTCGTTGCACGGATTGAGGAACTTGGTCCCATAGTACTCGCTGTTCTCAGGGTCGGTAGAAGTGAGGTCCATCTCGTTCACCAAGCCTCGTTTCAAGTTGAGAGTAGTAACCCAGTCGCGTTTGGACGCATCCCTGAACACCATGCCCTGTTCGCCAAGTCCGTAGGCATAAAGGTTGCCGCCTACAAAGGTGTTGATTGAAGCATTGACCCGCAAGCCCAGCTTATGGCCTTCGTCAATAAACGCCTGAAGGTAGTCCCACGTGGCTGTACGCTCATAGAACGCATAACCTGAGTCGCCCCAATAATCAAGCTTCTTCACGGCATCTACTACGGAGGTTTTGAACAGTACGTCACCCATCGTAGGCCTAACGTCTACTACAATATCTGTGAAACCTGCGTCAGCCGCCTTCTTCAAGTCCTCTACTATGTTATCCCTACTATTCGCAAACCTTGGGAAATTAGCGGCAGCGTCAATCCAGATGTAACGCGGCTTTACGTTTTCCACAGGTTTGTCGGGTGTGACAGTGGTGTCAGGTTTTTCCGGAGTATCCGGCGTGACAGGGTCTCCATTGTCGCTTCCACATGCCATGAACATGAAACAGCACGACACTGCGAGAGCGACAATGGCTGCAAAGTTGTTTATCTTCATTCTAACGTTTCAAGCTTATTTTATGAAGCAAGCGTCAATCACGGAACGTTGCTGTCCGTCGGAACCCTTGATGGTTTCCTTACCCATGATCAGCATCTGCGACGAGCCGCCGCCGTCAAGGTTCAGAGCCTCAGTGCAACCTATGGCAGTCAGCAGATTGGCAACCTCGCCGGTAGTCATGCCTGCCACGCCTTCTGTCATCTGCCTGCCTTCGCAAACAAAGAACACGAGCTTGTTGTCTGCCTTGTCATAGCCAACGGCTGTGCGCGGCTGGTTGCTGTCGGCTGAAACATCGAGCATCTCGTCTGCCCATGTGTTCCTTATGATGCCGTCGTGTATAAGCACGCCCACGCCGCCAATGCCTTCCTTGACAGTAGAGCCGTCGTTGAGCTTGGTGCCTGCCGACGGTGAAGTGGCATTAGGAGCCGATGTCTCCGGCGTGCCCTTGTCTATCTTCTTCACATCGGCATAGCTGTAGTCGCTGCCGTCGCTGGCATAATAAGTCCACGTTGCATGGAACAGGTTGTCGCTGCCTTGATAGAAGAAGCCGATGGTGGGATACCAGAAATCAGTCCAGTTCTCTGAATAGTAGTTCTGGTTGGGCGAGAGCAATGTGCTGTTGTGATAGCATCCGCTCTGCGAATAATAGAACGTTGCGCCCGAGCCTGTCGTTGAGCTGAAGAACAGGCCTCCGTTTATCACGACGGCAGGATTGCCGTTGCGGTCATAAAACTGTGATGGCGTATAGAGGCTCTCGTTGCCGTTGCCCTGTGCATCGTCGCTCCAATGGATGTCGCCCGACACCTCAAACTTTGCCTGAGACATGTCAGCCACGGCTATGTAAGCCTTGGCGGCGCTGCCGTCAGTGGTAGTGGTACGGTTGTAAACCTTGATGTATGAAGGCAGACCGCTGAATGTAGCCGACACGTCAGTCCAGCCGGCTTGCACAATTTTGTCTGTCGGTGTAGGGTCGGGGGTTGGGTCGGGCTTGACATTCGAGGTGTCGCTGTCGTCCCACGTCCAGTTGGAAAGCACATCCATGTGATCCTCGCTGCATGATGCAAAGCCCATTGAGAACAATGCGCCCATCAACAGCAGGAAGGTGTATTTTAAGCTATTTGTTTTCATCGCTATATAGAAGTTTTTTACTTTTTATTGGAACAGTCTTTTTTAGTGAAAGCCAGGCACCCGCTCCCCAGCCTGTGGCTCGCGGGTGCAAAGCCTTCTATGTTTACTTCTGTATACAGTCTACTTGTGCTGCGCCGAAGCTGAGGTGAGTGTTCGAACACCAGAAGATGTACATGAAGTAACCGTCAGCAGAAGGAGCAAGGAGCACGTCGGCAAACCTGCCACCTGCTGCAGCAGAACCATTCATGCCTGTAGACCAGCTGTACTTCAATGCTGAAGATGTCCTTATGTCACCAGTCATAGAGTTCGGATTGCCTGCGTCATACAGGTAAACGTTTCCACCAAGGCCCCAGCTTGGCCAATAACCCATGTTGTAAAGCAGTACATAGCGTGCGCCGTTGAACATACGTGCATCTATTGCGCCCGTATTCTCACCCCATGAGTTTCCGCTTGTATTCTTCAATAGGCTTGTTGCAGATGTCGTTCCCCAGTCTGGCAAATAGTACATTTGGCAATCGCCACCGTTGTAGAAGTCGACAAGAGCACCGGCAGAGCCTGTATTGTCAAGAGCAACAACCTTTGCGGCATCATCCTGACCGCCCCAGAACGGCACACCTGTAAGAACAATGTTCTGTGGAGCACCGACATTTCCGTTTGTAACAATCCAGCGGATGGCGTTGTTGCAGCTGTAGGGAGTGGCAGTGATTACGGCATTGCCGTTGATGTCTCCCTGTACATGGAGCCTGCCTCCAAGGTCTACACCAAGATTGTTGGGGTAGGAGATGAGCAGCTCAGGAGCCTTTGTCACGTCATTGGTCTTATAGATGTTAAGAGTCTGACCTGTTGTTGCAAAGTTGCAGATGAGCACGTTGCCTGCGTTATCGCTTGTGATTGCGCCCGTGGCATTGGCAGAACCAAGGTTGATGGTGCCCATGCGTGTGCCGGTTGCCTTGCGGAAGTACTGCGGAGCAGAGCCGTCGCCAAGGTTCAAGATGACGTATGCGCCGGTTGCGGCAAGCGTCGGATGTGTGTTGTCAGGCGACGTAACGCCAAGTGTTGTCATGTCAAGATTCCAAAGATCAGTCTCGCTGCCTGATGCGTAGCCGCTTGGCACCTTTGGCGGAACTTGTTTCACAACCTTGTATTCAGCCTTCGACGTGCCGTTGTCAGCAGTGACTGTGAAGGTGAAGCCGTCGTTCATGTCGTGAGGCACCGACGGGTCAGGAGATATTGTGGCATGCGGGTCAAGCACCACCTCTGCCGTTGCCTGCGAAAGGTCCTCTGCCGTAACCACTGATACCGTCTTCGACGTTTCGTCGATAATGCCGCCTAAGTCGCCCGGCTGGATTGTAATCGACTTCAACGCGCACTTTGGCGAGCGTGTCAGTTCGCCGGAAATCGTAATCGGTGTCTGCGTGCCGTATGGGTCGGTATAAACAAACTGGTTCTTCTTCGTGAGGTCAAGCACTGTTTCCAGGCTCGGCGAAATGAGGCAGTTGTTTTCCAATATAGCGCTCACTTTCATGGCTTTCATGCTCTCAGCCATCGACGAGTCGCTTTCTTCCGGATAATAATAAGGTATAGGTATTACGAAATCAGTACCTGAGAAGTTGGCGGGAATAGTCCATGTCGGCGATGCTACGCCGTCATAGGAAGGAACAGTACGATCCTTGTACTCACCATTCACGAACTGTGCCGTAAGGCTCGTAATGCCAGCGCGCTGCGCAGTGGGTGCCACATTCTCCTCATCGGCGCATGAGCCCAACAAGAGGAGCGCGGTAAGCGGGGCGCAAAGGTATAAAGCTTTTATGTTGTTCATTGTTGTTTTCGTTTAAAGTGTGATTTCTTGGTTTTATTTCCACTCAGAGAACTGCTCAACATCCTTATTGTTATCAAGCTCGCTCTGCGGTATCGGCAGGCGGTTGAGCTTGGCAGGATAGTTCATGTTCTCGCGGTCGCACTCCACATACGTATAGCGGAATGTTCCACCCATAGACTCTATCTTGAGACCGTGACGGCGTGTGCCGGTGAATGCTGTCGTAGCAAGACCCCAACGGCGCATGTCCCAATAATACAGTCCTTCGTATGCAAGCTCCACCTTGCGCTCATGGCGAATGGCTTCCATAAGGCTTTCGCCGGAGAGTCCGGAGACATCAGGCAGCCCTACACGTGTGCGCACCTTGTTAAGGTACTGCATAGCCGTGGCGTTGTCGCCCGTGCGATAGCAAGCCTCAGCATAGTTGAGGTAGATTTCTGCCAGTCGTATTGCTATCCACGGCGTGGTGCTGTTCTGCGAGGTGGCATAATTCTGGCTCTCGTCAACAAGCTTGCGCAGGTAGTAACCGGTGCATGTGCGTCCTTCCATCTGAGGGTCGGTCTGCCATTCAGCCCATCCGTCGGCACCGCCAACGTAAGGCTCTATCGTGCGGCCGCGCCATGTTGCGCCATTGTAAAGAATGGTAGCCTTGAAACGAGGCTCCAGCTGGTCGTAAGGCGGCTGTTGCAATGTGCCCTCAGTGTTGTGCCATGTGCTCCAGTCGGGCTTGCCGCCCTTGGCATACTCATATTCCTCAACCATGTCCTGCGTTGGTGTGCCATAGCCGCCGTCAAGCGTCATGCCATCGATAGTACGGTCGGTGTGTGGCGCATAGTACATGTTGAACTCATGCGTGATGCCCGACTTGGCATCATATTGGTACATCAGTATTGCCTCAGGGTTGTTGTCTGCCTTGAAAGCGTCTTCATAGTTAGCGCAAAGGCTATAGTTCATGCCAAACACCTTCTCGCATGCCGACTTCACAGCCTGCCAGTTCTCGCAATAGAGCATTGCGCGGGAGAGCAGTCCATAGGCTGCGCCCGATGTCAGGCGACCAGTGGCCCACTTGGCGACGGAGCTCTCGCCAGCGGTGGCATCGGGCAGGTTCTCTCCGGCGAATGTCAGGTCGTCAAGAACATATTTCCAGCCTTCTTCCTCGCTCCCAAAAGCCTTGTTGGTGTTTATCTGGCTGAGGTCTTCTCCATAGATTATTGCCTGATGATAACGTTTCATCAGCTCAAAGTAATAGAGCCCACGGAAGAAGCGAAGCTCGCCCTCGAGGCGCTTGCTGTCTGCCTCGCTGAAGCCGGAGGAATGGAGATAGCCCAAAGCCTCGTTGACGCGGCGTATCTGCTCGTAGGTAGAGCCCCATACGCCCATGTATGAGTCTACGTAAGACG
The DNA here is from genome assembly GCA_964655685.1 of uncultured Prevotella sp. Lineage (GTDB taxonomy): Bacteria > Bacteroidota > Bacteroidia > Bacteroidales > Bacteroidaceae > Prevotella. The sequence goes on from CAZZNO010000016.1 coordinate 11,197, forward strand.
GCGTGAGGATTGCTCCGCCATAACTGAACTCAGAAGGTATGCGGCACTGCGCAAAATAAAGGTAGTTGCCGTACTTCATCTCATCGGTCAGGCCTTCTGTCATGCCGATGCTGCTCTGATAAGTGCCGAAGGAGCCGAAGCTGCCAATGTTATTGTAGAAATAGTTGACGGCAAGCTCGGCATTGCTGACATTGCTCCATATCGTCTTGTCAGTGACCTTGTCGGTGGGGCTAATGTCGAGGAAGTCGTTGCACGAAGCCAGTGTCGCGGCTGCCATCAGACTGAGGAAAATATATCTTGTTTTCATGGTTTTATTCTTTCTTATGAAATTAGAACGTTACATTTACTCCACCCATGAAGGTGCGCTGCTGCGGATAGTAGCCGTTGTTTACGCGCGGAGCTTCCGGGTCTACACCTGTAGGCAGGCTGTCTATGGTAAAGAGGTTGGAACCCTCAACAAACACACGTGCGCTCTCTATGCCGATAGCCTTCATCCAGGACTTTGGCAATGTGTAGCCAAACTGTGCGGTCTTCAGGCGCAGGTAGTTGCCGTTCTTCATCCAGAACGTAGACGAAAGTCCATTGCTGCTCTGATAGTTGCTCAGCGTTATGCGCGGATATTTGCCGTTAGGATTTACATCGCTGTAGGAATCCTTGACAAGCCACAAAGGAGAGTTGCCGCCTTCCTTGAAGGTCTGGCTCCAAACGGTGTTGTCATCATATCCATTGTAGTATGTGCCGAGAAGCGAAACATCAAACTTGAAGCCGCCTGTGAACTGCATCGAGAGGTCGAAGCCGTTCCACGATGCGCCGAGGTTGATACCCATCATTATTTCAGGACGGTTGGAGCGACCCACACGCATGGCATCCTGATTGTCGATTATGCCATCGCCGTTGATGTCGCGATAGTGAATGTCACCGAGCTGCGGACGGCGGTTGCCATACCATGCGCTGTTCTCAATCTCCTCCTCTGTACGGTAGAGACCATCGGCAATCCATACGGTATAGACATCTACAGGCGTACCAACAACCTTTTGATATTCAGGAGTGTTAGGACTGTCCGGGTAGCGGAGCCACTTGCTCTTTGCCCATGTCATGTTTACGCTTGCATTGTACTTGAATGGCTTGCCGGCGAGATTGAATTTGTTGCGGTGGCCGATAGTCCATTCGAGACCGTAGTTGCTGTAGCGGTTGTTGTTCTCATAAGTATAGTAATAGCCGCCCATTGAAGGAGCCTTGTCGCCGCCCATTGCTGTAAGCAGGTCATAGTTGAGGTTATAGAACCAGTCGAACTCTATAGAGAGCAGACCGTCCCAAAGGGTAGCGTCAAAGCCTACGTTAGACGAGCGGGTCTTCGACCATGTGAGGTTCGGGTTGGCAATGCCGTTGGTGTACCAAGAGCTGTAAGCCGTGCCGTTGAACAAACGGTTGCCAGCAAGGGCGTATGTGCTGAGGAATGAGTACTCAGGCACGCCGTCGTTACCGAGTAGACCGATAGAGCCCCTTACCTTAAGGTCGGTGAGCCATGAGTGGGTAGACTGCATAAACTTCTCCTGCGAGATGCGCCAGCCTGCCGAGAACGATGGGAAGAAACCCCAACGCTTGCCGGAAGCGTTGCCCGAGAAGTTGTAGGAGCCGTCATAACGACCGCTGAACTCAGCCATGTACGTATTGTTGTAGTCATATTTCAGACGGAACACGTAACCTGCCGTGCGAGTGTGACCGCTGTAGCCGCTGTTTGGGCTGCCGGCTATAGGAGTACCGAAATTGAGTTCCGGCAACAGAGCGAAAGGCACGTGGTCGGCATATCCTGCCAACGACGAATTCTTATAATCGCGACCCTCGACAAGAACGAGTGCGTCTACATTGTGCTTGCCAAACAGGCGTGTGTACTCAGCAGAGAGCTGACCCACCATCTGCTCGGTGATGTATTCGCCTTCTCCAACCTGGTTGAGGACATCAGCCGTAAGCTCAGGAGTTCCATAAGTGGAATAACTCATGGTGCTGACACTGAACACCGATGTGTTATACTGTGTAAAGAGATTCTTGTTGCGCGACGACAGATAGTCGTAGCTGCCCGTAGCCTTGAATTTCAAACCTTCAAGCCAAGGAGCATCATAGGTAACGGAGATGTTTGAGTTTAGCTCGGCGGCACGCGTGCGGCGATAGCCCGACTGGTTGATAGCCCCAAGCGGAGAGTGGCTCTGGCTCTGGTTGTTCGGCACGAAACCAGTGTAAAGGCCATTGTACATAAGAGGCAAGTAAGGCTGCATCACGATAGCCTGCTTACCGATAGAGAGGAAGGAGTTCTCAGTGCTCTGGTTAGCATCGTCGGATGCACCTGCCGAGAAACGTGGAGAGCTCTTGCGAGTGATGGTACCTACGGCACCCACATTGATAGTCCAGTCCTTGCCAACCTTTGCTTCGAGGTTTGTGCGGAGGTTGTAGCGGCGGAAGTTGAAGTTGTCCACATTACCTTTCTGGTTCATGTAGCCCATGCCGACATAATACTTCATAGCGTCGGTACCGCCACGCAGCGATACGTTGTGCTTCTGCGTGTGACCCGTGCCAAACACCTTATCTATATAGTTTACGTTGTCCCAACCGTCGGTAGGGTCATTGTTCAGCATCTTCTGTACCATCTCGCGCGTGAACTTCGGCGTGTAGTCTTCGCGAGACTTCACCTGTCCGTTGGCAAGCTGATCCATGTAATCGGCAAGATTGTAATAGTATGCAAACTCAGGGCCGTTCATGAATTCAGGGAAGTTGGCATTCACTGAAATACCATACTGTCCGTCGTACGACACCTTCGGCTTGCCATTCTGGCCTTGCTTCGTGGTCACGATGATTACGCCGCCTGCGGCATTAAGTCCATACACGGCAGCCGAGGCACCGTCTTTCAGCACTGAAACGCTCTCCACGTCGTTAGGGTCGATGTCGTTGATAGAACGCGGCATACCGTCGACAATGTAGAGCGCGCCATACTGTGAGCCACGTATGCGCAGCGAAGCCTGGTCGTCGCCCGGCTCACCCGACTCTTGCAGGGAGGTGAGGCCCGGAAGCTTACCGCCAAGAAGCGAGGAGATGTTTGTGGAAGGACCTTTCAGCAGTTCGTCGCCTTTCATGGCTGACACGGCTCCCGTAAGGGTCATCTTCTTTGCTTGTCCATAACCCACGACCACGACATCATTGAGTGTCGACTCGTCGTCGGCGAGAGATACGGTAATCTGTTTGCGGTTGCCTACAGACACCGTTTGCGGTTTCATTCCAACGTAAGTAAATACGAGTTGGGCATTACGTGGAGCGTTAATGGAGAAATTGCCCTCTCCATCGGTCACGGCACCGGCACCTTTTTGGCCTTTCACTGTAACAGTCACGCCGGGAAGCACCTCACCTGAAGCGTCCCTCACCGTGCCTTTGACAGTACTCTGGGCAAAGGTCGTTGTGACCGAGCAGAACAATGCCACGAGGCATGTCGCCAACGTCTTAGGCAGTAGCGACACCTTTCTGGTCTTGCAGTTCGTCATGTTCATTGCGTCTTAAGTTTTTAAAGTTATTGTTGCTGTTTTTATAAAAAGCAGTTTAATTACGATGGCAAAGTTAAGAAACTCATTTGAATTACGCAAATTTTTTAGGATATATTTTTGATTTAAATAAGAAATAATGTACTTGTATTGTAAATTCAGCAAGTTTCTTTCCTATTTTGAGCACTTAGGAAAGGAAATCATGTCTTAACTTTTGTTTACGCTAATGAATTCTTCAAAAAATAGTGGAAAAAATCAAATTTCGTTTTGTCAAATGGCAAAACATTAATAACTTTGCACCAAATTATAGAAAAAAACAATGGTTGTAAAGCGTTACGACCTTGATTAAGGTTTTAGTTTCGTACATGTTAGGTTTAAGATTGTTTATTTAGTAGGTCTTAGTTTATAGTTTAGGCTATAAAAAGATTGCTTATTCAGGAATTTTCAAATAAAGGGGATGCGTCGGAATGATGATGCGTCCCCTTTGATTTTTATATATACGTGCCAACGACTTATTGCATCTATGCCCGATGCGAAAGTTTTTTACAACACCCCTTCTGTGAGCAGCGTATTTGCAAACAAACAACTACTTGCTCCGAAATACGCGATTCTCAGCCGAGGTTGCAATCGGTTGAATATCAAAGCGTTGTAAAAACAAGTCATTTTTCCTGCTTTTTCGGTTTGTTCTTTACGGCGTAAAGCTCTCTTCTCTACGCCGTAAAGATGTGTTTTGTACGCCGCAAAGAAGCGTTATCTACGCCGTAAACATAATGCATTTACGGCGTAAAGATGACACAGCTACGGCTACCGAGTGCTGCAAGCTGTGCAAAATGGGTCTAAGATGGTGGTTTCCAAAATTTTTTAGACCTATTTTAGCCCCTACGGATTTTTGTCATTTATCTTTATAAAAGCTTCATTGCATCATGCTTTCCAGGTCATCGACAGCCCGTGAGATGTCCACGCCAAAAGTGGAGTGGGAGAGCAGGAAATCTCCATTGCCTCCCGACAGTCTTGCATAAAGCTCAGGATTCATGCTCCTTACATATTCGGCAATGGCATATTCTATGTCGTCTTTTTGCCGCTCATTGTTAGACTGCGAGTATATTCTCCACTTTTGGTGGAACAGAGAGTAAGCTTCTTCTATGCTGTGGCGGGATATTGTCGTCATGTTGTCTGAAGCTTGTGTTACAATAGATATTGTCCCTTTGCCTTGAGCTCCTGGCGCAATCTGGCTACGTCGATGCGGTGAACGTCACCACGCGACTCCTCAATGGCATGTGCCGCAGCCATGCCGGCAGCCTCGCCTGTAACCATGCAGCAAGGCATGATGCGCGTTGCGCCATAAACTTCGCCGTCGGCAGAGATACAACGACCTGCCGTAAGCACGTTCTTAAGCTTCTTAGGCGTTAGGCACCTGTAGGGTATGCCGTGAGATTCACCCTTCTTGTAACGCTGCGGTGGAGTGGTGCTGCCATGAATGTCTATGTAATAACAGTTGCGCCCAATCTCATCATCGAACGTGCGCCGCGCACGCCAGTCGTCACCCGTCAACACATAGTCGCCAACAATGCGGCGGCTGTCCCTGACACCTAATACTGATGCAGTCTTCACAAGATTGGCATTGCCGAACGTGGTTGGGCGCAAGTCACGCAGTGCCTCCAAATATTGCTCAGCCTTCTCACGCCCTATGATCATGGCACGAGAAATGTCACGCGGGTCGGTGGTGTCTACGGCTATATGGCCGGCATTGAACTGCAAAAGACGCGGGCCTACAAGGGAAACATTGGCATAATCGTCTACAAGAGGATATTTGCCCGACTTGGCAGCCTCTATGATTGGGTTGTTCTTAGTGCTCCATGTAGGCAGCGGCGTATTGGAGTTGTAGTCGTACATGTCTATATTGTCAATGGCAAAGCACAATGATGACAACTGGTTGGTTCCGTCGTCGTCATAGCCACGCTTATAGTCGGCGCCTGCCCATGCAGCCAAGTCGCCGTCGCCTGTAGCATCAATGAAGACGTGAGCCTTGAGAGATGTCAGTCCCTGCTTGTTGGCAACGACAATGGATTCTACTGTGTTTGAGGAACTCATGTTCACGGCTCCCATGCGCGAGAAGAACAACACCTCAGCCCCTGATTCGGTCACCATGCGGTCGTAAACCCTCATGAGCTGTTCGGCATTGATGGGCACCCAGTTCTGCATGTCCTTCTTAACGTGGGGCACGCCTTTTTTCGATTCCTCGAATATTTTCTCAGCAAGCCCACGATAGATTATCCGTTGCCCGTCAGAGAATGGCGACCACGTGGGCACAAGTCCTGCTGTTCCCATGCCTCCAAGTTGTCCGCCGGCTTCTATGAGCAGCGTGCGTGCGCCTTCACGTGCCGCACTTATGGCTGCCGTGCAGCCAGCAGGGCCGCCGCCAACAACTATGACATCCCATGTGTCGCCGGTCTTAATGCCTTTTTTTGCCAGCTTTTGCTTGGCTTGTTTCTGCGGTTCCTTGGCTTCAGCGAATGAACCTGGAAGCAATGCCGACAATCCCAGCATTCCCATTTTTTGTAAGAAACTACGTCTTGTTGTCATTTTCAGAGTCTATATATGTTTTTCAATGCTACTATATATAATAATGTGTAGAATAGGAGGCTATGCCAAAAACACCTATATCCTATTTATCATAAGTCAGCTAATGGAGATAATTACGCCGTAAAGACAAAGTTTAAATTTATGTACTTAAAGCTCGTCACGATCTTCCTGCGTGGTTTCCATTATAGCGGCAGCCATGCTGTCGGCGCATTGCACGATACAACAAAGCGGGTATTCAGTGCGCGCCGTGTCATAGCATCGCTCGTCCTCGTACGAGTTGAAGTTCAACCCAAAAGCTCCCATGTGCCAGCGAATGGCAAGCATCTCGTCGTCGTGCAAGTCGAGACCGCTTAGGAGAAGCATGATGACCGACTTCTCGCCGTGTCCCATTGGGAAATCTTTATAGCTGACATTATATCCCTCAACTTCTTCCCATTGCCCAAGTTTGTTCTTCTTTTTCTTTATCGCACGCTTGTAAATATCTGTCTTACAGACATCATGCAGCAGCGTTGCAAGTATCACGCTCTCACGTTTCACCTCGCAGGCACTTGCCCCGTCAAGGGTTTTCAGACCTTCCCATATCATAAGTCCTGCATGGCAAACATTCAAACTGTGCTGGCACAGACCGCCGGGTATATTAAGATGGTGCCCAGCCGATGCCGGAGCCTCAAAAAATCCGTCCTTTTCCAAATCCTCTATGACATAATCAATGCCTTCGCGCTTTGTAGAGCGCAATAATTCTTCAAACTCCTCCTGGTTTTTCTTTTTATCCATATACGTTTTTATATCACTTTACTATATACATTTCGTTCTATGACTGCAAAATTAATAAAATAGTATTTAAAACTTTTGCACAGAACAATAAAAATGTGTAATTTTGGAACACAAAGACTATGGACAAGATGGAACTATCAGGAAAATATGCCGATTTTTTGACAGAAGTCGGAAAAATAGTACCAAAAGATAGATTATACACAGACGAGCTCCGCACGCTTGGCTGGGGCACGGATGCAAGCTTCTACCACATGATTCCAAAGATTGTGATACGATCCGACAATGAGGCGGAAGTGTCACAAATAGTAAAGCTGTGCTATGCCAAGCACATACCGTTTACATTTCGCGCCGCCGGCACCTCGCTCAGCGGCCAGAGCGTCAGCGACTCAGTGCTCATAGTGGCTGGCAAGCACTGGGAAAAATACAGCATCAGCGACGACCATAATACCATAACCATGCAGCCCGGGCTTGTGGGCGGCAGGGTAAACCGCATATTGAAACCACTGCAACGTGAGCTTCCACCAGACCCGGCGTCAATAAACAGCGCCATGATAGGCGGCATAGTGTGCAACAACGCGTCGGGCATGAGCTGCGGTGTTCACGCCAACAGCGACCACATGCTGGTTTCTGTACGTCTGGTGCTTGCCGACGGCACTGTGCTTGACACGGGCGATGAGCACAGTCGCGAGCAGTTCAGGCAGAGCCACCCAATCTTCTTGAAAAAGATAGAGAACTTGCGCGACAAGGTAAGGACTAACAAACCACTTGCCGACCGCATACGCAAGAAGTATTCAATAAAGAACGTAACAGGGCTGAACCTGCGCCCGTTGGTAGCGTATGACGACCCGTTCGACATCATTGCCCATTCCATCGTTGGCAGCGAGGGTACGCTCGCCTTCCTCTCGCAAGTAACAATGCACACCCTGCGTGAATATCCATATAAAGCCACGGCTATGGTCTATTTCCACAAAATGGTGGACAGTTGTCGCGCTGTGGTGGCTATGAAAAAGCTGGAATCTACGGACGACGACCTGAAGATGAGCGCAGAGAAACAGGTTGTGAAATGCGCAGAGATGCTCGACTACCTGTCATTGGCATCCGTCGACGACCCTGTCTACCTGCAATATAAAAAAGATGTAGATGCAGGGAAGATTGAGGGCATAGAGCCAGGAGACTATCACAACCTGACAGCCATACTGACAGAGACACGCGCCACTACCCACGAGGCATTAGAAAGAAACGTAAAGGCCATAAGCGACACACTGTCAACATTCAGCCTTTACCGTCCATTGGAATTTACAGAAGACCCTGAAGTATCTGGGAAATACTGGGCAATACGCCAAGGCATATTCCCGACGGTGGGTGGCATGAGGCCTACGGGAACGAGTTGCCTTATAGAAGATGTGGCGTTTCCGGTAGGCGACCTGCCTGAAGCAACCGTAAAACTGCAACAGATTATAGCAAGCCACGGCTACACCGACGGCTGCATCTATGGCCATGCCCTCGAAGGCAATTACCACTTTATATTAAACCAAAGCTTTAAGGAGGCAAGCGAGGTTGAACGCTATGCCAACATGATGCGTGACGTTGTGGAGTTGGTGCACAGCTACGACGGCTCGCTGAAGGCAGAGCACGGCACGGGAAGGAACATGGCTCCATTCGTGAAAGAAGAATGGGGCGACGATGCCGTGGCGGCAATGCGTGAGCTGAAGGAGATTTTCGACCCCAAATATCTCATCAACCCCGGCGTGATATTCAACGATGACCCTAATTGTTTCATCGAGCACCTGAAGCAACTGCCAGAGCTCGATTTTGATTTCTCCGCCCTACCCGACGGCAAAACCTACGCCAAGGCTATGGGTTCGCACGAGTCGTCTACACAAGAGATGGTTGAAGGCGTAAAGCGAGCCAACAAATGCATAGAATGCGGCTTTTGCGAAGTGAACTGCCTTACGTGCGGGCTGACCCTTTCCTCGCGCATGCGCATTGCATCACAGCGCGAGATTATAAGACTAAAGGCAGGCGACGAAGCCGACAAAGCACGTGCCGCAAGGCTGGAAAAGGAATACCGATACTATGGCAACCAGACATGCGCAGCCGACGGCATGTGCGCCACGTCGTGCCCGATGAAGATTAACACGGGCGACCTTACCCACCTCATACGACAGATAAACATGGACGGCAGCCCGTTCCTTTACAAAGTGGGCGACTTTGCCGCCAGGCACATGAAAGGCATTGAGGACGGCTTGCGTGCCACGCTCGACCTTGCCAACGTAGGACACACGGTGCTCGGAACAAAGGTTATGACGGCAATGACGCAGGGGCTGCACAAGGCTGGCATGCCGCTGTGGACTCCTGCCATGCCAAAAGCAAACCACTTGCATACAGCCCAACTGGAAGGTGAAAGCGGCAGCGTGAAGAAAAGCAGAGACGGCAAGGGACAACCTACAAATGAGGAACCGCTGAAAGTGGTCTACTTCCCAAGCTGCCTGAACCAGACTATGGGGCTTGCCAAGGGGGCACCGGTGAAGAATACCGTCGTACACGAAATGGTGGCGCTTGCCAACAAAGCCGGATATGAGGTCATTTTCCCGAAAAACATGAACCACATGTGTTGCGGGCAGATATGGGAAAGCAAAGGCATGATGGACATTGCCGACCGCAAGACTGCCGAACTGGAAGCTGCCTTATTTGAGGCAAGCGATGGCGGGAAATATCCAGTGATATGCGATCAAAGTCCTTGCCTGCACCGTATGCGCAAGATGATGACACGCATAAAACTGTATGAGCCTGCCGAATTCATTCTGAAATATCTAAAGCCTCGGCTGCACTTCCACCAATTGCACCGCACTGTTGCCGTGCATGCTACGTGCTCTATGCGTGAGATGGGGCTTGCCGACGACATTATAGGGCTCGCACGCATGTGCGCTGACAAGGTTATCGTACCGGAAGGCATTGGCTGTTGCGGATTTGCCGGCGACCGTGGCTTCACACATCCGGAGATGAACCGCTATGCGCTGCGCCACCTGCGTGAACAGATTGAAGCAAACCACGTGACTTGCGGCTACAGCAACAGCCGCACATGCGAGATTGGACTGCAATACCATTCCGGCATTCCTTACATGAGCATAGCCTATCTCGTGAATGAGGCAACAGAATAATTTATAAAAACAGAAAGCCGGATTTATATATAAAAACAAGTGGAAAGTGGAAACGATTAATGTTGATACAATGATTATTGGCGGCGGCCCTGCCGGAAGCATGTGCGGTATAAAACTGAAACAGGCGGGTGGCAGAGATTGCCTGATAGTAGACCGCTCCACATTTCCACGCATGAAACTCTGTGCCGGCGTGCTGACAGGCAAATCGCGTGCAGTGTTAAGGGAAGTGCTTGGCGACGATGGCACCACGAAACTGCTGAGCCAAACACAAGTCTCACATGAATCACATCTCAGATTGTGGCTCAGAAAGAAGTGTTTTGTAGACTGCGATTTCAGCAACAACAAACAAATACCAAAGAAATATCGCGACGGCGATTGGCGTTTCGTGCTCGTTGACCGACCCAAGTTTGATGCGGCATTGCTGAACATATATAAAGCCCTTGGCGGAAAGACAAGGGAGGACGATGCACTTCGGACTGTTGATTTTGACAACAAGACAGCCATACTCGCTTCAGGACAAAAGGTCAAATACAACAATCTTGTAGCGTGTGACGGTGCTAACAGCCACACTGAGCGCCTGCTGGCGAAACACGATTCTTCATTCCAGCCTAAAGGAGCCAACGCTGAGGCATTTGAAATAAACGTAGATAGAAGCGACCTCGACATCGACGGCATAAACGTTTGCTTCGGCTATGTGCCACAAACCTATGCCTGGGCATTTGCCAAAGGCGACAAGATTTGCTTAGGAACCTGCCGGCTTCACGGAACGCATTTCAAAGGGCGCGAAGCGATGAAGCAGTTTTGCGACGACCTTGGACTGAAAAACCAAGACAAGTATCCATTGCAGGGCGCAATGATACCTTTTGACAATGCCATGCCCATACCATTGTGGCGCAACCACCTTTATTTCTGCGGTGACGCGGCAGGACTTGACGAAGCCGTCACTGGCGAAGGAATTTTCTACGCCCTTCGCAGCGGAACAGATGCAGCAGAGAGCATCTTAAATGCCGCTCCCCTACTCTATCTTGAACGCAACCAATATCTGCAAGCCCTGATGAAGAAAGCTGCCCGCTACCAAAAAGTGCTCGCAAAGCCTTGGTTGTTCAGGCTGTTCCATGCATTTACCAAATGCGACAATCTCTTTGTAGGTTATTTCTACTTTACCCAAATTGACCATAGTTCATTGCACCACATACCATACATTTACGCTCATTATCTTAAGGACCTGCGCTTTTAACAGCTTTTTTCATACACTGAAATAACAAAAACAGGTTGTTTTAAGTTTGTTTAACACTAATCTTTTAGTTTATTATCTTGCTTTTATTAAATTTGCAAAAATTTTAGTGATTATTTTTGATGTTTTGTAAGTACTGAGCACGTTTCATTAATATCTATTTAACATGAATTTAAAAAGCAAGACAGGAGTCGCGGTCTTGACGTTGTGCTGCACTATGTTGTTTACAAGCATATCAGCAACAGCTCAAAACAATACGGCAAATGGAAAGAGAGTAGAGGCGCAAACGCAAAGCCTCACTGTGCAGGGCACCGTTACCGACGAATCTGGCGAGCCGCTGACTGGAGCAACCGTGAGGCTGAGAGGCTACAAGGCTGCCACAGTGACGGACGTTGACGGTCATTTCAAACTGATGGTCAGCAATATTGCCAAGGGCAGAACCCATTATTTGGACATCAAATATATGGGTATGGAAGACAAGGCCGTACGCGTGCAAGCAAAACCTATGAACATCGTCATGCAGTCGTCTTCACAAGACCTGGATGAGGTGGAAGTAGTGGAAAACGGTTACAACAGCCTTCCAAGAAAGGACATGGTTGGTGCCTACACCACCTTGCGCGCCGAAGACATACTCATGCCTGCTTACCAAACCATTGACCAGATGCTACAGGGAAAGGTAGCCGGACTGATGGTAATAAACAATTCTGCACGTGTGGGTGCTTCGCCAAGCCTCACCATTCGCGGACAGTCCACCATCCTCGGCAACCAAGACCCGCTTTGGGTTGTAGACGGCGTCATACAGGAAGACCCTATATCCATTGACGCAAGTGCTGCAATGACAACTGATATGCGCGAGCTTATCGGTAATCAGGTATCATGGCTCAATCCTCAGGACATACAGACCATAACTGTCTTGAAAGATGCTTCGGCAACAGCAATCTATGGCTCTAAAGCCTCAAATGGCGTCATAGTCATCACCACAAAGAAAGGTTCGGCACAGCGTACCAGCGTGCGCTATACCAACAACTTCTCCGTACGCTTGCGCCCGGTTTACAAGAACTTCGACTACATGAACTCGCTTGAGCGCATACAGTTCAGTAAGGAAGCCTACGATGCCGGCGTGCGTTATCAGGACGATCCTCTGCCACAGATATATACATACGAAGGCTTGATGGCAATGTTCGACACTCACCAGATTTCAGAAGCTGACTTCATGACAAATATGGAGAGGCTGGAAACAGTCAACACCGACTGGCTGAAACTGTTGACACGCGACTCATGGAGCCAAAACCATAACGTAAGTGTGTCTGGAGGAAGCGATAAGATAAACTACAACGTTTCCTTTGGTTACAACAACAGCAAAGGCACGGAGAAAGGAAACGACCAAGACCAGTTCACTACAAGGCTCAGTCTTGGCGTCCAATTCAACAAGAGGCTGCGGGCTACGTTCAACATCAACGGAAGCTTGCGCAACTCCAAGGGCTATCGCGGCGTAAGTCCACAGTCATACGCGCTTTCCACAAGCCGCGCCGTGCCGTGCTTTGACGAAAACGGCGATCGCGTATTCTACAAGCAATATTATAACTATCAGTATAACAGGAGGCTTGGAAACAAGAATATCTACGGCTATAATGTCCTCAACGAAATGGACAACAGTTACAGCAAAAACCGTGGCACAAGCTTCAATGTCTCTGCAAACATAAGTTATAAACTGTTCGACTGGCTGAACTATGAGCTCGTAGGCTCTATAGCACAAAGCGTGAATGACACTGAAAGCTATCTTGGCGAAAGGACATCGGCAATAGAAAGGCAATACCGTGGCTATCCTGTAGGAGGCGCCGAACCAGGCTCTGAACTTTACAAAGCCGCACTGATGCCATTCGGTGGACAGCTGAGCACCAACAACTCTACGATGACCTCTTATAATATGCAACACAAGCTGGTTGCCTCGCACACGTTCAACGAGATACACCGCCTGAACGGAATGCTCGGCATGGAGATACGCTCGGCAAAGACACGCGGAAAGGGTAACAACGTATGGGGATATTTGCCAGAGCGCGGCGAGTCGCTTGTGTCGCCATCGCTGCCTGAAGACATTGAACCAATAGGAGGTTCTATGACAATAGGATGGGGCGCATTGAACCAGCTATATCAAGGAGGCTGGAGCAGCACTAACGTGACATCCAACTATGTGTCGTTCTTCGGAACCCTCGCCTACTCTCTCATGAACCGCTACGTGGTCAACATGAACATACGTTCCGACGCATCCAACCGCTTCGGACAGGATGTGAGGAAACAGTTTGACCCAACATATTCGTTCGGTTTCTCTTGGAAGATTGCAGAAGAAAGCTTCATTAAGGACAATATCGACTGGCTCGACCAATTCAACCTCCGTGCCACGTACGGCATACAGGGTAATGTGGTAAACTCGGTCAGCCCTGACCTTATTCTTTCTTATGGTGGTTTGCTTTCAAGCTACGGCGAGTATTATACATCCATTGCAAGCCTGCCAAACCCATACCTTAAATGGGAGCGCACACGCACATGGAACCTCGGACTTGACTTGCAGTTCCTGCACGGCGTATCGCTCAATGTTGAATACTATGGGCGCCGCTCTAATGCCATCATCGAGCAAGACGTGGCAGAAGAATACGGCATGAGAACAATGCGCCTTAACGGTGGTATAATCTACAACCACGGTCTCGAGGTAACGCTCAACGTGACCCCGGTCAAGAAAAAAGACTTCGTGATCAACGTCGGCTTCAATGCTTCAAAGAACTGGAACAAGTCAGAGACTGACGACCGTACGACGCGTGCCGACCAGCTCAGCCATCGCGACTTTATTTCAGGCAACAGCAGCCGTCCTCTGAGGAAAGGCTACTCGCTCAATGCCTTCTGGTCATACGACTATACAGGACTTGACCATGAGACAGGTCTGCCTACATTCAACCACGCTACAGTGGAGAAAGTAAGCGAAGACAAGGAAATAGACCCATTGACATTCTTGGTTTACTCAGGCGAATCAGAACCTTACTTCACAGGCGGTATCAACCCAAGGGTGAGATGGAAGGATTTGCAGCTCAGCGCAAGCTTTGCCATTATCCTTGGTTCAAAGAAGCGGCTTCCTAATCCATACTCATCATTTGCAAACGGCAAATTGCCAAGCCCGCTCAACAACTTGCCAAAGGAACTGACAAAGAGATGGAAACAGCCTGGCGACGAGGCTCATACAAACATACCAGGCCTGTACACCTCAGTGCTTGACATCCTGAACCTTTACACACCGGACGGGCTCTTTACCAACCGTTACGAAATGTGGGCAAACTCAACGGCAAGAGTAGTAAGCGGCTCGTTCCTTCGCTGCTCGCAGATTTCACTCTCATACTATCTGCCTAAACGCTGGTGCGAGGCAATACATGCCACGAGCATTTCAGTGAGTGGAAACACCAACAACCTGTTTGTCATAGCCAGCAAGAAGTGGAACGGCTTCGACCCGGAGCTTGGAAGCAGCGTGCAGCCAAGGATATTCTCTTTCGGATTGAGCATAGGCTTCTGATAGCAGTTTCAAAAAGAACAGAAGGAAAACCCTATAATTAAAAAAGACAATGAAAAGCAAAATATATATAGCTTCATTGGCAGGCTCGCTACTGATGCTTACAGGCTGCAATGATTTTCTCGAGCCTAAGTCTATAAGCGAATTCGTGCCAAAAGACATATCCTCGCTCAACGAGCTATTGCTTGGAGATGCATATCCAAGATATGACATCGAAGGCTTCAACTATTTCCTCAACCTCATGGACGACGACGTTGCCGCAACGCCGTGGCAACCGGAAGAAGAAAACTTTGAGCCAAACAAATATGTGGCTTCCTACTCTTGGCAACCGGACATGTTCGAGATGATGAAGCAGGTCGGAACCACAAGTACAAACATGTACTACACTTATTACCGCAAGATTAAAGGTGTAGACGCTGTGATCGATTACATTGGCACGGTGTCAGGCTCTGAGGATGACATCAACAACGTTATGGCACAGAGTTATGCCCTTAGAGGTTTCTTTTACCTGAACCTCGTGAATATCTTTGGGCAACCGTACAACTACAAGCCCGATGCTCTGGGCGTGCCATTGAAGCTGAAAAGCGGAGCCGAAGACAACCCTATAACAAGAAACACGGTAAGCGAATGCTATGACCAGATAGTAAGCGATTTGCTCGAAGCCATAAGGCTGTATAGCCAGCTGCCGAAAGACATGCAATGGAAAAGCAACTACCGCACAAGCCTCCCAATGGCGCAGCTGGTGCTTTCACGCACATATCTTTATATGGAAAACTGGGCAGAGGCTTCACGATATGCCAAGATGGTTATGGACAACAGACAGTTCTCACTTCTTAACCTCAACAACGTAGAGGCATGGACAGAAGACGAGGACGGAAGCGGCAGGCTGGTGCCTACATACCGTAACTACCATTCGTATGAATCACCCGAATGCATTTGGCCTTACGGCAACGTAATAGACTGGGCAGGATGGGTAGATGACTATTCAGAAGAAGGCTCAGACGGTTCGGCACGCACGCCTTACTTCCGCGCGTCAGACGAATTGCTGGCAAGCTTCGACAGCACCGACCTGCGCAGAGAACGCTACATCGTGCGCAAGGCATTTGGCTCTACTAAAACCGACACCATTCCTATGGCGTACGGCAAAGTGAACGTGAATAATTTCTACCGCCCACGCAGCGGCACAAGCATCTTTGGCAGAAGCATAAGACTCTCAGAGGCATACCTCAACTATATGGAAGCCGAGGCAATGCTCTATAAGACTACGGGAGATGCCTCACATCAGACGGCAGCCCTCAATGCCCTAAACACCTTGCGCCGCAACAGGTTCACACCAGAAGACTACAAAGATGTAAACATAGCAGATGCCGACAGCCTGATAGAATTCATTCACAACGAACGCAGGCGGGAGCTTTGCTTCGAAAGCCACAGGTGGTACGACCTGCGCAGGTGGGGCATGCCGGAAATACAGCATGTATGGTACGACTCTCAAACCACCTCTACCACTTATACTTTGCAGAAGAACGACCCAATGTACACGGTTCCAATACCCGATGTCGCAATAGAAGACAACAGCAATCTCGTGCAAAACGAACTGAGCGGCAAGAGGATTGGCGTAACCAAGTAGTCGCAATCCGTTTATTGATTTTAAAAAGTTTATAGTTAATAGTTAGTTTAATGGCTATGAAAAAGATAATACTGACAATGTCATTCGGGCTGTTGCTGCTCTCATCATGCGACAGGTCGGAAGATGCCATTACCCCATCCGGCAACTACTCTGTGCTGAGAATGAAGTTTCCACAAGGCAATAATCCCTGGGATGAGGAAATAAAGCAAATACACGATACATACGGAGTCTACCTGCTCTACAAAGACATTACGGCAGCAGACTTAAACAGGAAATGGACAAGCATAGGCACAGGAAAACTGTACTATGGCAAGGACGTACCCGATGACGAGATAAACTACTACGTAGATTTCTTCAAGAATCAGGTATTCCCGTATGTCTCTACAGAAATGATTCAAACCACATTCCCCGTAAAGATATACATGCTTAAAGACCTCCACGGAGAAGACCAGAAGCTTACAGAAGACGACCCAGGAACTGGTGGAACAGGCACGGGCGGAACTGGTACGGGCGGTACAGGAACGGGAACTGGTACTGGTGGAACAGGAACAGGTACAGGTACAGGAACCGGCACAGGTACTGGAACTGGAACCGGAACTGGTGGTACAGGTACAGGTACTGGCACTGGTACTGGTGGCACAGGTACAGGAACCGGCACAGGTACTGGAACCGGCACAGGTACTGGAACTGGAACCGGAACTGGTGGTACAGGTACAGGTACTGGCACTGGCACTGGTACTGGTGGCACAGGTACAGGAACTGGAACAGGTACTGGTGGTACAGGAACCGGCACTGGTACGGGTACTGGTGGCACAGGAACCGGTACTGGAACGGGCACAGGTACAGGAACCGGTACTGGAACCGGTACGGGAACCGGTACGGGTACTGGAACAGGCACAGGTACGGGTACTGGAACAGGCACAGGCACAGGTACAGGTACAGGTACTGGCACAGGAACGGGTACAGGTACTGGTACAGGAACGGGTACAGGCACTGGCACAGGTACAGGTACTGGCACAGGAACGGGTACTGGTACAGGAACAGGAACAGGAACAGGCACAGGTACAGGAACTGGCACAGGTACAGGAACTGGCACAGGTACAGGAACTGGCACAGGTACAG
>CAZZNO010000016.1:28874-35625 GCA_964655685.1 uncultured Prevotella sp.
GGAACTGGCACAGGTACAGGAACTGGCACAGGTACAGGAACTGGCACAGGTACAGGAACCGGTACTGGAACAGGTACGGGAACCGGCACAGGTACAGGTACAGGAACCGGCACAGGTACAGGAACAGGCACGGGCACAGGTACAGGAACTGGCACAGGTACAGGAACTGGCACAGGTACAGGTACGGGCACGGGTACAGGTACGGGCACGGGTACAGGAACAGATGACGGAACTGGTCCGGCTACAGGAAGCATGGCTCCAGCAGATGCTGTTGCAGGATTTGTTCCAACTAAGTTCGACGGAATAGACTATTGGGCTATCAGCTTCACGCACTCCCAGACACAGCAAACCGACAAGAAGTCGCTCCACCGCATGCGCTACAGCTTCATAAACCAAATCCTCACGGAGATGAAGCAAGACGGAAGAATTGTTGACCCTGAAGGACTGAGAGACGGACTTGACTTCACGACAAGGCTTAACAGAAGCAACTCAAAAGACCCCAACTACGTCTACAACAGAGGCTTTATCAACTGGATTGACGAAGACATGCGCGAAGGAAGCATGTGGTCTATTTCTACCACTTATTACCGTGCGCCGAACTATAATTCAGGAGGCTATTATGTAGACTACTTCATGTCGTTTGTCAGAGCCGCAATGACTTATTCACGCGAGGCTTTCTATAAGAAATATCCCAAAGACAAATATCCTCTTGTAGCCGAGCGTTTTGAGCTTGCCATTTCTTACATGAAAGAAAAGTATGGAGTAGATTTGCAAGGCATAGCCCTGGGCACAGACGAAACTTCTGAAACTGGTAAATAAATGAACAAGATAAAGAGCTTACTCATCTTGGCATGCCTGCTGTCGTTGCCGGCGTTTGCCGCCACCACCCAGCCCACGGCACCTGCCGAAACGACAGACAGCATAAACAAGGGAATAAACTTTCAAGACATCTCCTTCAGCCAAGCCTTGAAAAAGGCTGAGGCTGAAGGCAAGAAGGTCTTCATCGACTGTTACATAAAGTCGTGTGTACCATGCAAGTACATGATGCGCTACATCTTCCCTATGGAAGAATGCGGCGCATATTTCAATCCACGCTTCGTGTCACTGTCAATGGACATGGACGAAGGCGACGGGCCGGAAGTAAGGAAGAAATACGACGTAGGCATCTACCCCACCTTCCTTATCATAAATCCTGACGGCTCGCTTTTCGTTAAAGACATAGGAGCCGTCACGCTAAAGTCAGACATTACCTTTGTCGACAAGATAAGCAACGCCATACAGCGTGCCGAGATGATGAAGAAATATGTCGCAGGTGAGCGCGGCGACAGCTTCGTGAGGCAATACATCAACATCCTTAGCGCAACAAGCGACACAAGCCTTAGCCGCGTGGTAAACAACTTCTTAGCCACAAAGAGCGTAAAAGAAACCTGCCAGCCTGAAAACTGGAAGCTCGTGGAGACTTATGTCAACTCGCCAAGCACGCCTGTCTTCCGCCGGCTACTTGCCAATCGCGACTCTTTCGAGACATGCCTTGGCAAAGATGTTGTCATGAAGAAAATCATTGCCACATATCAGCAGGAATTTGACGTCATGAAAATGCTCGACTTGGACTATCCATCCCGCATAGCCGACCTCAACAACCTGCAAAAGCATGGCTATCCCGTACAGTGCCTTACCGACTGCATGACCCTGCGCATGATAATCAACAACAAGCTCACCGACAAGGTTGCAGACATCGTCAGCATTCTCAACAACTTAGGCTCCCTGCCTGAGAATGAAAAAATGGCTGTGGTAAAAGAGCTAAGAAGCTTCGAACGAATTGCCACTGACAAGCAACGACTCGAAGTCGCCAATGCACTACGCAAGCTAAAGCAAAGCTTATCAGCCACAAACGCCTCAGCTGTAGACAGATACATTAGCAGGATTACACCGCGTCGTTAAGTCAAAACCATCTTAACAATGTTGTCCAACGAACGTTAGCCATAAGTCTAACGTTCGTTAGCCGTAAGTACAACGTTCGTTAGCCGTAAGTACAACGTTCGTTAGACAGCATAATAAAGGCGTAAACGACTTTTGTTTACGCCTTTTCAGAAACTCATGAAGACAAAAGTCATCGCCCGTGCACGAAGCTTCGTACACGGGCGATGACTTTTAATAATGCTTTTTGATTTACTTCAGCAGACCGTCCAACACCGTATAGATGTCGTCAGTCTCGCCTACAAAAGTCTTTACCACTTTCCCGTCTTTATCGACAAGAATCTTTGTTGGGAACGCTGCAACGCCAAACTTCTTCGTTATGTCACCGGCTCCCTTTGGGTTGTAGACATTCACCCACGTCAAGGCATGCTTCTTTACGGCAGCCTTCCAGCGCGCGTCAGTATCGTTGCAGTCTACGCTCACGACCTCGAGCTTGTCCTTGTGCTGAGCATAATATTCCTTCATCTTTGGGAAGCCCTTGATGCAATTGATGCACCAAGAACCCCAGAAGTCTAATATTACGTACTTGCCCTTGAGCGAGGACAGCTTGAACGGCTTGCCGTTGATGTCGGCGAGCGTAAAGTCTATTGCCTCACCGTCAGCGGGCATGGCTGTGACCTTGGCAGCATCGGCGACGTTGTTCACAGTGTTCACGGGTGCGGCAGCATTCACGGTAGTGAAGGCAGCCACTAAAGCTAAGCTGAAAAATAACTTCTTTATCATAATGCTGCAAAAATACGTCTTTTTGCTTTATGCCACAAAATATATTCGTTAAAAAAGCCTATTATTCCCGCTTCACCGAGTGCATAGTCACGGTTATGCGCCTATGGCTGTCGAGGATATGGCGTGCCATTTGCTGTACGTCCTTGCCTGAAAGGCTGTCTACAAGCTTCAGATAGTCCTTGTCAAAGTCTACGCCGTGCTCTATGTTGTTCTCTATGACATATTTCCAATAGTCGTTTGTAACAACCGCCTGTCCGTATTGCTTTTTCAAGTAAGCCTTCACCTTTTCGAGGCTCTCTGCCAGAGGCCCATGCTTCGCTATGTTCTCAAGCTGTCGAAGCACCACGGGCATGACTGTTTGGTATTTGCCCGGCCCCGTAGTGAACGTTAGCTTCAGCAGTCCCGTCGGCTTGTTGTCGGGATCTATGCCTGCCTGTGCGCTTATGCCGTAGACACCGCCTTGCTCCTCTCTTACTGAGTCGGTATAGGCAATGGACAAGACGCGGCGCAGGGCATCGAGTGCAAGGTCGTTCTTCGCCGTAAGTTTCTCCTGCCAGGTATATAACACGGTCACCTTGCTTTGCGGCGTGGCTGTCTCGCGCGTCCACTCATGGTTATGCACACCGCCTATGATAGCCGGATAAGTGTCGGCAGCTACGTTCTTGCGTCCTTTTGCAGGCAGCGATGCTATATACTTTTCAAGCAGCGGACGGAGCGAGTCAGGAGACAGATTGCCTATGACCGTCATGCGGAAACCTGTAGCATCGGCAAAGCGGTCCTTGTAGATTTCATATATACGATCATAACTCACCCTTCTGAGATCTTTCAGTTTCAGAGGTGCCGTGCGCAGGTTGTCGCCATATACAGCCTTCGTTATAGTGTCGTTGTAGCTCACATTGGGCGAAGCCTCACGGTTAGTGAGGAATGAGCGCATGCGGTCGAGCTCGCTGTCGAAAGCCTTCTTGTCATAACGTGGCTGCGTGAAATAGAGCCACGTGAGCTGGAACAGCGTGCGTGCGTCCTTGATAGACGATGAGCCGCTGATTGACTGTTTGCCATCACCAACGGAAGGTGTCAGGCGTATTGTCTTCCCTGTAAGAACCTTTGAGAGAGCCGCTTCGTCAAGATTGCCAACACCTGCCTTTGTAATGGCAGAAGTGAGGAAACGGAAGTTCGGAGCGTCCTCGGCAGGATACAGCGACGTGCCTCCTTCGCCCCAGAGATGTATGGCTACATTGTCCTTACTGAAATCAGTCTGCTTGTAGTAAACCTTAATGCCATTGCTGAGGGTCAGCAAAGTGGTGCCGTCTATGCTCGGTTGTTCTTTCACTATGCTTCCTGCCTTTGGCTCTTTTTCTATGAGCGGCATATTCACGACATTGTCCTTGTAAGGCGCGTATGTCTTTGCCTGCGCAGCGAGGATGTAGCCTTTCAGCTCGTCATTTGACGGAATGTTAAAGTCGGGCTTGTCCGGGGCATAAACCACCAGCACCTGGTTGTGGTCAGTAATGGTCTCCCTGACGGCGTTGTTCACATCTTCAAGCGTCACGCTGCGTCCAAACTCGTCGCTGAGTTGCTTAGCCTCCTCGTCTGAAATCAGAGGTTCGGCATCAAGAAAGTTGTTTTGTGCCTTGCGCACATAGTAGCTGTTTTTGCGGTCAGAACGATTGTTGTACACACGCTCAGCCACGCTGCGCTGATAAGCCTTAGCCCTGTCGAGCTCGCTCTGTGTTATGCCGTGCTGCCTCAATTGCTCCACCACGCCTATTGCTGCGTCGAAGCTACCTTTGATGTTTTCCTGTCGTGCGCCAAAAGAGAGCGTAAAGGCATCTTTTGTGCGCGATATGAAAAACTGACCAAGGCGTGCCGATGCCGACAGGCAAGGCTTGGGTGTAGTGTTCTGCATCTCATCAAGCCTGTTGTTGACTATGCGCTGTATCAATGCGTCAATATAGTTGTCACGCTCATATTGCACATTGTTTTTCAACGAGTCGGGAGTTGCGTTGCGTTTCATGTATAGATTGACAAGCATGATGGGCTGTTCAGCGTCTTTCAGCGAACAAACAATCATTTGCTCATTGTCGGGAACGGGATAGTATATCCTCCTGGCAGGGTTGGCAGCCTTTGGTATCTTTGAGAACAGCGTGCGAACCTTCTGCTCCATCTTGTCTACATCAATGTCGCCTACCACTATTATAGCCTGCAGATCAGGGCGATACCACTTATGATAATAGTCTCTCAGGTCCTTGTATGGGAAGTTGTCCACAATGTCCATTGAGCCTATCGGCAAGCAGTCTTCATATTTTGAGCCCTTGTAGACTATCGGCAGGGCGCTTTCCATCATGCGCTGTGTAGCCATCCCAGCCCTGCGTGAACGCCACTCCTCGTGTATCACGCCACGCTCTTTGTCAATTTCTTTATCCGTAAGGTTAAGGTAATGGCTCCAGTCGTGCAGTCTCAATAATGGAGAGTCTACTACGCGTTCACTGCCCCCCGGCACTGCCGACACAGGGTAAACGGTTTCGTCGACCGATGTATACGCATTGAGATTGGCACCAAACTTTATGCCGTGTGCCTCGCACCAGTGCACTATGGACGGTGACTTAGCCGTGCCTTGGAAATTTTGCGAGCCGTTGAAAGCCATGTGCTCAAGGAAGTGGGCAAGTCCACGCTGGCGCGGTTCTTCCAATATTGAGCCTACGCGCTGGGCAATGTAGAAGTCAGCTATGCCAGCCTCCTTGGCATTGTGTCGGATGTAATAGGTCATGCCGTTGCTCAGCCTGCCCGTGCGGTATGTGTTGTCTGAGGGCAGAGGCTGAGCAAAGGTCAGAACAGCGATCATGGCAAACAATGCCGTCATCAGTTTTCTCATTGTATCATTAAATTAATAGAAGCTCACGACGCCTTTCCGCGCCGTAAGCTTCTCATGGTTTTTACTTTACAACAATCTTTCTGCCGCCCTGTATGTACAGTCCTGCCGGCAGATTATTCAAGCTCTCGCCGACATACTGTCCACTGATGCTGTAAACACGGCTGCTTGCAGCCTTTGAGGGCTTCACAGTGATGTCCTTTATGCCAGTAGCAACAGACTCATCAACAAGATTCGGGTTTGTATAAGAAGCAACGGCTACAGCCCAGCAGTTGACCTTGGCGGTCTCTACATCGCCAAGAAGATTGAAGCTCAGCTGACCGGTGTTTGCCTTTCCTAAGCGGCTCATAAGCACTACATTATTGTCTACGACCACAGGTGTAGTCTGAACCATTGCGAAACCTTGGCCGCGGTTCACGACGTTTGTGTAGTCGGTATTTGCAAGTGATTTGTTGTCGTCGGGTGTAGCGTCAAACTTGTAGATGTTGGCTCCACCTGTCATCATATCATAACCCCAACCGTTAAGGTAGTACTTACTGCCTTCCTTCGTGCGGAATACTCCATAAATTTTTGTTAGACCTGCTGTCTGGGTAATCTTGCCTGAAGCAATAAAAGAACCATCATTAGGAGATAATTCTATAATATAACCTTTATGCTGTGTAGTTGAAGCCTGAAAGATAGTAGTGTTCTCGTCATCTATGTCTTTCAATGCCCCTTTACCGTCTCTACTAAGGAATGAGCCCGACACATAGAGGTTGCCGTCAAAACTCTGAATGTTTTCGATGTGCAATGCACCGGAAGACGTTGTTTCGTAGCCTTTCGCATATAGCGGCTTAAGATTGGTATCAAAAGCAGCAACAAGCATGCTCTGTCCTGTCTTTGGGAAAGTCAGTGACTTATTGCCGATAGTAATAGCAGTGCCGTCGCCCGTCACGGTGCCTACGGCATATATTTTTCCGTCTTTGTATATAATCTTCTGCAAATAGGTTTGGGCGGCAGTACCATCAGCAGTATAACTTGCCAAATAGTTGCCATCCTTGTCAAACTTGGCAATGTAAAGGTCACCGATTGAACTTTGGTCATCACCTGTCCAATTGCTTACGTTTCTTGCAGTAATGGTTTCTTCCATGCCATCTTCTGTGTCGAAAGTAAGCGTAGTACGGAAGTTGCCGCAAACATAAA
>CAZZNO010000017.1:0-3337 GCA_964655685.1 uncultured Prevotella sp.
TGCTTTTCCGAATGGTAAATGGAAAGCTATTCAAAACTTACGTTAAAGAAATACCAGATTGGGCAAAAACTATATTGTAAGAAGATGACGGAGTGGAAGAAAGTGAAGATAGAAGATATAGGTGATCTAAGTAATGGCATAAACTTTAATAAATCTGCTTATACTAAAGGTGTTAAACTCATTGGGGTTGCTGACTTTAAAGATAGATTATATCCAGACTATGATAGCCTTCAAGAAGTAAATAAGGACGTTGTTCGTGATATAGATTATCTTCATGCGGGCGACATTGTATTCGTTCGGTCAAATGGTAATAAAGAACTTGTTGGGCGATGCATGTTAATAGAAAAGGATTTGTCTGTAACTTATTCGGGGTTTTGCATTAGATTAAGAATAAGAGACATCTTTAAATTCAACCCTCTATTTTTTGCTTATCTTTTTAAGTCCAACACCTTTCGTAAAGCAATGTCTGGCACGGCTGTTGGAGCTAATATTCAAAATCTTAATCAAAAGAGACTGGGGAATTATGCACCTTTGGTTCCTGATGTTAATACTCAGAAGAAAATATCAAATATCCTTTCCAAATACGACTCTCTCATTGAAAACTACCAGCAGCAGATAAAGTTGTTGGAAGAGGCTGCGCAACGGCTTTATAAAGAATGGTTCGTCAACCTGCACTTCCCAGGATATGAAAACACAAAGATTGTGGATGGAGTGCCGGAAGGGTGGGAGAAAGTACTTATTGGTGATATGCTTGAAAAGGTCAAGCGTACTAAGCAAATACCAACATCAGAAATGCTCAATGTAGGACGGTTTCCAGTCATTGATCAAAGTAAAAATTATGTCGCAGGTTATACAAATGATAGAAATTCGGTAATTGATAGTGAAATTCCACTTATTATATTTGGAGATCACACACGAGTATTGAAATTTATTCCTTTTAGTTTTGCGAGAGGAGCTGACGGAACACAAGTATTGTTATCTAAAGATTTAGAGAGAATGCCGCAAACACTATTCTTTTTAAGTCTAAAAAATGTTGATCTGTCTAATTATAGTTATGCTAGGCATTTTAAGTATTTAAAAGCAGAAGAAATTTTGGTCCCTTCTAAAGATTCTGCTACTAAATTTGATTATATAACCACAAGATGGAGTAAAAAGATTTATAATTTGCGTTCTCAAATCCGCCTCCTAACTGAGGCTCGCGACCGTCTGCTTCCAAAGTTGATGTCAGGAGATATTGCGGTAGAAAAAGATTCATGATTTAATATTATAAGTTAAAATTTAATATCCATTTGGTTTATTCAATGCTTTCGATTAACTTTGCGAAAAGAATGTGATAATAACATGTTGAACAATGGAACAGAATTTATCAGACATTTCCTTAAAAACTGGAGAAAACGCAGAGCAATATGTCCAGTCCTTGAATCCAAAGTTCAAGCAGATAGCGACAGACGCAATATTAGAGTGTTTGAGGTTGGGCTATCCTTTGAACGATATGGAGATTACGAGCAAAGCACGGGAAATGCAGCGCAAGAGGCGGAAAGTTCACGCCTTATAGCCATTGCAAAGTCTAAAGGTTTATATGTTCCCAAAAGCAATTGGGGAAAATATGGAGATAGAAAAAGACTTCCGTCGGGAGAAAGTATAATCTTCTTAAGCAGTGATGGTGAGACTATAACCAAAATTAGGAATCCATTTGCAAAGGCTGCTATTAAATCTCTGCATGCTAAAGATATTATTTACGAGCATCTTGTCCATAATATTTTATTTCCTACGACTAGATATGAATTTGTTGGAATTAGCGAGGATATTGATGGCGTAAGAATTATATTGCAGCAGAAATATATTCCAAGGAAATTTTCTGTACCGACGCAAAAAGAAATAGATTGCTATTTGCTTGACGGACTTAAACTTCATATAGAGAACAAATATTTCTATGCTAATGATAACATCGCGATAACCGATGTCTCTGCTGATGGAGATAATGTTTTAACAGACGGAGATAACTTGTTTTTTATAGACCCTATAATCAAGTTTAAACAACCGGCACCGGGTGTCCTTGATTACTATTATAAACTTTTAAATTAAAAACTAAAATTCCGCTTATGTCAAACGATTATTCAGAGGACAGGCTGATACAGGAAGGAACGGCTGACTATCTCGAGAAGAAACTCGGATGGACAAGCGTCTATGCCTTCAACGATGAGGTGCTTGGACAGACGGGAACACTCGGAAGAGACAGCTATCACGAAGTATTCCTGCGCCGCCGCTTCCGCAAAGCTTTGAGGAAACTCAACCCCTGGATAAACGAGAAACAACTTGCTGAGGCTTGCGATGCCATGACGAGTCATCTGACAACGCAGAGCCTGATGCAGATCAACGAGCAGAAATACAGATTTATTCGTGATGGTGTTCCTGTGACCCGCATAAAAACCGACGGCGGAACGGAGGAAGTGCGGGCGAAGATTATCGACTTTAATAATCCCGACAACAACGAGTTTCTTGCTGTACGTGAACTTTGGGTCTATGGGCAACTGTATCACAGACGCGCCGACCTTGTAGGCTTTGTAAACGGTCTGCCGCTCGTCTTCATGGAACTGAAAAACCACGACGTAGATGTTGAAGACGCTTTCAACAACAACTATTCCGATTATCTCGACACTATACCACAGTTGTTTTGGTATAATGCCTTCCTTATCTTTAGCAATGGCGATGACGCACGAGTGGGAACAATAGACTCCAAGTGGGACTTCTTCAACGAGTGGAAACGCTTGAAAGAGAGCGATGCGGGAAACATTGAGCTGCCTACAATGCTCGAAGGCATTATGAACAAGCGTAATCTCCTGGACTTGATAGAAAACTTCATACTCTTTGACCATAGCGACGGCAAGACGGTGAAGATTATGGCTCGCAACCACCAGTATCTTGGCGTGAACGAAGCCGTTGAGAAGTATCGCGACCGCAAGCTCTGCAAAGGCAAGCTCGGTGTGTTCTGGCATACGCAAGGTTCGGGAAAGAGCTACAGCATGGTGTTCCTTGCTCAGAAGATTCGTAGGAAGTTTGCCGGTTCACCGACAATCGTCATACTCACCGACCGCGACGAACTCAACAATCAGATTAGCGGAACTTTTGAAAACTGTGGATTGCTCGGCAATGTAAAGGCTAAGGCGTATATTGCCAAGAGTGGCGAAGACCTGATAGAGAAGTTGAAAGGCAATCCGTCGTTCATCTTCTCATTGATACAAAAGTTTAACAACCCTACGGCAGAGCCTATCTATCCCAAGCACGACATCATACTGATGAGCGATGAGGCTCACCGCACGCAGAACGGAGTGTTTGC
>CAZZNO010000017.1:3437-35148 GCA_964655685.1 uncultured Prevotella sp.
GGCAAGACCAACGGACTGATTGTAGACTACATCGGTGTGGTGAAGGCTCTGCGCAAAGCCCTGGCCGATTATACAGTTGACCGTCGAGCCTTGAATGGCACAGACCCGACCATCGACAAGGGCAAACTCATAGAGCTGGTAAAGAAGGAACTTGATACTATAGAAAAGTATCTTGCCGACCACGGCTTTTATTTGGACAGCATCTTAAATGCAGAAGGCTTGGACAAACTTTCTGAAGTCAGGCAAGGTGCCGACGTTATGTGTACGTCTACTGAAATCATGAAGGCATATTGCCTTAAAGTCAGTTCTATGCTCAACCACTGGAAGTATCTTGACAGCGAAGACTATGACAACAGTATGAAGTCGCGTCGCGATGCTATGGAGGCAATATACAAGGAGTTGAAGAAGAAACGCAAGCATGCCGACATTACCGACTTGAATGTAGAGATAAGCAATATCGTTAATCGCCATCTTGAAGTAGAGGACAAACTTGTTGCTGAGGAAGATAACTCAAAGAAGTTTGATATAAGCAAGATAGACTTCGACCTTTTGCGCCGGGAGTTCGACCGTACCCGTCAAAAGCATCTAATGATTCGTGATATTATGGAAGCTATAAATGTAAACATGAATAAGATGCTTGCTGACAATCCGATGCGCATAGACTTCTACGAGCGTT
Organism: uncultured Prevotella sp.; assembly: GCA_964655685.1. GTDB lineage: Bacteria > Bacteroidota > Bacteroidia > Bacteroidales > Bacteroidaceae > Prevotella. Next base: position 4,114 of record CAZZNO010000017.1, read on the forward strand.
ACAAGAACATCATTGAGGAATATAATAGTGAGCAGAACCGTGCCAACATAGAGCGCATTTTTGAAGAACTGCTTAGGCTGTCAGAAAACCTTACCGACGAGCAGAATAGGTATTTGCGAGAAGGTTTCGACAACGATGAGCAACTTGCCATGTTCGACTTGCTTACCAACAAGAAGGATCTGAACAAGAGCGACATCTTGAAGTTAAAAAAGGTCGCAATAGAATTATATTCACAGATTAAGGAGAGGCTGGAGACAATGGATCATCCGTTTGACAAGCCTGAGACACGCGCAGCCATAAGCATCGTTATTCGAAATACTCTATACGAGAAGTTGCCAGATAGTTGCATTGGCTATCTAGACAACTATCGAACTCAGATTTACAGTTATGTCAGTAATCGGTATGGCTACGCAGTCTGAGGGTTTGTATGGACTTTGATTAATTATACTGAACACCAAGATATATTCTTGCTTGTGAGCGACATTGCATAAATACGAAACTTTTGTTATATCGGCAAAATTATCCGCAATAATTTTGGAGGCATGAAGATAAAATGCTATTTTTGCAACAAAACGAAGATTTATGCACTGGCAACAACTCATATCAAACAAACGACTTGGGCAAGAAGAACGGCATCCACAACGCCACGACGACCGCTCTGAATTCAAGCGCGACGGCGACAGGCTCATCTATTCGGCTCCCTTCCGCCGACTGCAAAACAAAACTCAGGTTTTCCCGCTTCCAGGAAGCGTGTTCGTGCATAACCGACTTACTCATTCACTCGAAGTGTCGTCACTCGGAAAAAGCCTTGGCGACGACGTGGCAAGGAAACTTATGGAAAAGCATCCTGAACTCAGAGGCACGCTTTTCGAGGAAATTGGCACTATTGTGCAGACTGCCGGCCTCGCCCATGACATGGGCAATCCGCCATTCGGGCACTCTGGAGAGAAAGCCATACAGACCTTTTTCACTGAAGACAGCGGCAATTTTCTTAAGAAGCGCGTCAGTGAAGACTTTTGGAATGATATTACACACTTCGAAGGCAACGCCAATGCTTTCCGCCTGCTTGCCCACCAGTTCATAGGCAGAAGGAAAGGCGGCTTCGTTATGACCTATTCCACACTTGCCTCTGTGGTTAAGTATCCACGGTCAAGCACACTGGCAGGCGACCACGGCAAGTTCGGATTTTTCAGTTCTGAAGCTCCTATTTACAAGAAAATCGCCGATGAATTGGGCATTATTCGCTATTCTGCCGAGGGTGAGCCACTGCAATATGCTCGTCATCCATTGGTATACCTCATGGAAGCAGCCGACGATATTTGTTATGAAATCATGGACATTGAAGACTCACACAAGTTGCGCATCCTTACTTTTGACGAGACGTGCGACTTGCTGCTTGGGTTCTTCGACGACAAGACCAAGGCTGACATCTTGCGCCGGCTCGACGAGGATGGCGTGACCGACGAAAACGAACGGGTGGTTTACTTCCGCGCGTGTGCCGTAGGAAAGCTTGAACATGAATGCGTCGAGACTTTTGTAAAACACGAAGAAGAAATTCTCAACGGAACATTCAAGGGCAGTCTTATAAATAATATCTCAGAACCACAGCGACAGGCTTACCGCCGATGCAGCGAGACTTCTGTAAATAAAATATACCACTCAAAACCCGTGCTTGACGTGGAATTGAGTGGTTATAAGATAATGGAAACGCTGATGAGAACTTTCATCGGGGCGGCTGTACATCCCGAGAAGTTCCATTCTCAACAGCTCATAAACCGCTTCTCAAGCCAATACGATATTCACAGCGATGACCTTGAAACACGCATTATGGCAGTGCTTGACTATATCAGTGGCATGACCGATGTTTATGCTCTCGACATATACCAAAAGATAAGCGGCATAGCACTGCCAATCGTTTGACATTTACTTCACGCCAATCTCCTTGAGGAGTCTGTCGGCATGCCCCCACTTGTCCATCATGAACAACATATAGCGTATATCAACACCTATGCAGCGAGCAAGGCGGGTATCAAAATTAATGTCTGAAGACAGACTGTCCCAGTTGCCGTCAAAGGCAAGACCAATAAGGCGGCCCTTACCGTCAAACATCGGAGAACCGGAATTGCCTCCTGTTATGTCATTATTTGTGAGGAAGCACAGCTGCAAGGTGTGGCTTTTTGGATCGGCATAACGCCCAAAGTCATAAGCCGATAGAAGCTCGTGCATCACTGGCTCTGTCTGATAGTCAATAGTGCCGTGGTCTCCCTCTCTCATCTTGTCGACTATACTTGCCGCCGTGGTATAATAGCCAGAGTTGTGTCCACCAAGGTCATAACCTCCAACTTGACCATAGCTGAGGCGCATTGTGAAGTTTGCGTCAGAATAGTGCGGCTTTTCCATCTCCATCTGTATCTTGTTGGCGCATAGGTAACGCTCCTGCTCAGCTATGCTGTCTGAAAGGGTAAGACCAGATTTCTTTCCGTCGCCATTGCCATTATAAGCCATAATCTTATCGTAAACGCCCATTATGGCTTTGGCATAAGCAATGCCAGGGTCATTTTTGTATTGCTTGCTGTTGACATAAAGCTTCTCATTTTTCAACAACAACGACTTGCCGAACATCCAGTCCACATATTTCTTATAGTCGCCTTTAAACTTCTTATCTATTGTAGTATAGATTGCAGTCGGCATAAACTCCGGCTGAGCTTTCTCACGATAGTTCTTCAGCATTGCAGCAAGCATGTCGGCATCGGTTGCAGCATCCCATTGATCGCTGTTGTCCTCAAACTGGAAGTACTGCCCTTTCTTGTCGCTGCTTCCCTTGGGATGCATTGCCGCACGCACGGCACGAGCGTTGAACTCCACATTACTGCGGCGGCTGAAAGTCTCGCTCCACTGCATAAGAGCCTTGGTCACATGACTGCGACGGGCATAAAGCCTTTCGAGAAGCGGGAAGTCTACCTTATGTTCAGCATATCTCGCCGTGTCTTGCCATTGGCGAATCTGAGCTTCGTAAGCCCTCTTGTTCTTCACGATGCCAATACTGTCTATACACTTGTTCATGCCTATTGAGTTTTTCCAATAGTTAGAACTCTGCGCAAACTTAGAGTCATACTTTATTCGCACGCCCTCGTCGGCACGCATGTGACGCAACATGACTTCCTGCTTCACACCACGAATCTGCTGGCGTGGGTCATTCTCACAGTCGCGCATCTCCTGTATGCCGTAACTTGAGAGATAGCGTTCCGTCGAACCAGGATAGCCAACAGTCATGGCAAAGTCGCCATCACGGTAGCCGTCCATGCTAACCTGCGCCCAATGCTTCGGGTGGTAAGGCACGTTGTCTTTCGAATAAGCAGCAGGACCGTTGGTCTTAGGGTCAGCATAAATGCGGAACACCGAGAAGTCGCACGTCTGGCGAGGCCACATCCAGTTGTCCGTCTCGCCGCCGAACTTGCCCATCGACTTTGGTATTGCAAAGACAAGACGCAGGTCGGTAAAGTCCTGATAAGTGGTGGCATACCACTTGTTGCCTTCATAGAAAGCATCAATGTTCACATGAAGTGTCGGGTCGATTGCCTTCACCGAGTCGGTCATTGCCTGAGCCAACGAGTCGACGAGATTTCCCTGTGCCTCTCTGCTAAGCACGTCGATGCCGAGAGCCTTCACACGCGCTGTTATATCCCGTTGGTCTTTCATGAACGACACGAACATGTTCTCGTTCGGAAGCTCCTCATCGTAGCTCTTTGCAATGAAGCCATTGAGCATATAGTCGTGGTCTACGGTTGAGTGCGAGCGTATGCTTTCAAAGCCGCAATGGTGGTTAGTGAACACGAGACCGTCGGGCGAAACCACCACCCCGGAACAATAACCTGAGAAATTGACTACTGCCGACTTCAGTGCCTTGTCGCCATTGTAAAGGCTGTCATAAGGCAATTGGAATCCGTAGCCCTGCATTGCCTGGTAGACTTGCTTTGGAAGGTTGTACAAAGTCCACATACCTTCGTCGGCAGAAGCCTTTGGCAAAAAGGCAAATAGGTAAATAGGCAATAACAGAATAGCTTTCTTAAAGATTTGTTGCATAAGTATTAATGATTTGATTTAAGTGTAATTATGATGCTTGGCAACTTTTACATATTTACCATTTTATTTCTTGAAATGCTTTCCTATTACCGGCAAGCTCGACAGCGGCAGGTCTTTCCTTATGACATAAGATATGTACAAGACAAGCAGAAGGGTGTTGAGCAACAGCGATTGCCATGTTGAAAGGTTGGCATTACCAAGCGACATGATGATAAAGATGACGAGCGCGAGAAGCACGTATGCCGCAATGTCCTTCAACGGATAGTTGATAGGATAGTATTTTTGGCCGAAGAAGTAGCTTGCAACCATGCAGATGCCATAGGCTGCAAAGCCTGCCCACGCACACGCCATGTAGCTGAAGCGCGGGATGAAAATGATGTCGATGGCAAGAAGCACCACGCAACCAAGACCAGAAAAGTAGGCTCCCCAGATAGTGCGGTCGGTGAGTTTATACCAGAAACTAAGGTTGAAGTAGACTCCAAACATTATCTCGGCAGCCATCACGATTGGCACAACCTTCAAGCCTTCCCAGTAAGAGCGTGCCACGATATGGCGCAATATGTCCATATAGCCTATTACGGCAAGGTAGGCAAACAGCGTGAAGATGATATAAAACTTCATTACCTTGGCGTACGTATCCTTTTTATCTGCATCTTTATTTCCAAAGACAAACGGCTCATAGGCAAAACGGAATGCCTGCGTTATGATTACCATTATCATGGCAATCTTTATCGTTGCGCCATAGATGCCGAGCTGCGCATGCGCTTCGGCGATAGGGCCGTCATAGAAGTAAGGAAAGATAAGAGTTGACGCGCTTTGGTTGAGCTGTCCGGCAATGCCGAGAATGAGCATTGGCCACGTGTATTTCAACATTCGCTTGCACAGTGCCTTATCAAAGCCAAACGTAATGCCTTTCATCTCCTTGCCTAATAATAATAATGTAAAGGCAGAGACAAACAGGTTGACATAGAAAACGATACCCACGTCTGGCGTGCCGTCTGCCGCATAAAGGCCTGGGATGAACACGTTGAAATGTGGCAATATGAACAGGAACGTACCTACAAGGCCAACGTTTATGAGTATATTGGCAAGCTTAAGGAACATAAATTTCCACGGCTTGTGCTTATAGCGCAGGTAATCGAACATGATTGCCGACCATGCGTCAACCGCAACACACACCGCCATAGTGCCTATATACCAGATGTGATCGGCATAGCCCATAGCCGTGGCAAGCGGCTTCAGGAATATAATCACGAGCACTGAGAATATCAAGGCAACCGTGCCGACCATCCTCAATGCCGTGCTGTAAACCATCTTGGCATTCTCGCCTTCCTTGTTGGCAAAGCGGAAGAATGTGGTTTCCATGCCGAATGTGAGCGCAATGATGAGTATGCCAATGTAAGAATAGACATTGGTAATGATGCCAAACTGGCCGCCGCTCGCAGCCCAGGCATAAGTCTCGATTGGTACGAGCAGATAATTGACAAACCGCCCCGCTATGCTGCTTATGCCATAGATGGCAGTGTCTTTTAACAATGATTTCAGATTAGCCATATTATCCAAAGAATATGTAAGCTATTGCAATTGCTGCTATTACACCCGCAAGGTCGGCAAGCAAGCCGCAAGCCACAGCATGACGGGTGTATTTAATGTTGACAGATCCGAAGTAGACGGCGAGAATGTAGAACGTGGTGTCCGTAGAGCCTTGGAAGATACAGCTCAGACGGCCAACAAACGAGTCGGGGCCGTAGTTTTTCATAGCCTCAAGCATCAGTCCGCGAGCCCCGCTTCCTGACAATGGTTTCATTAAAGCAGTGGGCAACGCGCCAACGAAGTCGGTGTTCAACCCGCATTGCTTCACCACCCACGCTATACCGTTGATAAACATATCCATCGCCCCCGAGGCTCGGAAAACTCCAACGGCAACAAGTATGGCTACAAGATATGGGATTATGCGTACCGCCACTTGGAAGCCCTCCTTGGCTCCCTCGATGAAAGCATCGTAGACATTAATTTTCTTAAGGAAGCCAGCAACGATAAAGGCAACAATGATTCCGAGCAAAATAAGGTTTCCACCAACAGAAGTGACGGTTGCCATCGTGTCTTTGTCCATATAGCTGAAGCCCCATATTATAAGCCCCACAAAAGCGCACATGCCGCCAAGTATGGCAAGCATCGACGGTTGCAGGATATTGATGCGCTGCCAAAGCGACGTTATGATTATGCCGAAAAGCGTGGCAACCGTCGTGGCAAGAAGGATGGGGATGAACACATCAGTGGGCTGGGCGGCACCGTAAGATGAGCGGAAGGCAAGGATTGTGGTAGGAATAATGGTCAAACCCGACGTATTCATTACGAGGAACATTATCATCGGGTTCGTAGCTGTGTCCTTCTTAGGGTTCAGCTCCTGCATCTGCTGCATTGCCTTTAGTCCTGTCGGCGTAGCGGCATTGTCAAGTCCAAGCATGTTAGAGGCAATGTTCATGAAGATTGAGCCCATTGCCGGATGGTTCTTTGGGATGTCAGGAAACAGCTTCGTGAATACGGGGCTGAGGACACGAGCCAATGCATTCACCGCACCTGCCTTTTCACCTATCTTCATTATGCCAAGCCAAAGGGCGAGCACACCTGTCAAGCCCAGCGATGTCTCGAATGCAGTCTTGGAGGTGTCAAAGGTAGAATCTACAATCTTCTGGAAGATTGTAGTATCGCCCATGCAGAGCTGTACGGCTCCGAAGATGAACGCAATGACAAAAAATGCTATCCAAATGTAATTCAGTACCATAACGAGTGCAAAGGTACTGAATTACTTTGAACTTTTTACTTATAAAACCAAACTTTATGCTTGGTTTTCTTGCTTTACGGTTTAAAATGTCATTTCTTCAGCAGTACACAGTTGCCTGCTTTGTACTTATTGTCCACCACAAGCAGCTTTATCGGCTGTATGGTGTATGACCTGTTTTTCTCGCCGGTCTTCACGCTATACTCCAAAGTCAACGTGCCGCCACTGCGCGTTAGTTTGCCAGGAACAATGGTGGTTTCATCACTTGTTTCCGGCAGTACTATGCCAATGACAAACTGGCGAGAAAAGTCGATTTGCGTAGGCTGTCCATCCTTGCCCATGAATGCCGCAGCTCCATAAAGCTTATCAAAATCTGCCTGAGTGGAGCAGACCGGATCAGACGGTATAGAAGCGTCGTTGCGGAAGAAATAGTTGTGAGCCTCCTTGTAAGGTATGCCGCTGCCACCACGCTGTGTAGCGCAAGAAGCAAGGCATGACAACACCAGCACGGCCAACATGACCATGCTACTTTTGATTTTCATACTGTTCATTATTATTTATTGATGTTTATCCTAAATCCCATGTTAAGACTGAAGCTTGTGGGATGGTCTTTATAAGAATTGATGACGGAAGAATGGTTGTCAAAATAATAGTTCACGCCCGGCTCTACATACACGCTCACGTTAGGCGTGAAATTATAAGCACCACCTACAGCCGCCTTCACCGAGAATTGCGGACGTCCTTCCTTCACCTTCTCGCTTTCATAATTCTCGCTGCCGACCGACCCTTTTACGAGTTTCTCAACCTCGCCTCCAGCCGTGACATAAACCTCAGCTTTGCGCCCACGCAGCACCGAATAGCTTGCAGTGAGGGGAACACCAACGTAATGCAGTTTCTGCGTGCGCGTTGACATGCCTTCCGATGTGAAGTCTGTAGAAAGGTAACTGTATGTCACGCCGGTCTGCATGCTCCACTTGTCGTTAAGCCTATAACCCACACTGATGCCTGCCTTTATCGGTTGTTTGTGGTGCGCTTTCCTGTCTACCGACGAAACACCGTATGCATACTTATTGTTGCTAATAATCATGTCAGCAGGATACATACCATATATCGGCGCGTCTGACATTGCCACAGGCGCGGTTTCACCATGACCTGTACTGGTAGCGCCTCCGCCATAGTAAGCAGTCAACATGAAGCCTGAGCCGTCATTGTGATGCCAGTCGACTTCCTCGTATTGTCTTGATGGCTCGTCATACTTACGCGAAGGATTATTGCGAATGTAACCCTTGTTTTTATCAACCAGCTTTTGAGCCGTCTTTTCTGTTGTCTCTGTATTAGGCTTATCACCTTTGCTTGCTTGTTCTACAGCCTTGACGCCTGCTTCTGTTTCCGACTGCGGTACACCGGGATTGACATTAAAGTTTGAAGGCTCTGTGGTAAAAGCGTAAAGGCTTTGCGAACCGACTTTAGCAGCATCCTCTTTACGACTCAACGGCATAAGCCCTGTGGCGGATTCTTCGTCAGAAGCACCGTTCTCATCATTTTCAGACGATGAAATGGGCGTTTTTTGCACATTGGAAGATGTTACGCCGCCTTTCTTATCAGCCACCACGACCACTTCTTCTGATGCCGACTTCCATATCATAGGCACGGCAACGAACAAGGCTATGGCAGCTGCTGCCGCTGCCGACTGCACCCAGCGGTTTCGCCAAAGCGGAACTATGCGGGCACCCTTGACCTCGGAAGGCTGCGGGCATGACAGTCCACGGCGGTTCATCTCTGCCTTTATGTCGTCGAGCAAACCGTCCGGAGCCTTCCCTTTATGGTCGGCCATGAGCCTTTGTATGTCTTTAGTCCAGTCTTCCTTCATTTTTTATCCTCCTTTGCTTGCTGCCTCTTTAATATCTTTGCCAACATTGTCCGCGCCCTGTAATACTGCGATGCCGACGTGTCAGGCTTTATATTGAGCAACTTTCCTATCTCCTTATGGCTTTTGCCTTCTATTGCAAACAGGTTGAAAACCGTGCGATAGCCGTCAGGCAGTTGGGCAAGAGCTTCGTCAACACTGTCGGCCGTAAGCCCGGACGTATCGGGCGGACTGTCTGCTATGTCAGGCGGATCTTCGTCTATTTCCATGAATCGAAGCCGTTTCTTCGCACGAAGAAACATCAATGCCTCATTCACGACAATGCGCGACAGCCACGCTTTCAGCGAGCCTTTTCCACGATAGTGAAACGAACCGATAGTAGTAAAGATTTTGATGAATGCCTCCTGAAGAACGTCGTGGAGGTCTTCCTGCTGTGGCACATAACGAATGCCTACCCCGGCAAGGTAGTCGGCAAAAGCAGAATACAGCACATCCATCGCACGGGAATCGCCCCGCGCGAATAAATCCACGATGTGCTGTTCTATGTCCATTATCTATTCAAACCATGAGCCTGTTCTTTACCCATTCCCCCATCGGAACAGGAAAGGCATCCTCATTCCCTTGACTTGTATTTGAACGTCACGCTCTTTTCTCCTGAGAAGGACTTCCATTTCAGTACCAAATCCTTGTACTGCCCCTTTGTGTCAGGCATGTCGCTAAGGCGGAAAGCAATGATACCGTCGGCAACTCTGCCTCTCACATCTCCATTTGCATTGTGACGGAGCTCAACGGTATTGTCGCCCGTGCGCACAAGGTTGAGCGAATGCACTATGCCATAGCTGAAATAAGTACGGAAGCGAAGCGTGAGATAGCCATCTTCACACACAGTTTCCCAATTGTCTACTATCTCAAGAGGGTCATTGCCATAGACCTTATCCATGTTGTCAACTATTGGGGCCATTGGCTTCGTGCGTATAGTGTCAAGGAGCATTACGGTTGTAGATATTCTGTGAGGCGTTGCCACGCTGTCAGGATATTTAAAAAGGATATGGGCACGCACCTCCTTGTTGCCAAACGGCGACACCTTTATATTGGTGGGGATAATCGTCACAGAATCGTTTAACTGCAAGTAAAGCTGCCCTGTCGTTGAATCTGTCTTGTAGGTTACTATCGCCATCGGATCCGGAGGTAGGCAAGGGCCACTCCAATCATCATCGTCATCATCGCAAGACACCATTGCCGTAGCCGTCAAAACAGCTACAACAGCCAAAGCTAACATCTTAAAAATGTTTTTCATATTCTTTCCTTTCTTTTGATTTCTACATGTAAAATGCAGGAAAGGTGGAAAGCTTGCACGATAGTAACTATTTTTTTATTTACCGCAAGCGGCAAAATGCATGCAACACAAGGAAAAAGGCAAAATGTAAGCACGCAGAAGACAAACCGCCCAAAAAGAGAAAGGCTTTAAGCTAACCGACAAGAGCTTTGAGCTCGTCGAAAGTGTTTGCAACGCAAATGTAGTCAGTCCAGTGCCCACGAACGAAGCCTTTAGCCTGAAGGTCGTCGAGCATGGCGATGAGCTTATCCCAAAAGCCTTTAATATTATAGAGGACTACCATCTTAGAATGGTAACCTATATTGTGGCTTGCGGCAACGGAGAACACTTCGTCGAGGGTGCCTATGCCTCCCGGCAAGGCAACGCAAACGTCGGCATGAGCAAGCATCAAGTCTTTGCGGTCGCTGAGGTTATCGCACGGTATCTCAACATCAAGGATGTCAGGGCGTTGCCCCCTCTTTGCCAATATCTGCGGAATAACGCCTACAAGGGTGCCGCCTGCTGCATGAACGGCATCGCCAACAGCCTTCATCAACCCACGATCCTGACCGCCATAGACAAGCGTATGACCGTTTTCTCCCATCCAGCGCCCCAGCTCCTCAGTAGCTGCAAAGAAGTCGGGGTCTATATTATGGTTTGCCGAACAAAAAACCGCAATCTTCATATAGTCTTATAGCTTGATGTTCACTGTCTTATAGCCTTATGTTTCGCTCGTTGCCCGGCAAGGTTAGAGCCTCCGGATGCTCCTTTACAAAGCTGTTGATGTGGCGCACGCGCTTCTCCTCGAAGATTTCATCAACGTCTATCAAGATACCGCTTTCCTCCACATCGCCAAACTCATAGTTGATAGCCGTGCCGAAGAACTTCATCGTAGGCGAAAGGTTCATGTAGGCATTCACAAGCGGCGGAATGTTATAGCCGAGCTGACGCACCTCATGGTTAAGTATGCGGTAGTCCTTCTTGAAGTCTTCTTCATAGAAAATCTTGGCAAGTTCACTGTCCGGAGTCTCAATTTTCAGCGGTTCCATCGGGGTTATAAGGTTGTCCTTATCGCCAAAATGCTTGCGCAAGAAGTAGAGAATCATGTCGCGGCCACGCTTTGAGAAAGACGGATACATGGTCATCTTTCCGAAGAAATACTTACAGTCGGGGTTGAGAACTGTCAAGGCGCCAAGCCCATCCCAAAGGTTGTCGAGGGCGAAAATAGACTTGGTGTTTCTTCTGACATTCTGGTATTCAAGTGAAACGAAAGAGCGTCCGAGCTCAACCGTCAACGGCGCATAATCGCGCATGAACTCATCGGAAAAGTGGAACATGTGCCCGGTGGCAAGTATAGGCTGCCCGTCGGCGTCTATTCTCCAGTCGCGCCCGAACAGATAGCGGTAGCCGCCGATTATCTCCTCCGCCTCCGGATTCCACACTATAAGCTGTCGGCAACCGTTTTCCATAGTGTCAAACTGGTCTATGTCAACAGATTTACCGGTACCTCCACCGGCAGAGCGGAAGGCAATCTCGCGCAGACGGCCTATCTCCCTCATCACGTTGGGACTGTCCTTAGCGGTGACGATGTAGATTTCGTTGTTGCTCTTGTTGGTGGTGCGCAGTTCGCGCTCCGGTGTAAGCTCACTTTTCAGCAAAGCCTTGCTGACGGGCTCAATGATCTTTTCTTCCATTTTTTTGGAATCATTATTGGTTGTGGTCACTCGGCTTTAAGCGCAGCCGGGCCTGCCTGTTCATATACTTTGTTTTCGACGAAAACCGCCCATTCCATCGGTGTCTTAGAGTGGTCGAAGGTCTGCCAGGGAATTGGCTTGCCAATGACAATGCGGAAGTCCTTGCCCACATTGCGGTACATTTCGTCAACGAGAGTTATCATAGCTATATTCACCTTCAGGTGCAGCCTCTCTTGCCAGCGCGCAATGCGGTAGAAACGTTTAGAGTTGTGGCCGCTGAAGTAAATTGGCACCACGTCGCGATGATACTGCACACTCTTTGCCACGAAGGTTTTCTTCCACGGCAAGTCATGGATGTGCCCGTCTATGAGGCGCGAATTCAGCCCCGCAGGGAACATCAGTATGTGGTTATCGCTCTCAAATGCCGACTCTACCGCCTGCGGAAAGCTGCGCCCCTGCTTGCCGGTCTTGTTGATGCCAACGCACACAGGGCGGATGCCTGGCAAGAAAAGCAACAAGTCGTTGACGAGATAACGGAACTTGCCGTCGTAGTGCTGTCCGATGATTGAGCCGAGGCATACACCGTCCTGCCCGCCGAGCGGATGGTTGCTGACGAAGATATAGCGTTTGCCGTCGTCCTTTGCCGGCAAATTCTCTTTGCCTTCAATGGTGACATGCATCTTAAGATACTTTACGCATTCCACGAGCCACTCTGTGCCCTCCTGATTGCGATGCTCCCAAAGAAAGGCATTGACCTGATCTTCATGGATAAGGCGGCGCAACCAGTTTATAACAAAGCGGGGCACCCACTTTGCCTTGTTGCCCATCTTGCTTTTCAGCACCTTCTCTATGTCTATGGTCTTCTCTATGCTCTCGCTCATATAGCTCGTTATACTAACCGCTTGCAAAAATAACACTTCTTTTTTACAATCTTTCATTTTATTATAAAAAAATAGAGAAAAAACTGAATTTGGCAACCAGAAAAGTTTTGCGAAAGCCGCAAAATGGCGAAAAGGTCAAATAAAATGACTAAAAACAGAGGGTACCAAAATTGGGCTAAAAAATGAAGAAAAACGGGTGCGGAAACTACGTACGCCCTTCCAAGGATGCTCAACCGCCGCACGTGAGTTGCTCGTACGGCGTAATTACAGGACATGTACGGCGTACATACGACACAAATACGCCGTACATAAGGCACGTTTACGGCGTAAAGACATCGCCTTTACGCCGTAAAGAAGGCGTGGCAAAACAAGCTAAAGCATATTAATCTCACAAGTGTCTCATAATCAGCCTGTTGTAATCTTAGCCAAGAATCGCGTATTTGCGACCAAGCCATAGCCTCGTTGCAAATTCGCGATTCTCAGAGAGGGTATTGTAAACTTCTTTCACAATATAGCCAAAGAAAGGCTGCCAGAAGCTCAACCTTCGCCTGTGGAAACCATTTTTTACGGCAAGTCAACAAATTCCATTTAATTTTGAAAAAAAGTGGGGGAAAGTGGCGCAAAGTGGGGGATTATTCGTAACTTTGGAGCCAGATTTACATTAAAGAGGTATAAAATGCGCTTTTTGGGCAATATAGAAGCCAAGACTGACGCCAAGGGCAGGGCATTTCTGCCGGCTCAGTTTCGCAAGGTGCTTGCAGCATCGGGCGAGGACACGCTTGTGCTCCGCCAGGATGTGTTCGAGAACCTGCTTGTGCTGTACCCGGAGAACGTATGGAACCGGCTCATGGACGACATGCGCTCCAAGCTCTCGCGGTGGGACCGCCAGCAACAAATGGCATACCGCACATTCGTAAGCAGCGTAGTGGAGCTTTCTATTGACGGCAACGGCCGCATACTCATACCGCGCAGCTTCCTCGAAGCCGCCGGCATAAAGCAGTCGATACGCTTCGTAGGCATGGGCGACACCATTGAGATATGGCCTGCCAACGACTTGAAGCTCATGGACAAAGCCGATTTCGGCAACGTCTTGGAAAGCATAATGAAGGAGGAGCAGCCATGACAGTAACCACAGCCGACTCCTACCACGTGCCAGTGCTTTTGAAAGAGAGCGTCGACGGACTTGACATAAAGTCCGACGGCACTTACGTTGACGTGACCTTCGGCGGAGGAGGCCACTCGCGAGAGATACTCAGGCGGCTCGGGCGCGGCGGCAGGCTGTTCAGCTTTGACCAGGATGCCGATGCAGAGCAAAACCTGAAAGGCATTGACAAAGGCGAAGCAACATTCACGTTCGTACTGTCCAACTTCCGCTACCTGGCAAACTGGATGCGCTACTACGACGTTGACCACATCGACGGACTACTTGCCGACCTCGGCGTGTCAAGCCACCACTTCGACGATGCCGAACGCGGATTCTCATTCCGCTTCGATGCCCCGCTTGACATGAGGATGAACAAGCAAGGCGGAAAGACAGCTGCCGACATCGTGAACGGCGACAGCGAGGAGGCTTTGGCTGACATTTTCTACCTCTACGGCGAACTGAGGCAATCGCGCCGCATAGCTTCGGCAATAGTGAAGGCTCGCCAGCAAAAGCCCATAGCCACCACGCAGGACTTCCTCGAAGCCGTGCAACCGCTCTTTCGGCGCGAGCATGAGAAAAAAGATATGGCACGCCTTTTCCAGGCTCTGCGCATTGCCGTGAACCACGAAATGACGGCATTGCGCGAGATGCTAACCTCGGCTACCGACTTACTCACAAGCGGAGGCAGGTTGAGCGTGATAACATACCACTCGCTCGAAGACAGAATGGTGAAGAACATCATGAAGACCGGCAACGTAGAAGGGAAGGTTAAAGAAGACCTCTACGGCAGGATAGATAGCCCGTTCAGGCTAATAAACAACAAGGTGATAGTGCCAACGGCAGAAGAACAGGAGCGCAACCCACGAAGCAGAAGCGCGAAACTGAGAATAGCAGAGAAAAAATGAAACAGGAGGAGGAAAAGAAAGACAACAGCCACGAACCCCTAAGCTTGACAGAGGTCATAAGGGAGCAGGCTACAGAAGACGAGGCACCGCAGTCGAGACATTTCTCATTGAGGAAAATTCTCGGTGGCGATATTCTGTCTACATCGTTCATGCGCCGGCAAGTATGGCTTATCCTGTTGATAGCCGCCTTCGTGGTTGTGTACATTGCCAACAGATACAGCTGCCAGCAGGACATCATTGAGATAGACCATTTAGAAACTCAACTGAAGGACGCTAAATACAGGGCACTGTCGAGCAACAGCAAGCTTACGGAGAAAAGCCGGCAGAGCAACGTGCTCGAGCTGCTGAAAAACAACAAAGACAGCACGCTGAAACTGCCCACACAGCCACCATACGTGATAACGGTGCCCGACGAATGAGATGCATTTTAAGATTTAAGACAAAGAGCAGATAAAACTGGAATGACAAGGAAGGAAGAAGAATGAGCAGATTCGACTATAATAAGATAATGCCACGATACAGTGCCATAGCCTTTGCGCTGACGCTGGTTGCCGTTGCCGTAGTGGCGAAGGCAGGATACATAATGACAGCCAAGAAGGACTATTGGATGAAGGTGGCAGACCGTGTGAAGCAAGACAGCGTGAAGGTAGACCCCACACGAGGCAACATACTGAGCTGCGACGGACAGCTGTTGGCTTCCTCACTACCGGAGTTTAAAATCTTCATGGACTTCAAGCAACTGCACGATGCCAAAAACGACTCGCTGTGGGACGTGAAGATTGACAGCATCTGCATGGGGCTTCACCAAATATTCCCGGAGCGCTCGGCGGCACAGTTCAAGGCTGACCTTGCCAAGGGAAGAAAAGACGAGAAGAAGTGGCGCCACTGGCCTATATGGCCTAAGCGCATAGACTACAACACATATTGCCTTGTAAAAGAGCTGCCGGTATTTCGCCTCTCAAGCTTGAAAAGCGGTTTCCATGAGGAAGAACTGAACGCACGCGAAAGGCCTTACGGCAGCATGGCAAGCAGAACGGTGGGCGACATGTTCGCGCTAAAGAATCAAGGAAGAACTCCACGCTGCGGCTTGGAGCTTTCTTACGATTCACTCCTACGCGGCACACAAGGCATAGTGCACCGTCGGAAAGTGCTCAACAAGTTTTTGAACATCACAGACACGCCACCTATAAACGGCAGTGACATAATAACCACCATCGACGTGGGAATGCAGGACTTGGCTGAGCGTGCCGTATTGGCTAAGCTGAAAGAGATAAACGGCGACGTAGGCGTGGCTATAGTGATGGAGGTCAAAACCGGTGACATCAAGGCAATCGTAAACTTGGACAAGTGTATTGACGGCGAATACCGTGAGATAAAGAACCATGCCGTGAGCGACCTCATGGAGCCGGGCTCGGTGTTCAAGACAGCGTCGGTGATGACCGCATTGGAGGATGGCGTGTGTGACACTACGTTCATGATACCAACGGGAAGTGGCGTATGGCATGTCTACGGGCGTGACATGAAAGACAGCCATTGGCGCACTGGAGGATCCGGTACTATTTCCCTCGGCAGGGCTATGGAGCTGAGCTCGAACATCGGCATTAGCTACATGGCAGATAAATTTTACCATGACCAGCCCGACAAGTTCGTGAGAGGTATCTACCGTACGGGCATAAACGATCCGAACATCAAGATTCCAATCGTTGGCCATGCCGTGCCGCAGATACGCATGCCAAGAAAGGCAAAAAACGGACAATGGCTGAACTGGAGCAAGACGGCTCTGCTATGGATGAGCATAGGCTATGAGACACAGATTCCGCCAATCTACACGCTCACTTTCTACAACGCCATAGCCAACAACGGCAGAATGATGCAGCCTCGCTTCGTGAAGGCGACAATCAAGAACGGCGACACGCTGGCTACATATCCGCCACAGGTAGTGCCTGGAAGAGAGCACATTGCGTCAGCAAAGACCATAAGCATTATGCAGGATTTGCTGCACAGAGTGGTAATCAATGGTACGGGAAAGAAGGCTAACTGCCGCAACTTCTGGGTTTGCGGAAAGACGGGAACAGCAATGATTGCAAGCAACGGCTCTTACCGTGGAGCCTCGCATCACCTGCTGTCATTTGCCGGATGGTTCGGCGAAAAAGACGAACCAAAATACAGTTGCATAGTCTGCATACAAAAATATGGGCTTCCGGCATTCGGCTGGATGAGCGGTGAAGTGTTCAAGGATATAGCAGAAGGCATAATGGCTAAATACGTAAGATATGATATTAGCGGTGCCCATGATGCTGAGTCTCAGCCCATACCGGAGGTAAAGAACGGCAACATACTGTCTGCCCAGTACGTGCTTTCGTCACTTGGCATAAGGACAGCTTCCAATGCCACGGCGCGCTCATTGCAAGCAAAGCCAGTATGGGGCAGTGCTGAAAGACGACGTGGCAGTGTGATTCTTCGAAAAAGAAACGAAGACCAAAAACACATAATGCCAGATGTACATGGCATGGGCGCACGTGATGCGGTCTACCTGATAGAGTCGCGCGGCGTGAAATGCATTCTAAAAGGATGCGGAAAAGTGACAGCCCAAAGCATAGGAGCAGGAATGAAAGTAAAAAGAGGACAGAAATGCTTGCTTACATTAGACAATGTATAAAGCAGACATTGTAAATAACAAAGCTTACGTTTGACAATAAATAAGAATTAACAGAAAAAAGACATACCATGAAACTGCAGGATCTTCTGAAGAACATCAAGCCGACAACAATAGTCGGCAGCACCGAAGTTGACATCACTGGCGTGAATATCGACTCGCGCAAGATCAAGGACGGGCATCTGTTTGTTGCCATGAAGGGCACTCAGACCGATGGTCACAAGTTTATTCCCAAGGCAATAGAGCTTGGAGCCAAAGCCATCCTTTGCGAGGACATGCCTGAAGAAAAGGCTGATGGCGTGACCTATGTGCAAGTTGCGTCTACTGAGGATGCCGTCGGCAAGGTGGCTACACTTTTCTACGGCGATCCTTCGAAGCACCTGAAGCTCGTGGGCGTGACCGGTACAAACGGCAAAACCACTATTGCCACATTATTATATAATATGTTCAGGGAGTTCGGCTACCGTTGCGGACTGCTTTCAACGGTATGCAATTACATCGACGGACGTGCCATTCCTGCCGACCACACGACCCCCGACCCTATAGAACTGAACGAGCTTCTTGGCGAGATGGTGAAGGCAGGATGCCAATATGCTTTCATGGAATGTTCAAGCCACGCCATACATCAAAAGCGCATCGGAGGGCTGAAGTTCACCGGCGGCATCTTCACCAACCTGACTCGCGACCATCTTGATTACCACAAGACCTTTGAGAACTACCGCAACGCAAAGAAGGCTTTCTTTGACGGGCTGCCTAAGAGCGCATTTGCCATAACCAATGCCGACGACAAGAACGGCATGATAATGGTGCAGAACACAAAGGCAACGGTAAAAACTTACTCCATACGCCAGATGGCAGACTTCCGCGCACGCATCATAGAAATGCACTTTGCAGGAATGTACCTTGACATTGACGGCCATGAAGTAGGCGTGAGGTTCATTGGCAAGTTTAATGTTTCTAATCTTCTTGCCGTTTATGCCGCCGCACGCATGCTTGGCAAAGACCCCGAAGAAATCCTTGTTGTGATGAGCACCTTGCACAGTGTAAACGGCCGCCTTGAGCCAATACACTCACCTAAAGGCTTCACTGCAATTGTCGATTACGCCCACACTCCGGACGCGCTTGCCAATGTTCTCGGCACCATCAATGAGGTACTCGACGGCAAAGGCAAGGTGATAACCGTATGTGGCGCCGGCGGCAACCGCGACCACGGCAAACGCCCGATAATGGCGCAAGAGGCTGTAAGGCAGAGCAACCTCGTCATAATCACGAGCGACAACCCTCGCTTTGAAGATCCACAAGCCATCATAGACGACATGGTGGCAGGACTAAACAAGGAGCAAATGAAGAAAGTCCTAACCATCGTCGACCGTCGGGAAGCTATAAAGACAGCTTGCATGATGGCACAAAAGGGCGATGTAATACTTGTTGCTGGCAAGGGCCACGAGGACTATCAAGAGATAAAGGGCGTGAAGCACCACTTCGACGACCATGAGGTGCTAAAGGAAATTTTTAATAGTTAGGAGTTATCACAAAGTGCAATGGGCATCAGCCTTATGTATAATCATAAGGCGACAAACCCAAAACTCAAAGCTCAAAGCAAATGTTATACTATCTTTTCCGCTTTTTAGAGCAGTTCGGCATTTCCGGCTCCGGCATGTGGGGCTACATATCGTTCCGTGCCTTGCTTGCGCTTATACTTTCCCTCGTCATATCTGCATGGTTTGGCGAGAAGTTCATTAAGTATCTCAAAAGCAAGCAGATAACCGAAACTCAACGTGACGCAAAGATTGACCCGTTTGGTGTCAATAAGATTGGTGTGCCGTCAATGGGAGGTGTAATAATAATAATCTCAATACTTGTGCCGGTACTCCTGCTCGGCAGACTGAGAAACATTTACCTCATACTGATGATTATCACCACGGTATGGCTCGGCTTCCTTGGAGGCATGGACGACTTCATAAAGATATTCCGTCGCAACAAAGCAGGGCTTAAGGGGAAGTACAAGATAGTAGGACAAGTGAGCATTGGCTTGATAGTAGGTCTCGTGCTGTGGGCATCACCAGATGTTAAGATGAACGAAAACCTCACTATAGAAAAGCAAAACGGCCAGGAAGTTGTAGTAAAGCATCGTGCCGTAGCCCATAAGTCACTGAAAACCACAATACCGTTCGTCAAGGGGCATAACCTCGATTATTCACGCGTAATGTCATTCTGCGGCAAATACAAAACCGCCGCCGGATGGATATTGTTCGTAATAATGACCATATTCGTGGTGACCGCTGTGAGTAACGGCGCCAATCTCAACGACGGAATGGACGGCATGTGTGCTGGCAATTCAGCTATAATAGGCGTGGCTCTCGGAATACTGGCTTATGTCAGCTCACACATTCAATTTGCCGCATACCTTAATATAATGTACATACCTGGAACACAGGAACTTGTAGTATTCATGTGCGCATTCGTCGGAGCCTTGATAGGTTTCCTGTGGTACAACGCCTATCCTGCGCAAGTGTTCATGGGCGACACAGGCTCACTTACCATAGGCGGCATCATAGGCGTTTGCGCAGTAATCATACACAAGGAGCTGCTGTTGCCAATACTGTGCGGCATATTCTTCGTTGAGAGCCTGTCGGTGATTGTGCAAGTGTGGTATTACAAACTCGGAAAGCGACATGGTGTCAAACAGCGCATCTTCAAGCGCACGCCTATTCACGACAACTTCCGTGTGACAGATGACCAACTTGACCCCGATTGCAAGTATCTCATTAAGAGCCCTCATTCGCCAAAGCATGAGGCAAAAATAACCATAAGGTTCTGGATTGTGACGATAATCCTCGCAGCCCTTACCATCATAACACTGAAAATAAGGTAAAGGAGGTAAAGAATAATTATGAAAAGAATAGTAGTTTTAGGAGCTGGAGAAAGCGGCGTTGGAGCCGCTGTATTGGCAAAGAAGGAAGGCTTCGACGTGTTCGTGTCTGACACGTCAAAAGTCAAGGACAAATACAAGCAGATGCTCAACGAACACGGCATTGAGTGGGAGGAAGGGCACCACACAGAGGAAAAGATACTTAATGCCGACGAAGTGGTAAAAAGCCCTGGCATTCCCAAGGAAGCCCCTATGGTGCAAAAACTTATGGCACAAGGCACACACATCATAAGCGAAATAGAGTTTGCCGGACGATACACAGACTCAAAGATGATCTGCATCACAGGCAGCAACGGCAAGACCACTACTACATCGTTGATTTACCACATCTTCAAGTCGGCTGGCTACGACGCAGGACTCGCTGGCAACATAGGCAGAAGCCTTGCCTTGCAGGTAGCAGAAGACCCGCACGAGTACTACATTATAGAGCTAAGTTCTTTTCAGCTCGACAACATGTATGACTTCCGCGCTAACATAGCTATCCTGCTTAACATAACGCCAGACCATCTTGACCGTTATGACTACAAGTTTGAGAACTATGCCGATGCTAAGATGCGCATCATACAAAACCAGACCCAAAGCGACAGCTTCATCTACTGGAATGATGACCCAGTGATAAAGAAAGAGCTTGAAAAATATGAGATAAAAGCCGTAGCATGCCCCTTCTCTGAGATAAAGGAAGATGCGTCTGTAGCCTACATAGAAGACGGGCAATACAAGCTGGAGTACCCCACCCCATTCAACATGGAGCAGGAAGAACTCTCGCTCACCGGAAAACATAACTTGTACAACAGTCTTGCAGCCGGCCTCGCATCAAACATAAGCGGCATAAAAAAGGAGATTATACGCAAAAGCCTCAGCGACTTCCCCGGTGTAGAGCATCGTCTGGAAAAAGTTTGTAAAGTGCGCGGCGTACAATATGTCAATGACTCAAAAGCAACCAATGTAGATGCCTGCTGGTATGCGCTGGAAAGCATGAGGACACCTGTGGTGCTCATACTCGGTGGCAAAGACAAAGGCAACGATTACAGCCATATATACGATCTTGTAAAGCAGAAATGCGTAGGCCTGGTGTATCTCGGAGCTGACAATAAGAAGCTGCATGACAACTTCGACAAGTTCGGCATTCCTGTGCGCGACACTCATTCAATGGCAGACTGCGTAAAGGCTTGCTATGAATTGGCAAGACCTGGCGACACCGTACTTCTGTCGCCTTGCTGCGCCTCTTTCGACCTGTTCAAAAACATGGAAGACCGCGGCACGCAATTCAAAGATTTAGTGAGAAAACTATAATGACGTTGCGATTACGGCACAATCTTTTTAAGATATAAGATGAACAAACGGTTAAGTGCTATATTTAAGGGCGACAAGGTCATCTGGATGGTATTTTTCTTCCTATGCCTGGTCAGCGTCATAGAGGTCTTTTCGGCCTCCAGCGAGCTGACATACAAGGAGGGCAACTATATCGGTCCTATGGCAAAACATCTGGGGATTCTTATCTTCGGAGTGTTCTGCATGCTCGTGACGCTGAACATAAAGTGCAAATACTTTAAGATTGCAACGCCGGTGCTGCTCATCGTGTCATTCATCACGCTCATACTCGTGTTTTACTTAGGCGAGAAAACAAACGGAGCACAAAGGTGGTTCTCGCTCTTTGGCCAGCAATTCCAGCCATCGGAAATAGCCAAAGGCACACTTGTGCTTGCTACCGCACAAATACTAAGCGCAATGCAGACCGACCACGGAGCCGACCGACACGCCTTCAAGTATATCTTTATAGTGTGGCTTTGCATCGTGCCGCTCATTATGGTTGAAAACCTTTCCACCGCCGTACTGCTGAGCTTCGTAATCTTCCTCATGATGATTATTGGCAGAGTGCCAACCAAACAGTTGCTGCGTGTGGTGGGCGTTGTGGTACTTGGAGCCGGATTATTCTTAGGTACCATCCTTGCCTGGGGCGACGATACAAAAGTAGCAGACAAACACCAGAACCTTACTGAAGTTGTGGCAAAAGACGGCAGTGTTGCGCAAACAGAGGAACGCGCGGGCATTTTGCACCGCTTCGACACATGGAAAGCCAGAATACTAAGCTTCGCCAACCATAAATATGTGGCTCCCGAAGACGTTGACCTTGACAAGGATGCACAGACAACCTATGCTAACATAGCCATAGCATCAAGCGGAATCATAGGCAAGGGACCTGGTAATAGCGTAGAAAGAGACTTCCTGCCACAAGCTTTCTCCGACTATATATATGCCATCATAATCGAGGAGATGGGGTTAATTGGAGCCATATTCGTGGCGATGCTCTACATAATACTGCTATTCCGCACGGGCATCATAGCCAACCGCTGTGAAAACAACTTCCCAGCCTTTCTTGCTATGGGACTTGCACTATTGTTGGTAGTACAGGCTTTGTTCAACATGTGCGTAGCCGTCGGCATTGTGCCAGTAACCGGCCAACCTCTGCCGTTGGTAAGCAAAGGCGGCACTTCAAGCGTGATAAATTGCATATACATAGGAGCAATACTGAGCGTAAGCCGTACAGCTAAGAAAAACAAGAATTCAGAGGAAAGCGACATTACTATAGCCACTGATGAGCCAGCCTTGGCACGGGTTGCAAGTTGACCAAAATAAAGTGGCTGAAATTAGGCTCAATAAGAAAAAAAATTATTACTTTTGCCAAAAACTGAGGAGCATTATGGATAAAGCACTGAGAATTATCATAAGCGGAGGCGGAACTGGAGGCCACATCTTCCCTGCCGTAAGCATAGCCAATGCAATAAAGGCAAAGCATCCCGACGCAAAGATACTGTTCGTGGGAGCACTCGGCAGAATGGAAATGCAGCGCGTGCCGCAGGCAGGATACGAGATTATAGGCCTGCCAGTGAGAGGATTGGTGCGTCCGCTCTATTCTTTGAAGAATATAAAAGTGGCTATAGACTTTCTTTGGAGCAAACACAAAGCAAAGAGCATTATACGCAAATTCAAGCCACAAGTAGCCGTAGGCGTAGGAGGCTATGCCAGCGGAGCCGCCCTCGACGCTGCCCACAGCATGGGCATACCATGCCTCATACAGGAACAAAACTCATACGCCGGCAAGACTAACAAGATGCTCGGCTCAAAGGTACAGAAGATTTGCGTTGCCTATGATGGCATGGAACGTTTCTTCCCTGCCAGCAAAATAATAAAGACCGGCAATCCTGTAAGGCAGAATGTAGTGAACGATACAATCTCGAAAGAAGACGCGCGCAAGCAGTTTGGACTTCTACCAGACAAAAAGACCATTCTCTTAGTAGGCGGAAGCCTGGGAGCCAGAACTATAAACGAAAGCATGAAACAACACCTCGACACTGTGAAGAATTCGGGAGTACAGTTCATTTGGCAGACAGGAAAATATTACAACGAGGAAATGACCAAGGCAGTAAAAGCCTTTGGCAACATCCCCAACCTCAAAGTTCTTGATTTTATCAGCGATATGGGTGCAGCCTACAAAGCCGCCGATCTTGTGGTAAGCCGCGCTGGGGCAAGCAGCATATCTGAGTTCTGCCTCATAGGAAAGCCAGTTATATTGGTGCCAAGTCCTAATGTGGCTGAAGACCATCAGACAAAGAACGCTATGGCATTAGTCAACAAAGACGCTGCCATCTACGTGAAAGACTCTGAGGCTCCTGACAAGCTATTGGCTACGGCATTGAAGATTGTGAATGACGACGAGAAGTTGAAGTCACTTAGCGAGAATGTCAGCAAACTCGGATTGCCCGACTCTGCTGACATAATAGCCACTGAAGTGCTGAAGTTAGCGAAGAACGAAAAGTGAAGATTGAAGAATTCATAATATATAATTTTAATTCTTGAATTTCGAATTTTGAATTGATATGGAACTGAAAGACATAAAGGCTGTATATTTTATTGGTGCCGGAGGCATCGGAATGAGTGCCATAGCACGCTATTTCATGCACCGCGGTGTGGTTGTGGCAGGCTATGACAAAACACCGTCAACCTTGACAAAGCAACTTGAAAAGGAGGGTATGCTTATACACTATGAGGAAAACCTCAATGAGATTCCACATGCTTGCCGTGACAAGGCTTCATGCCTCGTGGTTTACACTCCTGCCATTCCAGCCTCCCACAAGGAGCTGACATGGTTTCGTGAAAATGGCTTCGAAGTGCAGAAACGCGCTCAGGTGCTCGGTATACTGACACGCACCCATAAGGGACTGTGCGTGGCTGGTACGCATGGCAAGACCACTACCTCCACCATGTGCGCCCACATCATGCACCAAAGTCATGTAGATTGTAACGCCTTCCTTGGCGGAATATCAAAAAATTACGGTACCAACTACATTCTTTCAGACACGAGCGACTACGTAGTCATTGAAGCCGACGAGTTTGACCGCTCTTTCCATTGGCTGCGCCCGTGGATGACCGTCATCACAGCCACAGACCCTGACCACCTTGACATATACGGCACGAAAGAGGCTTACCTTGAAAGCTTCCGCCACTACACAGAACTTATACAGCCAGGAGGCGCGCTCATCATACACACAAACTTGGAGATGAAGGCAAACGTGCCAGATGGCGTAAAGACTTATACATACAGCCGCGACGAGGGCGACTTCCACGCTGACAATATCAAGATTGAAAATGGCGAAATAACATTCGACTTCATATCACCTGTAGAGAACGTGAAAGGCGTAAAGCTTGGTCAGCCTATTCCTATAAACATAGAGAATGGAGTAGCCGCAATGGCTCTTGCGCAGCTCAACGGCTGCACGGCACAGGAACTAAAATATGGCATGGAGACATATCACGGGGTTGAGCGTCGCTTCGACTTCAAGATTCGCAACGACCACCATGTACTGCTCTCCGACTATGGCCATCATCCTAAAGAGATATTGCAATGCGCAAAAAGCCTGCGCGAACTTTATCCCAACCGCAAGATAACTGTTATCTTCCAGCCCCACCTCTATACACGTACACGCGACTTCTATAAGGACTTTGCCGATGCACTGAGTCACTTCGATGAAGTTATCCTCACCGAAATATATCCGGCGCGCGAACTGCCTATTCCAGGCGTAACATCACAGCTCATATATGACAACCTGAAACCTGGGGTTGAAAAGAGCATGATAAAGAAAGCCGATGTGCTCGAATTGGTAAAAAACCGCGACTTTGACGTATTGGTTACACTGGGGGCTGGCGATTTAGACAACATGGTTCCGCAAATAGCCAAGATTATAGAAAAGAAATAAAAAAACAAAAGATAAAGACATGCGCATAAACTGGAAACGAACTCTATTGGTGACGTGCGATGTATTGCTTGGGGCATACATCGTGGTCGCAATGACGGCTTTCAACAAGCCCGACGAGTCGTCCATGCTATGCAAACAAGTCAATATCAATATTGAGGATGAAGCCACCAACGGCTTTATTTCAGGGCAAGAAGTAAAATCCCGCCTCAACAAAAACGGCATTTATCCATTGGGGAAGCCACTTAAAGAGATAAACTCACGCAAAATTGAGGAGACTCTAAAGCAGAGCCCTTTCATAAAAAACGCAGAATGCTATAAAACAGAGGACGGACACGTGTGCATATCGTTGACACAACGACTGCCCACACTGCACGTAATGGCTGCAAACGGCGACGACTATTACTTGGACGACGACCACCGCATAATGCCAAACTCACACTACACAAGCAACCTAATCATAGCAACGGGCTACATAGACCGATGGTATGCCCGCAACTATATTTCGTATTTGGCCGAAGCAATAATGGCAAACGACTTCTGGAAAAACCAAATAGAACAGATAAACGTATTGCCCGACTTAGGCGTTGAGCTTGTACCAAGAGTAGGTGACCACATTGTTTACATTGGGCAACTGCCTAAAACAAAATACATAGCAGACAGAAGGAAACTCGTAACAGACTATGCCAACGTGAAGATGGACCGCTTGAAGAAATTCTATAAGTACGGCCTCTCACAGGCAGGATGGAACAAATACTCATACATAGACGTAGAGTTTGACAACCAAATCATTTGCAAGAAACGGAAATAACATAACAGTAGATATAACCAGATGACAGAATTCATTGTAGCAATAGAGCTTGGCTCATCCAAGATAACGGGCATTGCAGGCAGGAAAAACATGGATGGAAGCATCAGCGTGCTCTCAGTGGCCCAGGAAGTCTCATCGGCTTGCATACGCAAGGGAGTGGTCTACAACATTGACAAGACCGTACAGGCACTCTCAAGCATTATAAAAAAGCTGGAAGCCTCGTTGAAAACAAAGATAGCACACGTCTATGTAGGCGTTGGAGGACAATCCATCCAAAGCATAAAGAATACCATTGCAAGGGACTTGTCTCCAGACAGTGAAGTCACCTTGGATATGATAAATGAGTTGATGGACGCCAACCGCAGCATGCAATATCCTGACAAGCAGATACTTGATGCCATTGTCCAGGAATACAAAGTTGACAATCAATATACTCTTGAGCCGGTTGGCATTCAATGTTCACGCATAGAAGGCAACTTCCTAAACATACTATGGAGGAAGGGATTCTATCGCAATCTCACTAAATGCTTCGACCAAGCCAATATAGAAATTCTTGACATGTATCTTTCTCCGCTTGCCTTGGCTGACAGCGTGCTTACCGATGCCGAGCGCCGTGGAGGATGCGTGCTTGTTGATTTGGGGGCAGAAACCACTACCGTCTGCGTTTATTACAAAAATATTGTCAGGCATTTGGCAGTCATCCCACTGGGTGGCAATAACATAACAAAAGACATAGCGTCGCTACAGATGGAAGAAAGCGATGCAGAAAAAATGAAAATCAAATATGGCTGCGCATATACTGATACGAACGATATTGACAAGAACAAAGCTTATCCAATAGACAGCGGCATTGACAATGGGCGCAGTGTTAGCATGACACAGTTTACCGACATTGTTGAATCGCGCGTACAGGAAATTATAGAAAATGTATGGTATCAAGTTCCCAATGAATACAGCGACAAGCTGCTCGGAGGCATAATACTTACAGGAGGCGGTTCCAACATGAAAAACATAGAACTCGCATTCCGCAACCATACGCCAATAGACAAAATACGTATAGCCAAATTTGTGAATGAGACCATAAAGGCGAATAGCCCAATCATCACCGCTAAAGACGGCAGGCTATGCACAGCATTAGGCATCTTGGCAAAAGGAGACCAGAATTGCGCCGGTGAACCTATATCCAACGACCTATTTGGCAGTACGCCAGGCAGGCAGCTCAATGGCAACAGCGAGCGCAAGACATCCAAGGGCGAAGGAGAAAACAACGGTCGGATCATGCAAAACGCAGAGAACGACAAAGCAAGAGAAGAACAGCTGCGAAAACAGAAAGAAGCTGAAGAAGAACGCAAACGACAGGAAGCCGAGGCTGAACGCGAACGTGAGGAAAGACGCAAGAACTCATGGATACACAAGGCAGGGCAAGGGCTTAAGACTTTCTTCGGGAAAATGGTAGCACCGGAAGACTGAGATACCAAACGCACCAACTTTTAAGATTATATATTATGCCAGATAATAATACAAACAACAAGAAACCTACAATACTCGATTTCGGAGAGCCAGAAAAAGAGCACAGTATAATAAAGGTAATAGGTGTTGGCGGCGGCGGTGGCAATGCCGTCAACCACATGTACCGCGAAGGTATCCACGATGTGTCGTTCGTGCTATGCAACACTGACGCGCAAGCCCTTAACGACTCGCCTGTACCGGTGCATTTGCAACTTGGCAAAGAAGGGCTCGGAGCCGGCAACCGTCCTGCACGCGCACGCCAAGCCGCAATGGAAAGCATCGACGACATACGCCGTATGCTTGACGACGGCACCAAGATGGCATTCATTACGGCAGGCATGGGAGGCGGAACCGGAACCGGCGCTGCACCGGTAATAGCCCAAGTAAGCAAAGAAATGGGCATCCTCACAGTCGGCATCGTAACCATCCCGTTCAAGTTTGAAGGTCCTAAGAAGATTGACCAGGCACTTGACGGCGTCGAAGAAATGGCAAAACACGTTGACGCACTGCTTGTAATAAACAACGAACGCCTGCGCGAGATATATCCTGAGCTCACACTCATCGACGCATTTGGAAAGGCTGACGACACTCTTAGTGTGGCTGCAAAGAGCATTGCGGAAATCATAACAATTCATGGGCTCATAAATCTCGACTTCAACGATGTAAAGACCGTGCTTAAGGATGGCGGAGTTGCCATTATGAGTACAGGCTACGGCGAAGGCGAAGGACGTGTGAAAAAAGCCATTGACGACGCGCTCAACTCTCCATTGCTCAATGATAATGACGTCTTCAACTCCAAGAAGATATTACTATCAATAGCCTTCTCCAGCGAAAAGAAGGAAAGCCAGGGGCTCATGATGGAGGAAATGAACGACGTGAACGACTTCATGGCAAAGTTTGGTGAAGACTTCGAAATAAAATGGGGAGTAGCTGTAGACCCTGAACTCGGAAAGAAGGTAAAGGTCACTATCCTCGCCACCGGATTTGGCGTTAGAGACGTAGAGCCAAAAGAGCGCCAGGCAAGACGCACAAAAGAAGAAACCGACAGGCTTGCCGAAGAAGAAGAAAAAGCAGCTGAAAAAGCCGCAAGACGCGAAAGCTATTACGGCAACGACAATAATGGCGCAAAACGTAAACGCCGTCCGCACATCTATATATTCAATCAGAATGACCTCGACGACGAAGATGTTATCTTGGCAGTAGAAAACACTCCGACCTACAAGCGCACGCGCCAGATGCTTGAGGACATACGCCACCAGGCTAACGGAGGAAAGCAAGACAGCACGAAAGAAGACAAGACTGAGTCTGTACAGGGGGTCATAAGCTTTGTATAACTTATGACTTGCAAGCTAAAAAGGCAATAACAAGGAGATTAATATAATGGAATCATTGTTCGATCAAGTAAGCAAGGGCATTCGCGACGCAATGAAGTCACGCGACAAGGTACGCCTTGAAGCCCTGCGCAATGTAAAGAAAGTGTTTTTAGAGGCAAAGACTGCCCCTGGAGCAAACGACACGTTAGATGACGACAAGGCAATGAAGATACTGCAAAAGCTCGTCAAGCAAGGCGAAGAAAGCGCAGACATCTACACCAAGGCAAACCGTCCGGAACTTGCCGAAGGCGAGCTCGCACAGGTAAGAGTCTACAAAGATTTCCTGCCCAAGCCCTTGTCGGAGGAGGAGATTGAAGCAAAGGTAAAAGAAATAGTGGAGCAAACCGGTGCCTCAAGCATCAAGGACATGGGCAAAGTCATGGGGCTTGCCACAAAGCAGATGGCAGGGAAAGCCGACGGAAAGGTTATTTCCACCATTGTGAAGAAGCTCCTGGCTTAAAACAAGGTCCTCAGCACATCAAGCGAACGCATCTCTGGAAAATTAGGAATGTGCAGGCGATAATAATACAATATTACCTCAGCACAACGATTCCGGTCAACGCGGCTCATGCGGAAAAGCCGCATATTGTCATAATCCATACGCATAAGCGTATTGACGCGTGAAGCCTCTATAGGATTAAGACAATCTTGATGTAGAGGGCGCAAACGAGTGAAACAACCTTCACGCAAATCGAACCACGCCCCATCGCCCCAATCGTCAAGATTAGGATAGAAGCCGACGAAGCGCGTGAGGTGCATCATAAACACAAGATGAAAATTGGCAAAAGCCTGTTGTGCGCTGTCGAGCCACAACAGGCTTTTTTCTATGTATTCGAAAAGAGGGCGGTTGTCCTGCTCGTCACGCGTGGCATAAGTCAGAAACTCAGCCAAGAACATCATAATCGACAACTTTCCGCTATCAAAAGGAATGGACACATAAGCCCTGTTGATGCTCAAATCACGGAAGCGCTGCAACTGGACGTTTGCACGATAGTCGAACACTACATCCAAAAACGTCATAGGCTGGAACAACTGCTTCCTTACTTTGCCCCGCCCATTTTTAGAAATATTGCATATAAAAGACACACGCCCGCGCTCCGCAGTCAACATGTCTACTATCACCCGCGACTCGCCATATTTCACAGTGCGCAGCACTAAAGCCTCAGTCCTTACCTCCATAATAACGCAAAGTTAATGCAAATGAATGACACTGCAAAGAAAAAGTTTCTTTTTCTTCACGGTGCCATAAAGTGCCAAAACATATATAAATACAGCAAAAATCAAGCGTTTATGTAAAATAATTGCCTAAAAATTTTGTCGGAAAACAAAAAAGCCGTAACTTTGCACCCGCTTATAAAGCATGGTCCATTCGTCTATCGGTTAGGACGAGAGATTTTCATTCTCTAAAGAGCAGTTCGACTCTGCTATGGACTACCACAACTTCACCAAGGAATAAAAATAAAGAAATAAATAAAAGATGGCAAATCACAAATCGGCACTGAAAAGAATTCGTCAGACAAAGGTTAGGACACTGCACAACAAATATTACGCAAAGACCATGCGTAATGCAGTGCGCAAGCTTCGTGGCACCACCGACAAGGATGAGGCTGTAAAGCTGTATCCTGCTGTGCAGAAGATGCTCGACAAGTTGGCTAAGAATAACATCATTCACAAAAACAAGGCTTCAAACCTTAAGTCAAGCCTGTCACAGCACATCAACAAGCTCGGCTAATATTTGCCCTCCTTTATTGATGCAAAAGAAATATTGCCGTTTCCCACTGAGTGGGAGACGGCTTTTTTAGTTTCATGCAGTTCCAATACCAAACCTATA
>CAZZNO010000018.1:0-20477 GCA_964655685.1 uncultured Prevotella sp.
TTAGGAGTGCTGTGAGCCTTCCAGGCTCTATAAGCTCATTTTGATACACCCTCTTTGGTGAGGCTTCTGTTCTACTATCTTTTTGGTATTTTTTCTTGTTTTTTTTGTTATTTCGATGGTTTTATATAACTTTGCGACGTGAAAAAATATCAAAACGCATTTCTACAAGCCAATGTCATCAAAAATTAATTTGCATGTCACGCATGGCAGCGCGCACAAGGATGCTGTCCTTTTAAGGCGGATAGTGGCAGGTGATGAGAGGGCGTTTCGCTTGCTTTTCAATAGATACTATCCTCAGGTGCGTGGCTTCGTGCTTAGCTTTTTGAAAAATGTAGATGACTCGGAAGACGTTGCCCAGTCGGTTTTCATCAACATTTGGCTAAAGCGCGAGTTGCTTGCCAGTGTCGACAATTTTGAGGCCTATCTCTATCGGGCAGCGCGCAATACGCTGATGAACTTCATTGTTCGTAAGCAGGGCGAAGAACTGCCGCTGCCTATTGGTGACAATCAGGACAAGGCGTCAAGTGTTACGCCGCAGGACTTGCTTGAGGCTCAGGACATGCAGCTGCTGACCGACATGGCAGTTAGCCACATGCCACCCCAGCGACGGCAAGTGTTGGAATTGAGCCGTAAGGCAGGACTCTCCAACGACGAGATAGCTCAACGGCTTAACATACGTAAGAAAACAGTAGAAAACCATTTGAATGCAGCTTTAAAAGAATTACGAAAAGTTTTAAAATCCTTATTCTTGTTAATTGTTTGGGTGTAACTTCAAAAAATAATGTCTAATCACTAATCATGTCCGCAATTTAATTTGCCGGTTCAGTTCAGGTAACACATGAGATAAACGAATGCATGAGCACAATAGCTAAGATAATAAAATATTTCTCCAGTCACGATTTTGCCGATAGCATACGTCAGCGTGTATGGAGCCGCCTTGGAAAGGGCATAGACGACGATGCAGAGACGGCATTACGAGACGTATGGCAGGCAAATGCTCTTGGGAATGAGCAGGCGAGAGGCTTGGACAAGAAATCCTTGGACAAAGCCTTTGGCAATGTTGCCGAAAAGGCAGGTTTGGAGATTGAAGAAGAAAGCGGTATACGTTGGGAGAGAATACTCTTGAGAGCCGCTATGTGGATAGTGCCTTTGGTAATGCTTGGTGGAGCTTGGTTGTTCTATCGTGCAGGCGTGGAGGAACGAAACGCTTTGGCAAATACTCGCTTCGTGCAAGTATTCTGTGGCAATGGCGATGTAAAGAAAGTCTTGTTGCCGGATAGCACAGAGGTATGGCTCAACAGTGGCTCCGTGCTTGTCTATCCCTCTCGCTTCAGCGGCGCCCGCAATGTGACGCTCATAGGCGAAGCATTCTTCAAGGTTCGCCATATAGACGACTCGCCGTTTCAAGTTAGCGTCAACCATCTTCTGGTGAAAGACATCGGTACGTCGTTCAATGTGCAGAGCTATCCCAATCTTGACCATACGCGCGTGACACTGAAGGAAGGAGTGGTGTCGGTGAACGACGGGCATGGCGATTACCGCCTGTCGCCCAACCAGCAGCTGGTTTATTCCAACCGTACGGGGCATGTCGATATAGTCAAGGTAAACGCAAGCGAGTATGTGGCATGGAGCACAGGCGAGATACAGTTTAACGACGAGCCGTTGCCCGCGGTGCTCAACAAGCTTGAAAATCGCTATGGTGTCAATTTCCAAGTGCTGACAGGCAAGTATGACAACCAGCACGTGCGGCTGCGCTTCAACAGCCATGAGCCTCTTGCAGGTGTGCTGTCGGTTATGTCTGCTGTGGTTCCTGGTTTCAAGTGGGAGATTGACGGAAAGAATGTCATCGTAAGATAATTCTTATCATACAAAATATACATGGCAAAGCATCTTTTGGGAATCGACATTGGCGGCACAAAGACAGCCGTCATCTATGCCAGGCTTGACGACGGAATAAAGCTTGTTGACAGGCTCGCCTTCAAGACGGGCACTGTGGACAGTACTATTGACGGCATTGTGGAAAACATCAATGCCATCATAGACCGCCAAGGACTTCTGCCTGCCGACATATCAGGCATAGGCATAAGTTGTGGCGGGCCTTTGGACAGTGGCAGGGGAATAATAATGTCGCCGCCAAACCTGCCGGGTTGGGACGATGTACACATTGTAGACATTGTCCGCAGCCATCTCGATTGTCCTTGTGCCATACAAAATGATGCTAATGCCTGCGCTCTTGCTGAGTGGAGATTTGGCGCCGGAAGGGGCACGCGCAACATGGTGTTCCTCACCTTCGGCACAGGTCTCGGAGCCGGAATAATCATCAACGGCGAGCTCTATACAGGTACCAACGACAATGCCGGCGAGGTGGGGCACATCAGGCTTTCCCAGTTCGGGCCTATAGGCTATGGCAAGCAAGGCTCTTTCGAGGGCTTCGCAAGTGGTGGCGGCATAGCGCAGATAGCAAGGGCTAAACTCACAGAGCAGTTCCAGCGTGGCAGGAAGGTAGAGTGGTGTGCGCCCGACAGTCTTGGCAAGGTAACGGCAAAGCTTGTGGCTGAGCAGGCGAGGAAGGGCGACGAGCTTGCGCTTGACATCATGGGCACGTCGGCACGTTATCTTGGCAGGGGGCTTGCCATACTTGTAGATGTGCTTAATCCTGAGCGCATAGTGATAGGAAGCATTTACGCACGCAACACCGACATCTTCTTCCCGATAATGGAGCAAGAGCTTCGCAAGGAAGCGTTGGATGTGTCACTTGGCGTGTGCGATGTCCGTCCTGCCGAGCTTGGCGAGCAGATAGGCGATTATGCTGCGGTGTCTATAGCCGCAGGGCTGTGATGAAAAGTGGTTTTACATTTTATATCTGAAGCACTATGGAAAACCAGGACAGTCTACAGCAATTGGCAAGCTATAGCCTGCACGAGGCTTTGCAAAGCTTGCGCGCCTTTATTGACAACGACCATAACATTGACCTCATAGCCAAAGCAGGCGACATGATTGCCAGTGCCATAAGCCGTGGCAACAAGGTGTTGAGCTGTGGCAATGGCGGTTCGCTCTGCGATGCCACACACTTTGCCGAGGAGCTTACGGGCCGTTTCCGCGGCAACCGCAACGCGCTTCCGTCAATAGCCCTCAACGATCCAGCGCACATCACTTGTGTTGGCAACGACTATTCTTTCGCTGAAATATTCAGTCGCCATGTCATGGCTATAGGCAAGGCAGGCGACGTGCTTGTGGCAATAAGCACAAGCGGCGGCTCCGCCAATATTCTGAATGCCGTACGTGCAGCGCATGACAAGAAGATGTTGGTGATAGGACTTACCAGCGACAGCGACAACGCCTTGCGTCATGAAGCTGACGTGGCTATTTGCGCGCCGAGAACACCCTATTCCGACCGCATACAGGAAATACACATCAAGGTGCTGCACATTATAGTGCAAGCCGTTGAGCAAAAACTCTTTGGTAACTACGCGCCGCAGACCTGCGCATAAGCATCAAAAAACTATAACTCCATTATGAAAAACATATTAACTATTGCGACGGCTGTCTTGCTTATGACTGTCGTCGGATGGCAGAATGCGTTTTCGCAAGACTTCTGCCAGTATGTAGACCCCTTTATTGGCACCGACTTCACGGGCCACACCTATCCTGCGGCAACCACGCCCTTTGGCATGGTGCAGGCAGGACCTGACAACGGTACGCGAGGATGGCAGTTTTGCTCAGGCTATCACAGCAGTGCCAAATACATCCTTGGTTTTTCCAACACACATCTGAGCGGCACGGGAGCTGCCGACATGGGCGACATACTCTTGATGCCGGTCATGGGCAAAGTGAATCTTGCTGCTGGAGGTGACACGGTGGCATATCGCTCAGCCTATTCCCACAACACGGAGGAGGCTCATCCTGGCTATTACAAGGTGCTGCTTGAGACACCAAAGGTTCTTGCAGAGATGACAGCCACACCGCGTTGCGCTTTTCACCGCTACTCCTACCTTTCAGACGGCAAGGCAGGAGTGGTGATTGACTTGGAGCATGGCATAGGCGACCGTGTCAGTGAGAGCTACATCCGTTTGGTCGACAGCCACACCGTGGTAGGTATGCGGCGTTCAAAGGGCTTTGTCAGTGACCATCGTTATTATTTCTGCGCTCGCTTTTCTAAGCCATTGACGGTTGCCGCCTCCTTCGAGGATGGACGTGAGGCAAAGGAACAGTATATATCCGGAGTGGCTACGAAAATGCTTTTGCAGGCAGACGCTACGGGCAACGAACCTCTATTGATAAAGGTGGGGCTTTCCACGGCTACAGAGAAGGGAGCAATTAGAAACCTTGACAGCGAGTTGCCGAGTTGGGATTTCGATGCCGTGCGCGCGCAGACATCAAAGACATGGAACGACATGCTTGGGCGTATTGAGGTCGATGCTATGACCGGTGGGGAGCGCACGTCGTTGTATACGGCGCTCTACCATAGTCTCCTCATGCCCAACCTTGTGACCGATGTAGATGGCAGCTATCATGGCTGGGATCTACTTTTGCACCGCAGCACTACAGGCGACCTTTATACCAATTTCTCGCTTTGGGACACCTACCGCGCCCAACATCCGTTCCTTGCGCTCATGTATCCTGAAGAAAACAGCCGCTTCGTGTGCTCCATGCTGGAACGCCACAAGCAGGTGGGACTTCTCCCGACCAACGAGTACGGCATGTGCGAAACGTGGTGCATGATTGGCAATCATGCCGTGCCTGTCATTGTGGATGCCTTCTTGAAAGGTGACAAGTCGTTTGACCCAAGCCTTGCCTACGACGCTGTGCGTCATGCGCTTACCGCAGAACATAGGAAGTCTGACTGGACCAACTACGACCGATATGGTTATTTCCCGTTCGACAAGAGTGGTACCGAGACGGTGTCGCGCACAATGGAAGCCTCTTATGATGACTGGTGCGCCGCGCAGATGGCGAAGGCACTGGGGCGGCAGGCTGATTATGACTTCTTCATGAAGCGTGCCGGCAACTACAAAAACGTATACGACCCACGTGTGATGCTGGTGCGCGGGCGCGACTCGCAGGGCAATTGGCGCACGCCGTTCAACCCGTTTGCGTTGACGAGCGAGTCGGCTGGGGGCGACTTCACTGAAGGCAATGCCTGGCAATGGACATGGCACGTGCAGCATGATGCCGACGCGCTCATATCACTGTTCGGCTCAAAAGAAAAATTTGTTCAAAAGCTCGATACCCTGTTCCACACCCATATAGATGAGTTGCCAGGTGCTGAGGCACTGCCCGATGCCACAGGCCTCATCGGTATCTACTCGCAAGGCAACGAGCCGAGCCACCACGTTGCCTACTTGTACACGCTGGCAGGGCGGTCAGACCGTGCGGCGGAGATAGTGCGCGAGGTGTTTGACCGCTTCTATCAGCCACGGCGTGACGGGCTGTGTGGCAACGACGATTGCGGTCAAATGTCGGCGTGGTATCTGTTCTCGGCAATGGGTTTCTACCCCGTCAACCCCGTTTCGGGAGAATACGTTTTCGGTGCGCCACAAATAAAACATGTTCGGCTGCACTTGCCAAGCCAGAAAACACTTGATGTGTATGCCGACGGCATAAGCCCAAGCCGCAAGTATGTGAAGTCGGTAAAGCTGAACGGTAAAGAGGTGCCGCTCAAGACCTTGCGCTACGAAGACATAAAGAATGGTGCCGTAGTCAGGTTCCAAATGTCGGCAAAGGCACGATAACCGCATAGGCAGCCCTGACGGAGCTAAAGTATCAATAAACATGTGATTGGTAGTGTATCCCAATGAGCCAGCAAGGCTCATTGGGATACATCCTTTATTGCGAATGCATTAGCTTTTCAAGCTCATTTGTTCATTTACTCTTTTTAACTTTTCTTTTTTGGGTGCAAGCGCTGAAAATTGTGTCATTAAGACATCTAACGTATCTTTAAAACTAAAAGCGACGTATCTTTAAAACTAAAAAGCGTTATGCATCAAAGAACCAAACATTTTTTCGGATTGGGCTTATTGGCCTTGCAGTTGGGCCTCCTTCCCATCTCCGCGCAGCAAGCCTCCTTTAAAACGGGAAAGGGCGGTCGTAATTACGAAGCACCAAATCCAACAGAAAAACAAATTGGTCAATCAAGTAAAGCTCAGCCAGCCGGAGAGCATAAGTCGAAGACGGTGACTGGACGTGTACAGGATGTGAATGGCGAGCCTCTTATTGGTGTATCTATCACCGAGCGGGGTACATCCAATCGAGTCATAACCGACGTAAACGGAACCTATAACATTACTTGCACGACCGCAAATCCCTACTTGGTGTTCCAGTATGTAGGATTTAAGCAAGAAGAACGTCATGTAACGGGAACGCTGCTCGACGTTGTACTCCATGAAGAGGTAAGCAAGTTGGATGAGTTGGTGGTCACTGGCTACACTACTTCGAAGAAGATTTCCGTGCTTGGTGCTCAGTCAACTGTCAAAATGGAGAACGTGAAGGCACCTGTCGCCAATCTGAGCACAGTTCTTGCCGGAAGGGTAAGTGGCGTGATGAGCGTACAGCGCTCTGGTGTCCCAGGACAGGATGATGCTGATATATGGGTTCGTGGTTTGTCCACTCTCACTAATAGAAGTGAAGGCCCGTTGGTACTGGTAGACGGTATAGAACGCAGTTTCAACGATCTTGATCCCGAAGATATAGAAACCATAACGGTAATGAAAGACGCTGCCTCTACTGCTGTATATGGAGTTAGAGGTGGTAATGGCGTCATCATCATAACCACAAAGCCAGGCATTGTGAGCAGGCCAAAGTTCTCTTTCGATGTATATCAAGGCATTACTTCTACGACGAAACTACCTGACCTTGCTGACGGCATTCAGTATATGCAGAGTGCAAACGAGGCTTACAGGCACACTTTTGGTCGCAACTACTACAGTGACCTGTATATCACCAATACGCGCATAGCCAATGGAATGCCCCTTACTGCCGAGGAGCAAGCCTATGCCCAAACCGTAAAAAACGATCGCACCATCAACAAGTATCTCTATCCTAATGTAGATTGGTTCAAGGAATTATATCATAAGATGGGTTGGAACCGTCGTGCCAATGTCAACATTAGAGGTGGTGCTCCCAATGCGCAATATTATCTTTCGCTTTCCTTCTATACGGAAAAAGGCTTGACGAAAGAAGACAAGGCTCAGGACTACAGCTCTGAGATTGACTATAAGCGTTATAATTTCCTCACGAATATCAACCTGAAGGCCACCAATACCACAAATGTTTTCCTTGGCGTCAGCGGATTTATGTCAAGTGGCAACTATCCGGATCTTGACTTTAACGACATATTCCAGCGTGCCATGAATGTACCGCCGGTATTGTATCCTGTAGTTTGGCCTGAAGGACAGAATCCAGGAATGAGCGCAGATAACTTAAGTC
Source organism: uncultured Prevotella sp. (assembly GCA_964655685.1). Classification (GTDB taxonomy): domain Bacteria; phylum Bacteroidota; class Bacteroidia; order Bacteroidales; family Bacteroidaceae; genus Prevotella. The sequence goes on from CAZZNO010000018.1 coordinate 7,426, forward strand.
TTGACAACCCTTGGGTAAACTTGACCCGCAGGGGCTACCAGCGACAGTATGAAACACAGGTAAACACTAACTTGAAGATTACTCAGGATCTGGGATTCTGGAAGTGGAGTAAAGGCCTTAACGCACGTGTTCTCATCGCATTCGACGTAAAGGCTCCCCAACAGTTACACTACAGCGTGCACGATAGCACATGGCGCCCAAGTTATGTTCAAGACACTGAGACAGGCGTATGGCTCGATCAAGGCCTATACAATGACGATGGTACAATGATTTTGCGCGAGCTGTACCAAGGCAATAGCAGCATTGTGGTAAACTCTACGAAGAATGTTTATCGCACGTTCTACATGGAGTCGGCTCTCGACTATAAGAGAACATTCGCCAAGAAACACAATGTAAGTGGGCTGGTGTTATTCAGCTTGCGCAATTATGTTGACGCCAACAGTTCGGACCTGTTTGCTACATTGCCTCACAAGCAGCAGAGTCTTTCTTTCCGTGCCACCTATGACTTCGACAACCGCTACTTTGCAGAGATGAACATGGGCTACACAGGAAGCGAGAACTTTGCCAAGGGACATCGTTTCGGCTGGTTCCCGGCATGGGCTATAGGTTGGGTGGTATCCAATGAGTCATGGTGGAATCCACTCAAGAAAGTCATCTCATTCATGAAGATTCGATATAGCGATGGTTATGTGGGCAACGATAGTTCCGGCGACCGTTTCAGCTATTTCACCAAGATAGGCAAGCTCACTGCCCGTGGTGGTGCCGGCAACCGTTATGCATCGTATTGGTATCGCAATGGTAGCACAGAATATGGTATAGGCTATACAGCCTATGGATATACTCCCAGATGGTCAAAGGTGCATAAGCAGGATCTTGGATTGGAGATAAATTTCTTCGATGACGACCTTACGTTTGTATTTGACTTGTTTAGAGAGTATCGTACCAAGATATTTGTTGAGCGAGCCAATGTTCCGCTCATCGCCGGCTTCCAAACCGCGATTTCTGCGAATGTAGGTATTGTAGAGAACAAAGGATATGAAGCTTCTTTCGAATACAACCACACGTTCAACAAGGATCTTTGGCTTTCGGTGCGTGGCAATGTAACCCAGAATCTTGATAAGGTGATAGACAATGCACAGGCGGACCCAGCCTATCCGTGGCTCGACCGTAGAGGACATAATGTCCTGGCTCAATGGGGATACGTGGCTGAAGGACTTTATAGTAGCGAAGAAGAAATTAAGCAACGCGGCATAAGTCAGTTTGGCGAAACTTATCCAGGGCAGCTCGTCAAACCTGGAGATATTAAGTATGCCGACTTGAATGGCGATGGGCACATCGACGAGTACGATCAGAAGTGCATTAGCCGTGGAGAACTTCCACGCTATTACTTTGGCTTCGGTGGTGACTTGCGTTATAAGAACTTTGGATTTGGCATACTCTTCCAGGGCACTGCCGACGCTGACCACATCCTCTCCGGCATGGGCATCCGTCCATTTATTTCAACCAATGGCGGCACTGTGTTCGCAAACATCGATAATCGTTGGAAAGAAAGCGACCCGACAAACAGCAATGTGTTCTATCCAAGATTGGCTTGGGGATCAGATCCTTCTAACACCAACAATAACCAGACAAGTACATGGTGGAAAAAGGACATGAGTTTCCTAAGGCTCAAGCAGTTCACCATTTCCTTCTACTTCCCGAAGTCGTGGGCAGGCTCTGTGCTGAAGGGTGGACGCTTCTACATTATGGGCGAGAATATTTTCACATTCAGTAAATTCAAGCTATGGGACCCGGAGCTCGACACCAATAACGGCAGATCCTATCCTCCCACACGCACATTATCTTTAGGGGTAAACTTCCAAATGTAGAACCAATTATAAAAAGCAATAATATTTATGACAAAGATAAAGTTTTTCTTACTGGCGGTTGTCGCTACGATGTGCATTACATCGTGTGAAGATTATTTCGACGATGTGCCTGAGAATGCCACTACGCTTGATGACGTGTTCAGCAATCGTGGCCTGACTCTCTCGTGGCTCACCAATGTTTACTCGTTCACTCCAGATAATACCAACCTGCGCTACCACTATCTCACCAATGGTTGCTGGGGACCGGCTTGTATTGAGGGCTACGAACCTTGGTCTAATGTAGTGGCTAACAATATTATTTTGGGAACGCTCTATCCTTCATCATCATTCCCTACGTCTTTATTCACGGAATACTACCGTGGAATTCAGTATGCCAATATTTATTTGGCTAACGTTGACCGTTGCGCTGCTTTGTCTCAAGGCGATAAGGACTGGACCAAGGCAGAGTGCCGTGCCCTGCGTGCATACTTCTATTTTAACTTAATGAAGGAGTTTGGGCCTGTACCAATTGTTGGCGACGAAGTCTTTGGCGTGAGTGACCCTTTGGACAAGATGCTGATTCCGCGTTCCACGGTGGATGAATGCTTTGATTATATCATCAGTGAGCTTAAGACAGCGCTCAATGGCGGACATCTCGTATCTCAATTCGATGAGTCTGGCGCATACAATGACGAGATGAAAGGAAATTTCACCCGTGAAGTGGTAACAGGTATCCTTGCTGAGGTATATCTTTATCGTGCCAGCTACGTTTTCAATGGCGACCCCTACTATAAGGATCTTGCCAACCCCGATGGAACCAAACTTTTCCCACAGAGTCGGGATGACCAGAAATGGAGAGACGCGCGCGATGCTGCGAAGCAGATCATTGACAGCGGACGCTATCGTCTTGTCATGCGCGACGCTTCCGGTCGTCAAGTATATGACGTTAAGCAGTCTGATCCTTTCAAATCCGTGTTCTATGCAAGCTACGCACATACGAGCAACGAGGAAATGATCTATGGCCGCACTTCATCTAAAAACGGTCAACAGTATGAAATGACTCCACGTTTCGATAACATGCCAAGCAACTATAACAAAGGAGCCGGAGCATACAGTATCCCATTGGAGTTCATCGACTTGTATTTCACCAACAAGGGGCTGCGCATTGATGATGATCCTGATTATTTTACCTATGATTATGATAATCCGCCTACCGCTCCAGTAGGTAAGGAAGAGAGCATACTCAGGACCGGTACGCAAAAAGACAAGTTCTCCGGGAGCAAGCTCTTCTCCGCTGTCTATGGCTATCCCGTCATGAAGCAATTCTACAACCGTGAGCCAAGATTCTACCTTGCGGTCTCATTCCAGAATCGTCCGTGGAACTTTGACAAGAATACGCCAATTGAGATGCAGTATAATGGCAACTGCGGGTACAATGGCTCTAACAACGATTTCCCTTTCTTTGGTACTATCGTACGGAAAGGTTATTATGAGAAAGAAAGTGGATGGGCGGCTTATGAAGGGCCTGATGCCCTTTCAATGATGCTCCGCTTAGGAGAAGTATATCTCAATTATGCAGAAGCTTGCTGCGAGTTGGGTGAACTGGGTGAGGCAATCCATTATGTCAACCTCATACGCAGTCGTGCCGGTATCGCTGAATATTATGGACTTAACGCTGAAGACCAGACTGAGACCGATGCACGTGGTGAAAAGCGAATTCATTTGTCTTCCTACGATCAGGACATGGTACGCAAAGTTGTCTATAGAGAAAGGCTGATAGAGTTGGCATACGAAGACAAGCATTACTTTGACGTTCGACGTTGGGGCGTTGCCGATATGGCACAAGGCGACGGTTGGATATATCCTACCTACCACCAAGGTGGAGAAGGCGGAGAGATGCATGGATTCAATGTCTATGATGTAGATGTTACGCCGGAAAACAAGAACGTGAATTTCTATAAGCGCAAGGTTCAGCAAATACGCGTGTTCAACAAGCGTATGACTTTCTTCCCCATTCCACAGGACGAGGTGTATCGTAACCACAACTGCGTACAGAATACAGGTTGGGAGAGTGCAGAACTTAAATAATGAAGGTGATAAGGTATGAGAAAATTCTTATCAATATTGATGTTTCTTGTCGCACTACAGGCTATGGCTGCTGAGGATGGCTCCATAGGTAAAACTATGTTTCAGGCGGGGCGATACTGGACTAAAGGGGTAGACATCCGTAGTGATGTGGCAATCGTTTACTCCACCACGGTAGTAGACAATTTCAACTTTGAGCTCCGATGCCGCAGCTATCGCAATGCTGGCTACAAGGTTCAGTTCATGACCGGTATTGCCTGGGGCTACTACGATGACTATTTCAATGGCAAGTGGGATGGTTCTACGCACTGGGACGAGGCTCAATGCGCCTCAGGCAATGACACTTTGTGGCATACAGCCGCAAAGCGTATGCCATACATTGTGCCTACGGAGAACTTTATCAAGTATATTAAAGAGAAGCAGATCAAGCGTGCCATAGATGATGGCATTAGCGTGATTTACCTTGAGGAGCCTGAATTCTTTGCCAAAGCCGGCTATAGCGATGCTTTCAAGCGCGAATGGAAAGCTTACTATGGCACGAATTGGGTGTCGCCATCCACAACAATCCAGTATTACTATAAGGCTTGCAACTTGATGACCTATTTGTTCCAGCGTGCTGTTCAGGAGGTTTTCACATACTCTAAGCAATATGGCCTCAGCAAAGGTATGGATGTAAAGTGCTATTTAGCCACCCATTCACTGTTTAACTATTCGGAGGTAGGCATTGTTAGTCCTATGATGAAGTTCAATACTCTTGGGTGTGTGGATGGATTCAAGGCACAAGTATGGACAGGTACGGCAAGGCAGACCAATTATTATGATGGTCAGTCAAATATGCGCATATTCGAGAAAGCATTTCTTGAATATGGTGCAGTCAACTCCATGATTAAGCCTGGAACCAAGCAGATGGTGTTTGATATTGACCCTGTCGAAGACAATCAGAAATTGGGGTGGAATTTCTATAAGCAAGGATATGAAGCTACCTATGTAGCGCAGCTCATGTATCCTGAGGTCGATACATTCTCTGTCGTTCCTTGGCCAGACCGGTTGTATCGCTATCAATACCCTATTACACCCTATGGCTCTACCACGACATGGATACCCGCTGACTATGATACTCAAGTACTTATTATGATGAATGCTGCCAATAAGATTCCTAAGGGAACGACTTCCATATATGGTTCTGAGGGAATTCATGTTGGAGTGTGCAGTTCCATGATGTACCAAAGGGCTCCCAAGGTGTTTGGTGGGTATCAGGATCCACAACTGTCAAATTTTTATGGACAAGTACTTCCACTTGTGGAGCGGGGTATTCCAGTTGGAATAACTCACATGGAGAATGTACATGCGGCCGCCGACTTGGATAAGGTGCGTGTGCTTGTGTTGAGTTATGCCAACCAGAAGCCACTCGACAGCCTTAGTCATAAGGCCGTCGCCGACTGGGTGAAGACAGGTGGAGTGCTTATCTATTGTGCCAAGGATGATGATTCCTATCAGCGAGTGACAGAATGGTGGAATCAAGGTAGCATAACCTATGGACGTCCATCACGTCACTTGTTCTCCCTGTTGGGGCTCGATAAGAATGTCACCGCCGGCCGATATACAGTTGGCAAGGGTGTTGTCTATGTCATGCGTGATGACCCCAAAAACTTTGTCCTTACATCAGGAGGCGATGCCGACTATTTCTCAATTATTAAGCAGGCATACGAGCAGGACGCCAGAGCAGGCACCTTGGACGTGAAAAATTATTTCAGGGTAGACCGTGGTCCATATTTGGCAGCTGCTGTCGTGAATGAAAGTGTGGCATCCAGCCAGAATCTCACGCTAACAGGTCGTTATATAGATTTGTTCGACCCTTCTTTGCCCATCGTGACAAGCAAGACAATAGGTCCTGGTGGACAGGCTTTGTTCATTGATTTAGATAAGGTGGATGACAATACACGCCCTCAGGTGCTGGCAGCTTCGGTACGTGAGTATGACGAGCAAGTTACCAGTCATAGCTACAGCTTCTATGTGCGTGGCCGTGAAGGAGCACAGGGAATCATGAGAATACTTCTTCAGGCAAAGCCCACAACAACCAGCGTAACCAATCGTAAAACATGTGAAACAATTGCCTACTCATCTTCCTGGAACAAAGCCACGAACACGGTGCTCCTGCGTTTCACCAGCTCTAGTGATGGAGTGAATGTCAGCTTTGAGTTTCCCAACAGCACAGGCATCGAGCAGGTAGAGCAAAGAACTAACGATACTGATGCCCCGATCTATGATATAGGGGGTAGGAATGTCGGTAATAACATCTCAGTTCTCCCTAAGGGAATATATATCCGGAACGGAAAGAAATTTATCGTGAAATAGTAACTTTTTAACTTTTTGCTTATGAAAAAGAAAATTTTTATCCTATCGCTTTTGTTAGGCATCATGACATTGCCATTGATGGCCGATAACGATGGTCCTAACATCGTGTTCCAAATGAGCGACGGCACCACCCTGAGCTATCAGCTCTCCGACGACCCAGTGATTACATTTGAAGGTGACAATCTCGTACTGTCAACAACAGATGATGAGTTTACGGCTCCATATAGAAAAATCATCTCTTTTGCCTACACTGGTGTCGCTACAGGAGTGGACAAGGTGACGGTCTCTGGAAAGTCAGCGGCAGCTTCAGTCTATACCACTGATGGTAAATTAGTTAAGAAAATACGCAAAGGCGAAGTCCTCAGCACGAAACAGCTTCCCAAGGGCGTTTACATTGTAAAATCGGGCAAAAATGTCCACAAAATAGTTAGGAAATGAAGAAAGTTCTTACTCTCATAGCTTTAGTTGCCTTCACTATTAGTGCAACAGCACAGAATGTACACGACTGGAACGATGTGCATGTCTATAAAACAGACAAGTCCATTGAGACCATTGCGCTGAGCAAGATCAGCAAGATCTCACATGTAAAGGATGCCGCAGGCTCTGTTACAGACGTGAAAATAGAATGCCAAGATGGTGACCATCAATATAAGTTGTCGGAAGTTGCCAAGGTAGAGATGCCTGTTCAGGTGGGTCAGTACCTGTTCTCAGATGGTACATGGGGTGACCTGCAAGAAGGAAAAGTACCCATAGCTGTCATATTCTCCAATGCCACAACAGAGGCTGATGCCGCACAGGGCTGGACTCATGGCTATGCTATGGCACTACATAGGGCGCGCAACCTTAACACTGGTGGATACAGTATTAGTTGGGGCCCTAAAGGTACAGACTGTGAATATCTGGACAACTGGGACAGTGGCTATCCTGGTGACGGATTTGCCACCAACCGAGAGGGATATACAGATACTCACTCTATTCCTGCCGACGAACTGAAAAATTATCCGGCTTTCGAAGCGGCAACGAAGTTTTGGCTTGGTGGAGAGAACTATCAGGCTGTTCCTGAAGGCACCAGCGGATGGTTCCTGCCTGCGACAGGGCAAGTGTTCGACATCTTAGTTAATCTTGGAGGATTACCCTCTGTCAACCGGAATAATGCTACAGGTGGCTTCTCTTATTCCTACCCAGCAGATAAAAGCTATAACATTGCTTGGCAGAATAATGTAGGGCCGGCTAACGATCAGAAAGCATATACATTAGTGAAAACTAATATCAACAAGTATTTGGAGGCAGCATCTAAATACGCAGGATTTGAAGCCGACAAGAGCTATATTAATACCTACGACAATTACTGGACAAGTACTGAGCGCAATGCTTCAGCTGCCTTTTATGGTTATATTGACAACGAAGATCGTGGCTGGGTACAGATATTGGCTAATAATGACCAAGGTAAAGATGGCACGAAGCTCGTTAGACCCATCATAGCCTTCTAATGCTAACAATTTGAATTGCTATAAATTGAGTGTAGCGAAACGCCACACTCAATTTAGATCAGAGCCTTTTAATGCTAACAATTTGAATTGCTCACCCCTTTTCCTTAGAATAACTAACGTATCTTTAAAAACTAAAAACGTTATGTATTATAGAACCAAACGTATTTTGGGATTGGGCTTGTTGGCCTTTCAGTTAGGCATACTTCCCATCTCCGCACAGCAAGTCTCCTTTAACACAGGCAGGACTACGCTGAAGAAAGTTTTTGATCGCATTGAGCAAGTCACAAAGTACAAGTTCCAGTACAACAGCTCGCTCAATGTGAACCGCACGGTCAACTTGAAGCAGAAGAATGCAGATGCCCTGAGTGTGGTGTCGAACCTTCTTAAAGGTACAGGCTACACCTACTCTCTCCGTGGCAACTACATTGTCATAGCCAAAGCTCCCGTTACAAAGCAAACTCGTCAGACAGGTGCCGGTCAGGCTGCATACGTGGTCAAGGGCATGCTCACCGATGCCAACGGCGAACCAATCATCGGTGCCAGCGTCTTCGAGAAAGGAACGCGCAACGGCACCGTGACCGATGTCAACGGCAACTACACGCTTCGTGTGGATGACGAGTCGTCAACGCTCGTCGTTTCCTACGTAGGCTACGAGACAAAGGAAGTAAAGGCATCGGCTGCCAACAAGACCGTAGTGCTCAACGACGACAGTAAGTCGCTTGACGAGGTGGTGGTTGTAGGTTACGGCTCGGTAAAGAAGTCTGACCTCACCTATTCGGTGTCAAAGATTACCAACGACAACATCGACGACCGCCCGTTGTCCACCCTCAGTGAGGCGTTCCAAGGTCAGCTTGCAGGTGTGCGCGCACAGGCACAGAACGGTGTGCCGGGTCAGGAACTAACCATCCGCATACGTGGTATGAACTCCATCAATGGCGACAGCAGCCCGCTATACGTCATCGACGGCGTGCCACGTGACAACATGTCCGACCTCAACGCTTCCGACGTAGCCTCCATACAGGTGCTGAAAGACGCTGCCGCCACCTCTATTTATGGATCACGCGGAGCTAACGGCGTAATACTCATTGAGACTAAGCAAGGCAAGGGCAAACCCACTGTGAGTTTCGACGCTTACTATGGCTTCAACCAAGCCGAGAAGAAGCTAAAGCTAATGAACGGCTATGAGTGGGTGGCATGGAACATCTACAAACGCAACGAGGACTACCTCAACCGTGGCGGAAGCATGAGCGACCCGATGTCGATGCGTCCTGCATCCGACCGTATTCCGGACAACTGGCTTACCGCCAACAACTTCGTAGACTGGCAAGACGAGGTGTTGCGTACGGCTCCTATACAAAACTATAACATTTCCGCTTCAGGGCAGAACGACCTCGGCCGCATATACTTGTCAGTGGGCTACATGGACCAGGAAGGAATCATCATAGAGTCAAACTATCGCAGGATGAACATTCGTGTCAATGGCGAGCTCAATCTCTACAAGAATTTCCGCGTAGGAGCCAACTTAAGCATGAGCAACTCAGTGCAGAATGCCGCTGACACCAACAAGGGAACCAACGGAAATGGTAAAGAGTCGCCTCTGCACCACGCTCTCATGGAAACACCGCTCATGCAGCTCAACGAGGGAACGATGGAGTGGGGCTACCCCAAGAACATCGGCGAGACATACCCCAACCCTGTCAAAGCAATGGAAAGCACCGTCGACAAAACCAAGTACTTGCGTGCTGCTGCTTCAGTCTATGGCATCTACGACATCATAGACGGATTGCAGTTTAAGACGCAGTGGAGCTACAACTACGACGGCAATACCTACGAATACTTCATACCTGCCAACGTGGCATATCCGGCAGGCAACCCCACGAATGGCAGGAGTACGTCGTCATCGTCTCGCAACTGGACCATCCAGAATACGCTTACCTATGACAACACCTTTGGCGACCATCATGTAAACGTGCTGTTCGGACAAAGCGCAGAGAAAGACCGTGGTTACCAGATACGCGCCATTGCAACAGGCTGGCCATACGAGACCATAAGCACGCTCAACGTAGCTTCTACCGCTACTGATGCCAAGACATGGCGTTCAACCTATGCCACAGCCTCTTATTTCGGTCGTTTGAGCTATGACTTCATGGACAAGTACCTGTTTTCTGCAAGTTTCCGTCGTGACGGTTCTTCACGTTTCGGTTCTAATTCAAAGTGGGGCACATTCCCTTCTGTGTCAGCTGGATGGAAGATCAATGAAGAAAAGTTCATGAAAGGCATCGACTGGATAAACCTCCTGAAGGTGCGCGTGGCTTGGGGTAAGTCGGGTAACGACCGCATCGGCGACTATGCTTATTACGCAAATCTTGGTACGAGCAACAGTACGTGGAACGGCACTCTCGTTCCTGGCGTGGCTCCGTCGAACATTGGCAACCAAGACTTGAAGTGGGAGCAGACGGCTTCTACCGACATCGGTCTCGACTTCTCGGCTTTCAACAACCGCCTGCAAGTCAACTTCGACTATTATAACAACAAGACCACCGACCTGCTGTTTAACATCACTACTCCTCTTACAACCGGCTTCTCGTCGTATCTCGGCAACATAGGTTCATTGCGTAACAGAGGTTGGGAGCTGGAGCTCACAGGTCGCATACTCACTGGCGAGTTCAAGTGGACAGAGACTCTCAACTTCTCCCACAATGCCAACAAGGTGCTTGACATGGGCGAGATAAACCAATTCGTCTCGGAGAGATGGCCTGACATGTTCTCAATCACGAGAGTAGGTGAAGCCATCGGCCAATATTATGGTTACAAAACCAACGGTGTGCTGACTGCCGACGACTTTGACGCTAACGGCAAGGCACTCGTGCCAATAATCTCTGGTCAGCGCGAAGGCAATGCTAAATACGTGGACATAAGTGGACCCGACGGTGTGCCAGACGGCAAGATAACCACCGACGACTATACCATCCTTGGCAGTAACATGCCGAAGCTCATGTATGGCATCACCACCAAGTTTGAGTGGAAAGGCTTCGACCTCAGCATCTTCATCCAGGGACAGAGCGGCGGTAAGGTGTGCTTCCTTGGCTCACGCCAGTATGACGAAGGCGGCGGCAACTACCGTATATTCAGCCATTGGCTCAACTGCTACAAGCCCGACTATGTGAAGCTTTACGGCGAGGGCAACGACCCGATACCATACGACTACTGCAAGCAGCACGGCATAGACATGACATCGTGGGACGGCGAGACTGTGAGCTTTCGTGGCAACAACCAGAACCGTGACGACCGTCGTCTCTATAGCGCAACATACTGGAGGCTGAAGAACATAACCCTCGGCTACACCTTCCCAAAGAAGATTCTTGCTCCGCTGCATTACATCAAGTCGTTGCGCCTGTACGCTTCGGCAGACAACCTCTACACTCACAGCGATTATCGCGGCTTTACGCCAGAGACCAACAGCTTCGGAAACAACACAGTCTTCCAGGGCTTCGACTACAGTTCCTATCCTTTGAGCAGGAGGGTAATCTTTGGAGTCAACGTAACATTCTAAACATTCTGACACAATGAAAAGGTTAAATTATATCATAGTTCTTTTGGCTTTACTGGCATTGGCTTCATGTAGCGACTTCCTCGAGACGGAGCCGGAATCGCAATATACGGCGAGCCAGTCATACAAGACTCCTTCTGATTTCACTTACGCCATAGCAGGTGTCTATAATGTGCTGCAAGACCTGTATCGCCCGAACACAGGCTATATGTGGATGCTGAACAATCGCGCCGACGAAATGCGCAGTGGCACCAGCTATCTTGACGGACTTGACACGTTTACGGAAACCGCTTCCAACTCGCAGCTCGAAACCAACTACACCAAGCTTTGGAAGCTCATCTATCGTGCCAACAAGCTTTTGGGCACCATAGATGATGCCACGTTCACCGACGAATCGATGAAAAACTACATTAAGGGCGAGGCTCACGGACTGCGCGGATGGGCATACTTCATGCTTGGATGGCAGTTCGGCGGCATGCCGCTCATCGACCGCGAGCTGACGGTGAATGAGACAAAGGCAATTGCCCGCTCCACGCAGGCAGAGACATTTGACTTTGCAGCCAACGACTTGCGCCAGGCAATCAGCCTCCTGCCAGCTGAATGGACGGGAAGTAACACAGGCCGCATGACCAAGTATGCAGCCGACGGCGTGCTGGCAAAGCTTTATATGTTTCAGTCAAAATTCTCAGATGCGCAGCCGCTCCTGCTGGACATAATCAACTCGGGACGCTACGACATGGAAGAAGAATATGTCAATTGCTTCACCGACAGCCACAACAATGGCAAGGAACGTGTGTTTGAGGTGCAGTACAGTGGCAATCTCACAGGGCAGGGCGACGAGTTCCCGACAGGATGCATTCCGCAGGGTTATCAAGACAAGGTGATTATGCCTTTCTCAGGTTATAACACTGCAGGGCGTGTCAACCTTGAGATGATGGCATCCTTCGAGCCTGGCGACATTCGCAAAAAAGTGTCTACCGTGGACAGCTTGACTATTTATGGTGTACTGGAAGACCAATATTCGTTTGTAACCAAGTTCATTCACTATGATCAGTATCAGCCGCAGAACCAGAGTGACTGGGCAAACAACCTGCCGCTCATACGCTACACCGATGTACTGATGATGTATGCCGAGTGCCTTAACGAAGCTGGTTATCAGGCAAACGGCGAAGCTTTCCAAATCCTCAACCGTGTACGCAGCCGCGCCGGTCTTGCCGCCAAGACATCCACTGACCTGCCGAATCAAGACTCTTTCCGCCAGGCTCTCAGACAGGAGCGCAAGGTGGAGTTTGCTTTCGAAGGATGGCGTTGGTTCGACCTCGTGCGCTGGGGCATTGCCCGCGAGACAATCAACCACAAGTATGCCGCAAGGGATGAGGGCAACGGACGCTACTCAATGTCGAGCGATGACCGATTGCTGTTCCCAATACCTTATTCGGAGATAAACCGCTACAACGACACAAAGGTTATGTGGCAGAATCCCGGATATTAACAAGCTATGTTTCTTATAGGTCAGCTTCGTTTAAGTAAACAGATTGTTTTCTAAAAGCCTCTCCCCAGCCCTCTTTGGGAGGGAGCTGGGGAGAATCTTTATGAGGGTGCATCAATGTTCTGACTCGCCCTCTTTTCTTGTTTTTAAAGGAAAGAATAATAAAAATATTTGTGCGTAAAACATGCTTGAAAAATGCCGAATGCTTAGTGTCTGTCAGTCAAGCGGTTTATGAG
>CAZZNO010000018.1:20577-34740 GCA_964655685.1 uncultured Prevotella sp.
TGTGGCAGTTATGTACGCCGTATGTAAGTGGTATGTGCGCCGTATGAGCGAGGAACAGGTGTTTTTTGCATGAATGCCGTAGGGCTTTTATTATGTATATACAATGAGGATTAAGAAAATATCATTTATTGCAGTGTTGTTCTTGCTGATTGTCTGCCAAGCGGCGCAAGCCTTGCGAACAGGCGAAAAAATAAAGCGGGAGAACATAGAGTGGCTTGACGTATGGACGCCCGGCAACCATGAGTATCGGTTGCCAAAGGTATTGCTCATAGGCAACTCCATCACGCGGCTGTATTATCCATACGTAGAAAAACAGCTGAAAGGGAAAGCTTGCGTAGCGCGATACTGTTCGTCGAAGTCGCTTGGCGACCCTGCTTTGCTTGACGAACTGGCAAGCTACTTGCGGCAATACAGTTTCGACATTGTGCATTTTAATGTAGGCATGCACGGGCGTGACTACACTGAGGAGGAATATGGAAAGGCTTTGCCTGCGCTCTATGAGCTTATAAAGCGTTATGAACCTGGAGCTAAGCTTGTTTGGGCGAGCACCACGCCGGTGATGAAACGGAACGACCTGAATGCTTACGACTCCATAACGGTGAGGGTGAAAGAAAGAAACAGGATTGCTAATGAGTATTTCAAGGGCAAGCCGGTCATCATTGACGACTTATTCTCGGCTATGTATGGTCATCCTGAATACTATGCCGGAGGCGACGGCACACACATGGGCACACAGGGTGTGGAGGTGTTGGCAAAGCATGTTTCCAACCTGCTTGACAGTGTTCTGCCTAAGGCTCCTCTCACGTATGTTGACGCGTTCATAGGCACGGCAGGCGACGGTCATACGTTTCCAGGCGCATGCGTGCCGTTCGGCATGGTGCAGGCAAGTCCTGAGACGGGCAACATAGGTTGGAAATATTGCTCAGGCTATCATTTTGAAGACTCTGAGATAATTGGCTTTGCGCAGGATCATCTCAACGGCACGGGCAGCCAGGATCTCGGCGACGTGCTCATCTTCCCCTTCACCGGCGGCAACAACCGTCCTTTCAAGAGCAGCTATAGAAAGTACAATCAGTATGCTTCGCCGGGTTATTATCGCGTGCGTTTCGACGACGATAAGGTGGATGCCGAAGTCACGGCTACGGATCACACGGCTTTCTACAGTTTCTGCTATGGCAACAGCGAGGCGAAGCTGTTGGTGGACTTGCAGAGCGGCGACGTGCTGACCGATGAGGAGATGCGCAAGCACGTGCTTGAGGCATCGCTCGAGATGCCGGACGCTTACACGCTGAAGGGTATGCTCAAGACACGGCGCTTTGGCGAAAGGCGCGTCTTCTTTGTCATAAAGACAAGCAAGCCATACAGCGTAGACTCTGTGTTGCCGGCTCGCGACGGCGAAAAGGCGAAACGCCTGATTCTGAGATTCAATGCCGGCGGTGAGCCAACGGTGATGGTCAAGATTGCCCTTTCTACGGTCAGCACTGACGGGGCTGAGGCTTCGCTGAGAAAAGAAAACCCCGGCTGGGACTTTGCGCAGGTGAGGTTAGCAGCCGAGAGGCGGTGGACAGACATATTGTCAAGAGCTGACGTAGAGGGTGGCGACAGTGCTAAAATCATGTTCTACACCTCTTTATATCGTGCCTGCATACAGCCCAACAACATTGCCGACACCGACGGGCGCTATCGCTCTGCCGACGACAAGATACTGAAGGCTAAGCTCGGAAGCCACTATTCCATTTTCTCACTATGGGACACTTTTCGTGCGGCGCATCCGCTATACACCATATTGACACCGGAAATGGTCAGTCCGATGGTGCATTCGATGATTGACTACAGCAGGGTGAAAGGCTTCCTTCCTATCTGGCCGGTGTGGGGCTGGGAGACTTACGGAATGATTGCCAACCATGCAGTGCCCGTGGTGGTGGACGCATGCCTGAAGGGCTTCAATATAGACAAGAACGAGGCATACGCAGCAATAAAGGCTTCGTTGACTCACAGCCACAATAAGTCGGATTGGGACGTGTACCTCAGATATGGCTATTATCCCTTCGACTTGGTAAAGGTGGAGTCGGTGTCGAGGACTTTAGAGTCGTGTTATGACGACTGGTGTGCCGCGCAGCTGGCTAAGCGGCTTGGTCGCAAGGCTGACAGCAAGGAGTTTATGCGCAGGTCGGCTTTCTGGAAAAATGTTTTCGATCCTGCTTGCGGGCTTGTACGCGGCAAAGATTCGCACGGGCAATGGCGCACGCCCTACGACCCGTTCCAGATAGGGCACGCCTATACCGGTGGCGGCGACTTCACCGAGGGCAATGCCTGGCAATACACATGGCAGGTGATGCATGACCCGCTGGGGCTGGCGGAAGCTATGGGCGGCAAGGTGCGTTGCCTGGCAAAGCTTGACTCGCTGTTCACGCTGACTGACGTGAGCCGCCACAACGCAGGGTGGACGGGCGACGTGACAGGTCTCATAGGCCAATATTCCCACGGCAACGAGCCTTGCCACCATGTGGCTTATCTCTATGCAGTGCTTGGGCAGCCGTGGAAGACGCAGCGCATTGTGAGGGACGTTTGCCGCCGCTTCTATGTAAGCAAGCCGGACGGGCTGAGCGGCAACGACGACTGCGGGCAGATGTCGGCATGGTATATTTTCTCGGCTATGGGCTTTTATCCGCTGAACCCTGCCGGCGGACAATATGTGCTTGGTGCGCCGCAAGTGGACAGAGTGACGGTGAGCCTGCCCGGAGGCAAGACGTTTACCGTAGAGGCGAAAGGGCTGTCGGCTGCAAATATGTATGTCAAGCGAGTCACACTGAACGGTAAGCCTGTAAGCGGATGCACTATAAACCATTCGGACATAATGAAAGGCGGCAGCTTGGTGTTCGAAATGACGGACAAACGGCAGCTGACGATGTAGTGAATGAAATGAGATAACGAACTGATAAACAATTATATAAAATGAAACATGCCATGACTAAGAGAGCTTTGCTTTTGCTTTGTATGATCGGGGTCTTTGCCCATGCTTTGTGTGCCGAGACAGCCGACTATCGAGTGACTCCTTTGCCTGACCACATAACTATGCAGGGTGGCAAGCCATTCGTGTTGGATTCCGGTGCAGCTATAGTTTATGCCGGCGATGACCCAGCAATGGCGCAGAACGCCAAATTCCTTTCTACGTATATCTCGCAGGCAATTCGGTTGGATGTCCCTGTGAGAGAACGCATTGGCAAGTCGGCAGCCATAGTGTTATCAATTAATCCCAAAATAGCGGGCAAGGAAAGCTATGAGTTGCGAGTGTCGGCAAACCGTGTGACGATAGAAGGCTCTACGGCGGTAGGTGTCTTTTATGGCATACAGACATTGAGAAAAGCCTTGCCGGTGTGTACGGAGGCGCAACCTGTGATGTTGCCTGCCGTCTTGATAGCCGACAAGCCCCAATTTGGTTACCGAGGGATGATGCTTGATTGCGGACGGCATTTCTTCCCCCTGTCGTTCATAAAAACGTTTATAGACATGCTCGCCTTACACAACATGAACGTTTTCCACTGGCATCTTACCGACGACCAAGGGTGGCGCTTTGAGATAAAAAAATATCCCAAGCTTACGTCGGTGGGCTCGCTGAGACAAGGCACCGTGATAGGGCGCAACTCCAGTGTGGAGGACGGCGTGCCGTATGGCGGCTTCTATACTCAGGACGAGGCACGCGAAATCGTGAAATACGCGGCTGAGAGATTCGTCACGGTGATACCGGAGATTGACATGCCGGGGCACACGCAGTCGGTTCTTGCCGCATATCCTGAGCTTGGCTGCACCGGCGGGCCGTATCATGTAGCGCGCCGCTGGGGCGTTCACAAGGACGTGCTCTGCATGGGCAATGGCAACGTGACGGGCTTCGTAAAAGATGTGCTCGATGAGGTGATGAATGTTTTCCCATCAGTCTACTTGCACATCGGCGGCGATGAATGTCCGCATGAGAGGTGGAACGCTTGCCCTAAATGTCAGGCTCTTGCCAAGCGGCTTAATGTCAGCACTGACGCGTTGCAGGCATATTTCACTCGGCAGATAGAGCAATATGTAGAGTCGAAGGGTAGGCACATACTAGGCTGGGACGAGATACTTGGCGACTCTATAGGCAGCAATGCTATGGTGATGAGCTGGCGTGGAACCGCGCCTGGCATAAAGGCTGCTCGTGCCGGCCACTATGTGGTGATGTCGCCTAAATCGTACGCTTATTTTGACTATTACCAGGCGAAGGACACCTGGACCGAGCCTTTGACCATCGGCGGCTACGTGCCCTTGGACTCTGTATATGCCTACAGTCCGCTGAAAAGCATACCGCAGGAAGACTGGAAATATATTGCGGGTGTGCAGGCTAACCTTTGGGCAGAGTACGTGACATGTCCGCCGCTTGCGCAGTACATGGCAATGCCGCGCATGGCGGCAATGAGTGAGGTGCAATGGACTGACGCGGCGAAGGAAAAAGACTTTACCGACTTCAAGCTGAGACTCTCTCATCTCACGCGGCTATACGACAGGCTGGGCTATGTCTATGCCCGTCATTTTGAAAAAGAAGACCCGGTATTGAGCCACAGCTTTCTTGTTCCGACGCGTGTGCCCGGCAATGACACTATCTATGTTAAGGTGAAGCCAGGCGTTCATCGCGTTGACGCGCCGCTAACTATTACTTCCGGCGCAGGTTCGCCTGTGGTTTTCGTTGGCGAGGGCAACGACAAACCGATTATAAGTGGCGGATATGCCGTTGGTGGATGGCAGCCTGCCGGCAACGGCATGTGGAAATGCATGGTGCCGGAAGTGAGGCAGACCGGCAGGCTCTTTGAGCAATTCTTTGTGAATGGCAGGCGTGCCACGCGCGCCCGTACGCCTAACGGCATGGCTGTGGTTAATCCTTTGCGGGTGGAGGAAACCGGCATCGGTCCCGGGAAAAGCCGTGTCAGGATATATACAGACAAATCATTGCTGACGATGCTCAGCAAGGAACAAGGGCGCGCGGTGTTTACGGCAATGCATAAATGGGACTGTACGCGGCGGTATATAGACAGCGTGAATGTCGATGGAGGATATTTCACAATGCATGGTGACAGCATGGCTACATGGAAGCCTATAGACACTACTTCCACCTTCTTTATTGACAATAGCCGTGCAGCTCTTGACGCGCCTGGCGAATGGTATCTGGAAAAAGACGGCACATTATATTATATGCCGCGTGATGGCGAGGACATGACTACGGCTGTATGCGAAGCTCCGCTTGCCCCGCAGCTTGTCGTTATAAGCGGAAAGGATGGTGCCCATATCAAGGACATCACGTTTAGAAACTTATCGTTCCAATATGCCGGCTATCGCATGCCCGAAGAAGGCAACTCGCCTCAGCAGGGCGCGGTCTCGCTGGATGCGGCAATAGAGCTGAGTTATGCCGACAACGTAAGGTTTGAGAACTGTGAGTTTATGCACATGGGGACGAGCGGAATATGGATGAAGCGAGACTGCAACAACTGCGACGTGAGCAGATGCTACATTTATGACCTTGGAGGTGGAGGAATAAAGGTCGGTGATTTTTCTAAACCACCAAGGAACTCTTGCTCGTATATAACCATTGAAAACAACATCATACATGAGCTTGGGTCAACGTTGCCTCAGTCTATCGGCATAGCTATATCGCATGGCGACCATTGCAAAGTGCTGCATAACGACGTTTTCGATTTGTCCTATTCCGCCATATCCGTAGGCTGGGTATGGGGCTATACTACAAGCCTTACCCATGACAACGAGATAGCCTACAATCATCTCCATCACATTGGGTGGGGGTTATTGTCTGATATGGGCGGAATATACACGCTCGGCAAGTCGCATGGCACTCGCGTGCACCACAATACCGTCCACGATGTATATTCGTACGACTATGGCGGCTGGGGACTTTATACCGACGAAGGCAGCTCTGACATTACTTTGGACCACAATCTGGTCTACGGTTGCAAGAGTGGCGGCTTCCACCAGCATTTCGGTGAAAACAACAAGGTGCTTAACAACATATTCGCATGGGGCATAACTACAGAGCTTAGGTATAGCCGTTTTGAGAAACACCTGGAGTACACCTTTGAGCACAATATAGTTTACGGAGGCGTCCGACGCCAAGGTGGCTGTGTATGGGGGCAAGGACAATCGCATGATGACTGGAACTGCTATTGGGTCACTGACGGCAGTCGTCCTGTCTTCGGCGACTATAAGGAATACACTGACAAAACGTTGGAGCAACTTCAAGCCAACGGCCACGACGTTCATTCCATCGTTGCCGACCCGATGTTCGTTGATGCCGTACATGCCGACTTTCGCTTCCGCAAGCCAACTGTGGCAAAGCGCATAGGCTTCAAGCCTTGGGACTATGGGCAGGCTGGTGTTTATGGAAGCGACAGCTGGAAGAAGAAAGCCCAGATGCCGGCGGAACGCGCAAAGGCTTTCCGCGAGGTGATTTTAAAGCGTGAAAAGAACTTGCCGGCTTATTACTTGTCCGAGTAAGCCCTTTGG
The DNA here is from genome assembly GCA_964655685.1 of uncultured Prevotella sp. Lineage (GTDB taxonomy): Bacteria > Bacteroidota > Bacteroidia > Bacteroidales > Bacteroidaceae > Prevotella. The sequence goes on from CAZZNO010000018.1 coordinate 27,115, forward strand.
CGGGTCTATTGTTTCGAGTAATATTCTTTTATATACATATAATGCTTGGCAAATTCAAGGGCTTTAGCAGGGTCTTCTTTCTTAATCATTCGTGCGGGCACTCCAGCCCACATCTCCCCTGCGCCTACTCTTGTCTTTGCCAGCACCACGGCTCCTGCGGCTATTATAGCCCCTTCGCCAATGTCTGCGTCGTCGAGCACTACGGCATTCATGCCTATTAGTGCTCCACGGCGCACTGTTGCTGCATGCACTATTGCCCCGTGCCCGATGCTCACGTCGTCTTCCAGTACGACGGGTGAGCCAGCCGTCTGGTGTATGCATGCGTTGTCCTGAACGTTTACGCGGTTGCCTATGCGTATGCAGTCTACGTCGGCGCGCAATACCGCTCCAAACCAGACGCTGCAATCGTCGCCCATAATAATGTCGCCCGCAAGCGTGGCGTTGTCGGCAATGTAACAACGTTCGCCCCATTGTGGTGTCTTCCCCCTTGCTTCTGCTATCAGTGCCATGTCCTGTGAGTTTTTATTTATAACGCCGCAGGCTTGGTTTTATTATTCATATAAAAAAACTTGCGCAAAGCTTTTCTTATATAAAAAAATATGCGTAACTTTACCCGAAAATCTAAAGCATAATGGAAGACGTCAAATCTTACCGCCAAAAAATATTGGAAATACTGCTTGCCGCGAAGGACGAGAAAGGCGACAACCGCCTCTCGGAAAAGGCCGCTAAGGACCTTGCCAAAGAGTTCACCGACCAGGAGCTCATTGAAGGCATGGATTTCAACACGCCTGAGGAAGTGGCTGAGATGCTGCTCGACTCAGGGCTTTGACTATAGGAAGACACTATGAAGAATGATAGAAAACCGTCTGCCGCCTACACTGACGGGGTGGGCGAAAGGAAATTGCTGAGCGACAAGGACGAAGCTGAGCTTGCCTTGCGCATACAGAAGGGTGACGACAGGGCTTTGAACAAGCTCATGTCGCGCAATCTTGGATATGTGGTCAGCGTAGCTCAGCAATACAAGAACCGCGGGCTTGACGTGGAAGACCTCGTCAGCGAAGGTAACATAGGCTTGTTGCGTGCCGCAAGGAAGTTTGACCCGTCTGTTGGCAAGCGCTTCGTGGCTTTCGCAGCGCCGTATGTGCGTGATGCCATAGAGAAAGCCATAGAGCAGCAATCGGGCATATACCGTGTGCCGCGTGACGTTTCCAACGCCGCGTTGGAGAAGAAACGGTCGCGTGCGCTTTCCATCGACGCGCCCGTTGGCGGCAGCCCAGAGCTGAGCCTCGGCCGTGTCATTCCCGACGCTGATGCTCCCGACCCTGAGCAGGAACTGCAAAAAGATGCCTTGGAAAAGGAGCTGCAAACCATTGTTGCAGGGCTGGCACCCCGCGAGCAGCATGTGGTGCAGAGGTTCTATGGCATTGGCGTTGACTCGATGACGATGGCGGAGATAGGGCAGGAGATGGGCTTGAAGCGTGAGCGCGTGCGCCAGATACGCAACCATGCTGTGCGCCAAATCTTGAAGAAAACCCACGATGCCGCATTGAAGGATTTCCTCAAGAGCTGAGCCGCAATGAAGTACCTTCTTCTTTCCGACATCCACGGCTCGCTGTCACGGCTGAGAACAGTGCTTGACATTTATCGCAAGGAACGTTGCGACATGTTGCTGTTGCTGGGCGACGCATTAAACTATGGGCCCCGCAACGGCTTGCCCGACGGGCTCGACGCGCGTGGCGTGTCTGATGCCCTGAACGAGTTTGCCGATGAGATAATAGCCGTGAGGGGCAACTGCGACTCTGAGGTAGACCAGATGCTTCTCCGCTTTCCCATTATGTCAACGTATGCCCTGCTCGTGGACGAAGGTCGCAAGATACTTCTCACCCACGGACATATATATAATAAGGAGAACTTGCCTCCAGGGCGTTTCGATGCCGTGATTTACGGCCATACGCATTTGTGGGAACTGACAAGGCTCCCGCTTGCTTCATTCGGGGGCGAAGGGGTTAATGACGGCGGAAACAACGTTCCCGCGGAATCCACCGTCGTATGCAACACCGGCTCCATCACTTTCCCGAAGGGCGGCAGGGTGCCTACGTTTGGCATGATGGACAACGGCACTATTACCATACGCACGTTGGACAACAACATCCTGGCAACAGAAAAACTTTAAACGCATAAACCCGCAGACTGAAGAAAGACTTTTAAACAAGAAAAACTATACATACGTTATGAATAAAATCTTAAGCAAATCCCAATTTTCAGAAAAGGTGTTCTGCCTCGAAGTGGAGGCTCCGCTCATTGCAAAGAGTTGCAAGCCGGGCAACTTCATCATCGTGCGCGTTGACAGCCACTCTGAGCGTGTGCCGTATACCATAGCCAAGAGTGATGCCGAGAGAGGCACGCTCACACTCGTGGTGCAGGAGGTGGGACTGTCGTCTACCAAGCTGTGTGAGCTTGGCGAGGGCGATTATGTGCAGGACATTGTAGGCCCGTTAGGCACTCCTTCGAAGATTGAGAACTACGGAACTGTTGTTTGTGCCGGCGGAGGCATCGGCATTGCCGCAATCCTGCCTATTCTTACGGCTCTGCACGAAGCTGGCAACAGGGTTATCTCCGTACTTGCAGGCCGCACTAAGAACCTCATAATAATGGAAGACGACGTGCGCGCAAATAGCGACGACGTCATAATAATGACCGACGACGGTTCATACGGCGAGAAAGGAATGGTTACGGCTGGCGTTGAGGAAGTAATAAAGCGCGAGCACGTAGACAAGGTCATAGCCATTGGCCCACCGGTGATGATGAAATTCACCTCGCTCCTTGCTCAAAAATATAATATTCCGAACGATGTTTCGCTTAACACCATAATGGTCGACGGCACCGGCATGTGCGGCGCCTGCCGCCTCACAATCGGGGGCAAGACGCGCTTCGTATGCATCGACGGCCCTGAATTCAACGGTAACGACGTGGATTGGAACGAGATGTTCCAGCGCATGAAGACCTTCAAGACTGAGGAACAAGCCGAGCTGCAACACTGGACAAACGAGGGATGCCCTGACCCTGGAGCCACCAAGGAAGACGTGCAGGAGCCTGCCGAAGGCACACCCCACACTCCAGACTCCTCACCACAGACACCTGACTCCCCCCTCACCGACCGCAATGCCCCGTGGCGCGTGGAGCTTCGCAAGGCAATGAAGCCAAAGGAGCGCATGGCTATAAAGCGTGTAGAGATGCCGGAGCTGGACCCTGTCTATCGTGCCACTACCCGTTTGGAGGAAGTGAACAAAGGCCTTACCAAGGAGATGGCCGTGCAGGAAGCCCACCGTTGTCTCGACTGCGCCAAGCCTTCGTGCGTGGAAGGCTGCCCTGTGCACATCCATATCCCCGACTTCATAAAGAGCATAGAGCGTGGCGACATACTCGGCGCGGCTTCTGTCCTTCACATGACTTCCGCCCTGCCTGCCGTGTGCGGACGTGTCTGCCCGCAGGAGAAGCAGTGCGAAAGCAAGTGTATCCATCTTAAGATGAACGAGCCAGCCGTGGCAATAGGCTATCTTGAAAGGTTTGCCGCCGACTATGAGCGCGAGAGCGGACAGGGCAAGATGCCTGAATTGGCTCCAAGCAACGGCATAAAGGTGGCTGTAGTAGGCAGTGGGCCTTCAGGTTTGAGCTTTGCCGGCGACATGGTGCAGAAAGGCTTCGAAGTCTACGTCTTTGAGGCTCTGCACGAGATTGGCGGTGTGTTGAAATACGGCATTCCCGAATTCCGTTTGCCAAACCGCATAGTGGATGCCGAGATAGAGAACCTTCGCAAGGAGGGCGTCCATTTCCAGACTGACACTATTATAGGAAAGACAATAACCATTGAGGAGCTTGAGCAGAAAGGCTTCAAGGGCATCTTCGTGGGTTCAGGCGCAGGCTTGCCAAACTTCATGGGCATCCCTGGTGAGAACCTCATCAACGTGATGTCGAGCAACGAATATCTTACCCGTGTGAACCTTATGGACGCAGCCAATCCCGAGACCGACACGCCTATCATCCTCGGCAAAAAGGTCGTGGTGGTTGGCGGCGGCAACACGGCAATGGACTCCTGCCGCACGGCAAAGCGTCTTGGAGCCGATGTCACGCTGGTTTACCGTCGTTCGGAGAAGGAGATGCCGGCGCGCCTGGAGGAGGTGAAGCACGCTAAGGAAGAAGGCATAAACTTCTTCACGCTTCATAACCCGAAAGAATATCTTGCCGACGAGAACGGGCGTGTGCGTGCTGCCGTGCTTGACGTGATGGAGCTTGGCGAGCCCGACGCTTCCGGTCGACGCCGCCCTGTTGCTACAGGCAAGACGGTGACGTTGGACTGCGACCAGGTGATAGTGGCTGTTGGCGTGTCGCCCAACCCGCTGGTGCCTAAGTCGGTGCCGGGTCTTGAGCTTGGACGTAAGAACACCATAGCCGTGAACGACGACATGCAGTCGTCGCGTCCCGACCTGTTTGCCGGCGGCGACATCGTGCGCGGTGGCGCAACGGTAATCCTCGCAATGGGCGACGGCAGGCGCGCGGCTGCCAGTATGGCGGAAAAATTGTTACAATGAGAAAAATATTTGTTTTTTTATTAATGTTTTCAAGCATCCTTTGCGCTTCGGCGCAAAGGGCGCACAAGAATGCTGTCAAGGTAAAGAAACCTGCCGTGGCGGCTGAGACTCCGGGACAAAAACTTTTTAAGAGCATGCTTCCATCCACCGCGAAGGTCATGTTCATAGACAGCGTTGTGGTCAGCAAGGCGGGCTTCCTCAGCCGTCTGCCTTTGAATGCTGAGGCGGGGCTGGTACAGGTGACCAACCCGAAGGCTGACTTCCTCAACCAGATGGCAGCCTATCAGAATGAGTTCGGCGACAGGCGCATCGTGGCACGTGGAGACTCAGCCCGCTCCGAACTATACACGCAGACCATGCTCGGCAGCACGTGGAGCAAGCCGGTTCTCATAGCCGATTTTGACACGGCAAGCTTTAAAGCGCAGAACTATCCGTTTCTCGCAGCCGATGGCGTGACGCTTTTCTTCTCAGCTTCAGGTCCCGAGAGCATGGGCGGGCGGGACATTTTCATGTCTACCTTCGACTCTGACAACACGCAGTGGTACAAGCCGCAAAACTACGGGCCGCCATTCAGCTCCACTGCCAACGACTATCTTCTTGCCATCGACGACCTCGATACGCTCGGCTGGCTTGTTACGGACAGGCATCAGCCTGCGGGCAAAGTCTGCATCTACACCTTCGTGCCCACGGAGACGCGCCTGAGTTTTGACGATGACGACCTTGACGACGAGGAGCTGAAGGCTTACGCCGAGATAAGAAGCATTAAGGACACGTGGAAGTTCGGCAACCGCCCTGCCGCCATGCGTCGTCTCAGCGCCATGTCGAAGCGGCAGAGCTCTAATGTCAAGTCCTCATCGAAGATGCATTTTGTTGTAGACGATAACACAGTCGTTACTTCGCCGTCGCAGTTCCGCTATGAGGAAAGCCGGCAGCTCTACCGACAGGTGACGGAGTTGCAGCAGATGATAGCCGAAACGCAAAGCAAGCTCGAAAGAGCCCGCAAGGCTTATCACGAGGGCAACCATGCTGTGGCAGAATCAATACTCCAGTCAGAGAAAGACCTCGAGCAACAGCGCGCCGACCTACTTTCGCTTGAAAAACAAATACGCAAGACGGAAAAGTAATGTCCGTCGCGAGTGTTTAACTATAACTTTAGACCCTATGGAAAACAAGACTTTTTTCCCAGAATCAGAGCTTGTCATAAATGCCGACGGCTCCATATTCCATCTTCACCTGCTGCCTGAACAGCTGGCTGACAAAGTCATACTCGTAGGCGACCCGGGGCGCGTAAACCTTGTTGCGTCCCATTTTGAGAGCAAGGAGTGTGAGGTTGCAAACCGCGAGTTCCACACCATAACGGGCACGTACCGGGGCAAGCGGCTGACCTGCCTTTCCACGGGCATAGGCTGCGACAACATCGACATTGTGATGAACGAGCTTGACGCGCTTGCCAATATCAACTTCAAGAGCCGCACCGAGAATCCTGTGCACCGTACGCTCACCCTTGTGCGCGTGGGCACATGCGGCGGGCTTCAGCCAAATACGCCTACTGGCACATACATTGCCAGCGCAAAGAGTATAGGCTTCGACGGGCTGTTGAACTTCTATGCAGGGCGCGACGAGGCTTCCGACCTACAGCTTGAAGCCGCCTTCAAGCAGCATGTGGGTTGGAACATGAAAATGGGCAATCCGTATGTAGCTACTGCCGACCCTGGACTTATCAGCCAGGTGGCAGGCGATGACATGGTTTGCGGCATAACCATAGCCTGCGGAGGCTTCTTCGGACCACAAGGACGCCGCCTGCGCCTGCCGCTTATGGATCCGGATTTGAATGAGAAAATTGAAAGCTTCGAATATAACGGCTTGCGTGTCAACAACTTCGAGATGGAGTCCTCAGCCCTTGCCGGCCTCGCCACGCTAATGGGTCACAAGGCTATGACTTGCTGTATGGTTATAGCCAACAGGCGTGCAAAGAAAATGGAGACTGACTATAAAGGAGACATCGACGGGCTCATAACGATGGTGCTCGACAGAATATAAGCTTAGGAAAATGTAGACTTACGCCGTCCAAGGATTGTACAAACACTTTCCGAGGATGATACAAACGCCGTACCAGGCTCTCTGGTACGGCGTTTGTGCTTATTACGCACGGCGTTTGTACAAGGTACGCACGGCGTTTGTACAGCATACACACGGCGTTCGTACAGCATACGTACGGCGTTTGTATGTGTTACGCGCGGCGTTCGTGCAGTGTGATTATTATAGAAAAAGGTGCCTCAGAATCCTGAGGCACCTTTTATAATTGGTTTATGCTTAAAGCTGATTATTTGTACAGGTTGGCTATGAATTTAGCCAGCTCCTCACCGCGCAGGTCCATAGCTATGATTTTTCCTTTGGGGTCGAGGACAAACATCTTTGGAATTGCATTGACATGGAATTGGCGGGCTATCGGATCATCAAACTCTTTAAGGTTTGAAACATGATGCCAGTTGAGCCCATGCTTTTGTATAGCCTTCACCCATGCGTCCTTGGTCTTGTCAAGCGACACACCGAGAATCTCCAGACCTTTCTTGTGGTATTGCTGGTAGATGTTTTTCACGTTTGGCATTTCCCTCAGGCAGGGGCCGCACCAGCTTGCCCAGAAGTCCAGTATCACGTAGTGCCCGCGAAGCTTGTAGAGCGAGAACTGTTTGCCTTCGGGAGTTGGTGCCGAGAAGTCGGGAGCCACGCCGCCAACGACATAATGGCTCATCTCGTCGAGCTCGGCTTTTATCATCTTGCCCGTGGGGCACTGCTTTACCTTGTCTGTCAGGTTGTTGTACACGCTCACAGCTTTCTCATAGTCGGGCGCGAACTGTATATAATAGTCGTGAATGAAGTATGGAGCGGCAGGCTGGTCGTTTATGGAATCAGCGTATGCGTTAACCATAGAGTCGAGTTTGGTCTTCATTGCATCCATGCTTTGTACGAGCGAGTAGAGCGATTCCATCGATAATTTCTCCGATTCCTTGCTGAGGCCGAGCCTATAGGCGAGCAT
>CAZZNO010000019.1:0-34712 GCA_964655685.1 uncultured Prevotella sp.
AGTGAGGGTTATGAGTGCGGCGAGCCCGCTGGGCTCATTTTGATACACCCTCTTTTTTCTGTAAAAAAACACGCCCTTTCTTTCTTTATTCTCGTAAATAAACACTACTTTTGCAATAGTTTTAAAACCCATTTGATTAAATGATATCGTTTACTATTGCACTTATTGCTCTTATTGTCGGCTACATGGTCTATGGCCGCTTTGTAGAGCGCATTTTCAAACCAGACGACCGTCCTACACCTGCCGTGGCAAATGCCGACGGCGTAGACTATATAGTGATGCCTACGTGGAAGGTGTTCATGATTCAATTTCTCAACATTGCCGGCACAGGACCTATCTTTGGAGCCATCATGGGAGCATGGTATGGTCCGGTGGCTTATTTCTGGATAGTCTTCGGATGTATCTTTGCTGGAGCCGTACACGATTACTTCTCCGGGATGCTCAGCGTACGCCACAATGGAGCCAACCTACCAGAACTTGTAGGCGACTATCTTGGCTCAAACACCAAGAAGGTTATGCTTGTCTTCTCCGTTTTCCTCCTTATGATGGTCGGTGTGGTGTTCGTATATAGTCCTGCCCTCGTGCTGAAAGATTTTGGCTGGACTACCATTGGCTGGGTTTGCGCAATATTCGCATATTATGTCATAGCTACATTATTGCCAATCGACAAGATTATCGGTAAGCTCTACCCAATCTTTGCCTTTGCCATGCTTTTCATGGCAGTAGCCTTATTAGTTTGCCTCTATGTAAAGATGCCGGCTTTGCCCGAAGTGTGGAGCGACCTTGGCAAAAGCAACCTCAATAATCCTCAGTCGTTACTTGGCACTACTTCTTATATTGCCGAAAATCCGTTATTCCCATGTCTTTTCCTCACCATTGCGTGTGGAGCCATCAGTGGTTTTCATGGCACCCAAAGCCCACTTATGGCTCGTTGCCTTGGCAGTGAAAAAGTCGGTCGTCCAGTATTCTATGGAGCAATGATTACAGAGGGAATCGTCGCACTCATTTGGGCAACAGTCTCTATCTACTTCTTCTATTATGGTGGATGGCGACAAGTGGTTGATGTCAATACCATAAACGAATTCCTTGCCCAGTCTAATGGTGGTAAATCGCTCATTCAATTCTTCACGGCACCCAATGTAGTAGAGCAGACATGCACTGGTTGGCTGGGGCTTTTTGGCGGTATACTTGCCATATTCGGCGTTGTAGCTGCCCCAATAACAAGCGGCGATACTGCATTCCGCAGTGCACGACTTATCATTGCAGATGCATTGCACGTTAATCAAACGCGCATCCACAAGCGCTTGCTCATTGCCATTCCAATGTTTGCCGCAGCTATTGGATTACTTGTATGGCAAATGGAAAATCCCAATGGTTTCAACACAATATGGCAGTGGTTCGGATGGTCAAATCAAACATTGGCAGTGTTTACATTATGGACCATCACCGTATATCTTGTCCAGCAAAAGAAACCTTTCATCATAACACTCGTGCCAGCATTGTTCATGACCGTCGTATGCTCAACATTCTTACTGGTATCGCCTATGGCTTTCCACTTGAACACGACTATAAGCTATACTGGCTCAGTAGTTGCGCTTGTCGTGGCTTGCGTATGGTTCTTTGCTTGGTATCGTAAGCAATTCAATGTGCAAAAGTAGAATGTGAAAAGCAAAAACATAAACTCTAAGAAAACATAAACCTCAAATCTTAAAGTAAAATGAAAAAGATTATCATGCTATTCGCTGCGCTGTTGTTGACTATATCAGCAAGCGCACAGTTTGAACAGGGTAAGAAATATGTAGGCGCGTCTCTCTCAGGCCTTAACCTGAGTTACAACGGCAGCAAGGAGCTGAGCCTTGGAGTCAATGCTATGGCTGGCACGTTTGCTGCTGACAATCTCCTTCTTTACGGGCTTGCAGGATATGAGCATCCAGGCAAAGATCTTGACAACTCATTCAACGTAGGTGTTGGAGGTCGTTATTATATCACGCAAAACGGAATCTTCCTTGGAGCAAACGTAAAGTATGTGCATGCTTACTCAAGCTACAACGATTTCATGCCTGGCGTAGAGGTTGGCTATGCTTTCTTCATTAGCCGTACGCTTACAATAGAGCCAGCCATCTACTATCAACAGAGCTTTAAGCGCCATAGCGACTATTCCACTATTGGTCTTAAGATCGGCTTCGGCATTTATCTTGGTAAAGATTAATGGAGCAGTATCCTTCGGTACTGCTTGAGAAAGCGGTTGGTGAATTCAGCAAGTTGCCTGGTATAGGACGAAAGACAGCCCTACGCTTAGTGCTTCACTTGCTACGCCAGCCATTGGCTTCAGTTGAGGCGTTTTCGGATGCCGTATACCATGTGAGGAAAGACATAAAGTATTGCAAGGTTTGCCACAACATAAGCGATACAGATGTCTGCCCCATTTGCTCCGATCCAAGGCGTGACGCCTCAACTGTATGCGTTGTAGAAAACGTACAAGACGTGATGGCCGTTGAAAACACGCAGACATACCACGGTCTATACCATGTGCTCGGCGGCATTATATCGCCAATGGATGGCATTGGACCTGCCGACATTGAGATCGACTCCTTGGTAAAGCGCGTAGCAGAAGGAAACATCAAGGAAGTTATACTTGCCCTAAGCAGCACTATGGAGGGCGATACAACCAATTTTTACATATCGCGCCAGCTTAAGCCATACGACATTAAGGTGACCGTTATATCGAGAGGAATTTCTGTGGGGAATGAGTTGGAATACACCGATGAGGTAACATTGGGACGGTCTATTGTAAACCGAACCCCAATAGAATAATACTTTTAGCCGAAAGCGTCATATTTTTTATCATTAGACTGTTTGAATGAATAAAGTACGCAGAATACTTAATCTTGAATTTTGGTTGCCAATATTGGTATGCCTTGTCATTATAGTGCTTTATGAGAATGAAATTCTCCTACCAGGAATGTGGGCCGAAGACAAGCTTCTGCAATACTATTTGGCAATAGCAATGGAGCTTGTCACCATTTGCCTTATTCCACTCTCGCTAAGGCTTTTCAAGTTCAAAAAAGTCAAGGCAAGTCTTGAAGCAAATTCTGAAAGAGGCTTGTGCAAGTGGGGACAAATACGCATTGCCATGCTCACCTTGCCCATGATGCTCAATACATGGCTTTATTATCAGTTTATAGGCGTTGCCTTCGGCTACATGGGCATTATAGGACTACTCTGTTTGGTTTTTGTCTATCCATCTAAAACAAGATGCAGCTCTCTGTCATAATAGTCAGCTACAATGTCAAGTATTACCTTGATCAGTGCCTTTATTCCCTTAGTAAGGCTTTATCTGGGATTGAGGCGGAGGTTATAGTGTTTGACAATCACTCACGTGATGGCTCTGTTGATTATTTGTCGAGTCTTTATCCGTGGGTGACATTCATAAAGAACAACCATAATCTTGGCTTTGCACGCGGTAACAATCATGCTATACAACAGTCCAAAGGTAAATATGTACTCCTTTTAAATCCTGACACCATCGTAGGCGAAAACACATTGCGGCAGGCCGTTGCATTCATGGACAGCCATACGAAGGCAGGCGCGGCAGGTGTTCGCATGATGAAGACTGACGGCAGTGATGCCCTTGAGTCACGCCGAGGCGTGCCATCTCCACTGACATCCTTCTATAAGATGACAGGGCTGTGCGCCCACTTCCCAAGCAACCATAAGTTCGGCCGCTATTACATGGGCTGGCTGCCGTGGGGCTGTGCCTCTCAGATAGACATTGTCAGTGGGGCTTTCTGTCTGCTGCGTCGCGAAGCATTGGACAAAGTAGGATTGCTTGATGAAGATTATTTCATGTACGGTGAGGACATTGACCTCAGTTATCGCTTGTTGAAAGGAGGCTGGCAGAACTGGTACCTGCCTTTGCGTATACTCCATTACAAGGGCGAAAGCACACAGAAGTCAAGCTTCCGCTACGTCCATGTTTTCTATGAGGCAATGCTCATCTTCTTCCGCAAGCATTATCGGCATCTCAGTTTCCTAGTGGCCTTGCCTGTCCAGCTTGCCATTTATGGAAAGGCTTTCCTGGCACTTATCTCAATGACAATGGCAAAACTCAGACGTTCGCTCGGCTTTGTAAGCAGTAAGTCTACAGATACTCTTTACATCTTCTACTTAAGCCCGGACAATATGAAACGTTGCCAACAATTCGTGCGTGATAAAGGGCTATGGGCAGAATTTCATGATGCAAATAAGTCTCGACAAGAGACTGAGGTTGGCAACAACGACAAGCAAAAGGCTTACATAGTCTATGACATGTCGTCTTATACATTCAACGACATTCTGCTCAGGTTTAGTGCCAACAAGTCTTCTAACCTGTCACTTGCCACCTATTATCCTCAACGGGCAATGCTTATTACTGATTCAGACATTATAGTTTGACAAAAATTCTTCATGCTATGGTAGATAAAAACAAACGACCACGCGCCATACTAAGGGCGATGGAGCCAGAGGATCTTGACGCAATGTATGAGATAGAGAACGACCAAGACATTTGGAGCGTTAGCAATACCAATATGCCATATTCGCGTTTTGCGCTGCATGAGTATATAGCCTCGTCGTCTGGCGACATTTATACAGACAAGCAGGTGCGTCTAATAATTACCAACCTTGACAAAGATTTTATAGGCATCATCGATTTGGCAAACTTCAGTCCTCAGCACCAACGTGCTGAAGTGGGCATCGTCATACGCAAACTCTACCGCTATGAAGGCTATGGTCAGGCTGCTCTTGAAGAACTAATGGAGTACGCCCATACTGTGCTGCACATACATCAGCTTTATGCCCTTGTCAACGTCAGCAACAAGTATTGCGTCAAATTATTCCAGAAAGTAGGATTTACTCTTGAAGCAGAGCTTTCCGATTGGCTTTTCGATGGTGATAATTACCATAACGCCTACTTGCTACATTTTTTTTGCAAAAAGATGGATAAAAGTTTTGTAGAATAGAAATATTTAGCTACCTTTGCACTCGCAAATCAGAAATGACGTTTTGGTGCGTTAGTTCAGTTGGTTAGAATGCCTGCCTGTCACGCAGGAGGTCACGAGTTCGAATCTCGTACGCACCGCAGATTAAATAAAAGTGTATCAGAGATTCTGATACACTTTTTTTTATTGGTATAATCTATAGCAATAATAGAAAACTCAATGAGAATGCATTAATTTGTTCAGCAGATAGCATTGCAAGCTTCAAACTCCTTGACTTAACAGCGTAATTATAAGTTACGTACACCAAATTTACAAATGGGGAACTACAGCCCTTATTTATGCATCCGCCCCTTAGCCATACGACGGAAGACAATGCGATGGAACTTCTCGTCGGCTTTTAAGACTTTGAGCACCTTACCTGGAGGCAACACCTTGCAGAATTTCAAATGATACTGCTTTTGCAGTTCCTTGATTTCTATGTCTATCTGATCCATCTTCTTTATTGCATTAAGGCTAACCTTGTCGTCGCTAGTGTCTATACATCTATATGTCTGCATCTTGTCGAACAGCACGCGTTGCTTGTCTTGCATCTCCTTGAAAAGCGGGAAGAAGTGGGAGGCCTCCATAGGCGTAAGCCCTGCCTCGACAGTGATGAACTGCTGCATGTCGGCATCAAAGCGCTTGGGGTCGAACTTATGAGGACCTTGTGCGGAGACGTATAAAATACCCATCGACATGACCAACAGCATGAGGACGTTCCTTAAGAATGAACAGTTGTCTAAATGTCTTGCCATGTTTGTATATGATTGAAGATTTGGAGTCGACTTATCGTGCGTCAGCTATGTAAGAGTACATGTCATTAGTATCCATCATAGAGTATTCCATGAATGCATCTATATTGGACGTAGCATGAGATTGTGGCTCAACGGCATGCACTTGGGCAGAGACGTTATTGTCAGGCGTGCTTTTTGAGTAGTGCAGGTAAGCTCCAAGTGGAAGCATGATCACACAGATGCTTGCCGCCACACCAATAATGGTACGACGATGACGAGCAAGAAAACCTTTCCTTGTAGCTTCATGGTTGCTTATGCAGACAATGTTTCCACATTGGCGTGATTCCTCTTGTAATCTGCTCATTACGTGCGAGCTGAGAGTATCAAAATAGCCGTCAGGAACTTTAAAGCCACCCGACTTGCCGAAACGTTTTTCTATGTATTTTTCTTCCTTAAGCATAAAAAATACTTCTTTTTACTCTTATGACGTAAAAGACCTGGAAAGGTTTAATCGCTAGCTACATATTTTTAACTTAATTTGCGGGAAGCCAGCATCTTGTCAACTTTTTTACCTATGTTCCTCCACAATTGTCTTCTGGCCTTTTATCTTCTCGCCTTTCACTTTCTTCAGCATTACAGATGAACATATCCTACTCACAGCAACAAGCGAATAATAGTCATAAACATCAATTTTGCCAATTTCATCAGTCTTCAAGCCTCCTTTCTTGCATAGGAAGCCCACTATGTCAACCTTTGAAATCTTATTTTTCTTTCCTTTGCCTATGTATATTGTCGTCATGAGGGCCTTCGGTGGAGCTGGCAAATTGACAGGTAGGTCATAGTCCTTAATTTCTCCTTCAACATACTGTGGCACACTCTCACCCTCGCTGAGAATGAAGAAGGTGCAACCAGAGCGATCCCACCGCGTAGAGCGTCCCACACGGTGGATATAGGCTTCCTGGGACTCTGGCAGATGGTAATGAATGATATTCTCCACAATGGGCATATCGAGCCCGCGGCTACCGAGGTCGGTACTCACAAGTACTGTAGAACTACCATTTGCAAAACGGTAGATGGCTTCTTCTCGCCCCCTTTGGTCAAGACCGCCATGATATGCCGACACTGTAAAACCTTCTTCTTGCAGATATGCAGCGGTACGTTCGACACTCTCCCGATAGTTAAGGAAGACGATGGCCGAGCTCTGTCCCAAGCTCCGCAATAGAGCCGAAAGTGTGGGCAACTTGTCTTTTGTAGGACTGCAAACACTATATACTGCGACTTTACTTTCCTCAGTTTTCTTCGGACGGAAATCTACGCGACTGAAACCTACTATGTCAGCCTCATCAAAATCGGTTGCAGAGAGAAATATGCGGCGCGCCGACGATGGAATGGAGGCAAGCACCTTTGTCATCTCATTGCGGAAGCCCATTTCGAGACACTTGTCAAACTCGTCAATAACGATGAAATGGACATTCTTCGTAGATAAATTACCCTTGTCAACATGATCATTCATGCGTCCTGGTGTAGCAAAGACTACCTGTGGTTTCAGTTTACGTAGCTCACGATGCTCGTCCATTGTGGGACGACCTCCATAGCAAGCATAGCCTCGCAACCCTGTCTTCATACATGTGAGGACATCTGCCGACTGCTGGGCAAGCTCACGTCCTGGCACTATTACAATCGCCTGCAACTCGTCTGACGATGCATCGAGCAACTGGGCCAACGGCAGCAGATAGGCAAGAGTCTTACCTGAGCCCGTAGGACTAAGTATGACTATATTGTCGTGGGTACGCAATAAGGCATCTGCCGAAGCACATTGCATGTCATTCAACTCTATGCCCAACCGCTTTGTCGTTTCATCTATTCTCATTGTTTTTGCTTTGCTTTCATAATTTTGTCAACCTCGTCGAACTTCTTACCCATATTTAAATTGAGGTATATTGTGTAGAGTGGCAATGCCCACTTGTCCGTAGCCTCTGGACGCACCTTGCGATACTGCTCAAGATAGGGTAAAGCTTCCTTGTAAAGCTGCAGTATCTTATCACGGTCGCGCTTTGAAACTTGTATATTTTTGTCGAGCATCACGCCTTGGTTAAACTTTGCAAGACCGGCGTTAAGGAAGACATCAGGAGCAACAAGACTGTCAGCAGCCTCTCTCTTTATAAGCGAATCACATATTGCGAAGCTGCCGGTGTAGTCGCCAGTATTAAGGAGAATAGAGCTCTTTGTGAGCAGGAACACTTTGTTCACACTGTCAGCTTTCAAAGCCTTGTCCGTGAGATCAAGAGCCTTCTCCCAGTCACCATGCGACGAGTAATAGTCGATGAGATGCGGGAAAAAAAACGGAGATAAGGGGTAGCGACTAAAACCTTCGAGCAACGTAGAGGCAAACCTCGCAGTGTCTTTCTCCAACTGATATGTGGCAGCGAGGTATTGCAGCATTGGCTCGTTATGAGCAGTGTCCTTCATCGCAAGATAAGTGTGGTGAAGCACCTTATGAGGATCGTTAAGCTTGTAACCGCAATAAACAGCCCAATAGGCAGCCTCCGGTATGCGCTTGTCCTTCTCCATGTATTTATAGGCCTTAAATAGCGGTTGATTAGCCGCGTCTATGTACTGGTCGAAGAACTTGTAAGCCGTTTTATAGTCTTTTTTCCTTATAAAGAAAACTCCGCCATTATATAGATTGGGGCGCAAGGTGTTCAGCATGGATGAGTTTTGTTTGCGCATTTTCAGTTTTACCCTACCCTTTTTGTCTGGCATGGCATCAATGGAATCGTAACTTTCCATAGCGATAAACATCCTTGAGGCTATGTTGAAGATTGATGCCGTGTCATACTTCTGCTTGAGGTATAGTTTCTCGTTCCCTTGCTCGTACTGACCGCGCAATGCATCAAAAAGTATCTCCCAAAGCTTCTCTTTCTCGCGATTGGCCGAGTCTTTAAGTACCTTCATCATCGTTTGTTCTGCCTTGTCAAGGTTTTTGCTCTGCTTAACCCAGTCGCGAGCCTGGGCAATATCCTTTTTTTGCGCTGATGCCGCAATGGCCAGCGCAAGCACTGAAAATAGAAGAAGTAAAGTTCTTTTCATCCAATTGCCATTTATTGAAAATACGGCCCCTGCACCCGTCCGCATCCGCCTGCCGTAATACAAAAGTGTTACGAATGAGTTGCGGGCGGCCACAAGGACCGTCAGTTTTTTGAAAAAAGTCTTTCGAGTCGACTAATCTCCCAAGCTGCCACAGCTAATTGTTCGCACTGCCACCCACAATATCAAGCAGCTCGTTTGTAATGGCTGCCTGACGGCTCTTATTGAACTCAAGATTGAGATCCTTAAGAAGTTCGTCTGCGTTGTCAGTAGCCGCCTGCATAGCCA
This sequence comes from uncultured Prevotella sp., assembly GCA_964655685.1. Classification (GTDB taxonomy): domain Bacteria; phylum Bacteroidota; class Bacteroidia; order Bacteroidales; family Bacteroidaceae; genus Prevotella. The sequence goes on from CAZZNO010000019.1 coordinate 9,128, forward strand.
CCATTCTGGCAGCGTGCTCTGAGGCATTGCTGTCTAGGAGTGCCGTGTAGACCATGAGATCGAGAAGCTTTGGAATCAATGCCCACAGCACCGTCTTCAAGTCAGGCTCCACGATGAAGTCGTCGTTCAATGGCACTACCTCTGTCTGCTCACGCTCCTGGCTTTGCCCCTTCTTGCGAAGGTATTCCTGAGCCTTTGCAGTGGCAAGATTGGAGGAAAGATCGCGGTCGTTGTAAGCGCCAATCTTCTCCGTCGAAAGGTCGATGGGGAGGAACTCGCGGCGTGTGAGAATCTGTGAACCTGCACTCTTGAAGTGGTGGTATATCAGCTCAACGCGGTCATACTCATGGTTGTTGTATTTCTTGATGAGTTCCTCGGCGATGTCCTTGCAGCCTGCGGCATTTGGTTTGTCGGCAAGTTCTATGAAGTCGCCCGCGGGCTTATAGCCCAGTTTCTCCACCTTCTCTGCCACCTTTCTGCCTATAGGATAGATGGTTATATTGCTGATGCCCTGAGCTTTGTACCCATCTATTGCCTGCTGCATCTTACGGATGACATTGTTGTTGTAACCGCCGCACAGCGAACTGTTTGACGAGTAGACAACAAGTGCCACGCTCTTTATCTCCGCACGCTCCTTGGTGAAATCAAAGTCAGCGTCGGGTGTGGAGACAAGAAACGACTTCAGTATATGCTCCAGCAGATTTTCGTAAGGGAGCATGTTCTGAATGGCTGTCTGAGCGTGATGTAGCTTCGACGATGCCACCATCTTCATGGCACTCGTTATCTTACGGGTGCTTTGGACAGACGCTATACGGGTCTTTATCTCTTTTAATGAAGGCATTTCTTTAGTTATGAATTATTGTTAGGGGTTAGGAGTTATAGTGGTAAGAAGTTAGGAATTTCAGAATTAATTGTTTACTGTCAACTCCTAAATTCTAACTCCTAACTCTTAACTCTTCTTGTATTGACCGGCAATATTTGCCATTACATCCTCGATAGTCTTGGTGCAGTTGTCATCAAGTTTTCCTGCTGCCAGAGTGTCAATGACATCCTGATGCTGTGTGCGCATCTGCTCGAGGAACTGGTCCTGAGCTGAACGAACCTCTTCTACAGGAACGTCACGAAGCAAGCCATGCACTCCACAATAAAGGATTGCAATCTGCTCGCCTACTGGCATTGGACTGTATTGAGGCTGAATCAACAACTGATTGTTCTTACGTCCACGGTCTATTGCCATAGCTGTCACAGGATCCATATCACTAGAGAACTTAGAGAAAGACTCCAGCTCACGATACTGTGCCATGTCAATCTTCAGTGTACCGGCAACTTTCTTCATACTCTTGATCTGAGCAGAACCACCTACACGACTCACAGAGATACCAACATTGATGGCTGGACGGAAGCCTTGGTTGAAGAGGTCGCTCTCAAGGTAAATCTGGCCATCGGTAATAGAAATCACGTTGGTAGGAATGTATGCAGATACATCACCAGCCTGTGTCTCAATGATTGGCAGAGCAGTAAGTGAACCGCCACCCTTCACGTGACCTTTCATACTCTCCGGCAGGTCATTCATCTGCTCGGCAATCTCCTGCTGGTCATTGATACGAGCAGCACGCTCCAACAGACGAGAGTGAAGGTAGAACACATCACCAGGGTAAGCCTCACGTCCTGACGGACGACGAAGAATAAGAGATACCTCACGGTAAGCAACAGCCTGCTTAGACAGGTCATCATAAACTACGAGGGCATCAAGACCACGATCACGGAAGTATTCACCAATAGCGGCTCCTGCAAACGGAGCGTAATATTGCATGGCAGCAGGGTCGGCAGCGGTAGCACTTACAATGATAGTGTAAGGCAGGGCACCGTGGTCTTTCAGAGTCTGCACGAGGGCAGCCACTGTACTAGCCTTCTGACCGATGGCTACATATATGCAATATACAGGCTTTCCAGCCTCGTAGTTGCTCTTCTGGTTGATGATGGTATCAACAGCAATAGCAGTCTTACCAGTCTGACGGTCGCCGATAATAAGCTCACGCTGTCCACGGCCGATAGGAATCATTGAATCAACAGACTTAAGACCAGTCTGCAGAGGGGTCTTCACCGGCTGACGATAAATCACACCCGGAGCCTTACGGTCAAGCGGCATTTCGAAAGCATCGGTAAGATCTATGTCTCCCTTACCATCGATAGGCTGACCCAGTGTGTTAACCACACGACCGAGGAAGTTATCGTTAACCATGATTGAAGCAATACGATGGGTGCGCTTTACCTTCATACCTTCCTTGATGCCCGTTGAAGGACCAAGGAGCACGCAACCTACGTTATCTTCCTCAAGGTTCATCACGATTGCCATAACGCCGTTCTCAAATTCCAACAGCTCACTGGCTTCAGCGTTGCGGAGACCATAGACATGGGCAACACCATCACCGATTGTCAGTACGGTGCCCACCTCGTCGAACTGCTCCTCAGCGTTGATGCCTTCAAGCTGCTTGAGCAGCACTTCTGACACCTCGCTTGGTTTTATTTTATCACTCATTTTTAAAATCTACTTTAGATATTACTTATCCAATTCTTGCAGTACCTTGCTGAGCTTTGTCTTTACGCTGGCATCCATGCGGTAAGTATCATACTCAAGGATAAAGCCACCAATAATTGATGGATCAACCTCAGTATTAAACTCCACCGTGCCATGTGTCTTACTCTCAACCATCTTCTTCATCTTCTCTTCAGTCTGAGGAGAAACGGGGACGGCAGTAGTAAGCGTACCGCGGGTGATATTCTTCATATGACGATAAAGCGTTATGTAAGATGTCGCCATAAACTGAAGTATATTCTCACGGTTCTCTTTTAGCACCAGTTGCAGAAACGTGTCAGTCAGCTTTGTCAGTTCCCCGCCACATGCAGTCTGCAACAATGTTAGCTTCTTTTCCTTACCGAGCATAGGATTATCTATCGTAAACCGAAGCTGCGGCACTGTGAGATAGCTCTTGGCAAGAGACAGCATCTCTTGGTATACCGTATCTTCCTGCTTAAAGTCACACGCACTCTTCAACAGAGCCCTTGCGTACCTTACCGATATTATACCTAAATCCATAAGCTCATGCGTTATTTGACTGCTTTATCAGAAACAGTTGCTTCATCCAGCAGTTTGTCAATCAATTCCATCTGCTTATCGTCGGTAGAAAGCTTTTCTCTGACAATCTTCTCAGCAATTTTGACAGAAAGTTCAGCAACCTGAGCGCGAATTTCGCGAATAGCCTGTTGCTTCTCCTGCTCAATCTCCGCCTTAGCGTCGTTAATGAGCTGTGCTCCCTTCTCTTTTGCCTGATCAGCAGCTTTCGCCACGATAGCGTCACGGGTAGCCGTTGCCTCTTTCAAGACAGCAGCCTGTTTCTCGCGCGCCTCCTGCAGAATGGATTCTCCTTCTTTCTGTATGTTGGCAAGCTTTTCGTTTGCCTCGTGAGCCTTCTTCAGACTGTCATTGATGTAGTTCTGGCGGTCACGCACCATCTTTGTAATGGCCGGGAAACCCCATTTCCACAGAATGGCAAGCACGATGAGGAAGACGAGAGTCATCCAAAACAGCAAGCCAGTACTTGGCATTAATAAATCCATACGCAGTGTTTTATGGGTTATTGGTGATGGACAACCCATCACCAAACCACCTTATTATAATTAGATGCAGAGGAATGCAACAACCACAGCGAACAGTGCAACACCCTCGATAAGAGCGGCAGCAACAATCATGTTCGTGAAGAGCTTGTTCATTACCTCCGGCTGGCGTGCCATAGCGTCCATAGCCTGACCACCGATACGACCGATACCGATACCTGCGCCAATGGCTGCGAGACCTGCACCTACACCTGCGCCTAACTTTGCAATGCCAGCTGCTGCGGCTTGTAATAATAATGCTGAAATCATAGTTGTAATGTTTTTATTTTGTTATTTTTTATGTTTTTATTCTTTTGCACGAGCCAATCCAATGAAAATTGAACTTAACATCGTAAATACCATTGCTTGCAGGAAGCAGACAAGGAACTCTATCAACATCATGAAGATGCTCATAAGTACGCTCAAGGTAGACATACCTATTGCGACACCGATACTCATTGAAGCTACTACAAAGATGATGCACGACAAAGAGATGGCTATAGCATGACCTGCCATCATGTTTGCGAAAAGTCGAATCATCAATGCGAATGGCTTTGTAAAGATACCTATGAACTCGATAAACGGTATCAATGGTATCGGAGCCTTCAATGCCACCGGAACATTAGGCCAGAAGATGTCTTTCCAATAATGCTTCGTGCCACTGAACTGCGTAATAATGAATGTGCATAGAGCCAGGAAGAAAGTGCAGGCGATATTACCTGTTAAGTTACCTCCACCCGGCGGGAATGGCATGACACCCATTAAGTTACAAGTGAAGATAAAGAAGAAGCATGTCAACAAATAAGGAGAGTATTTCTCATACCCCTCACCTAATCCTGCTTTTATGACATTGTCTTCAACCCACGACACAAGCATCTCGATAAACCCTGTGAAACCTCCAGGAGCTGCATCACTTGCCTTACGGTGGCGATACCAACGTGCCGGAATGAGAATACAGAGCAGAAGGATGAATGAGTCGATGAAGAGCACCATCACCGTCTTCGTTATAGAAATGTCGAAAGGACGAACCTCCTTGCCACCTTGCAATTCTACAATCTTTCCTGCATTGTCACCTTTAGAAGCGATAGCAAGATTGAACGGGCCTTTGCGATAGCCTTGGGCATCTGCTTCTTCAAACTTTGCCGTACTGAACACGTGCCAACCTGTAGAGCTCTTCACTATAACCGGGAGGTTAATAACAATGTGCTTCTCGCCGATGTCGGTCACATGCCAATCATAAGAGTCCTTGATGTGCCCCAACACCACTTCAGAAGTGTTGAGTTTGCCGCCACCACTGTCATCCGCCATTGCCGGGAATGACAACAGAAACGTCATCATCAAGCATAATATAAGTCTTAAATATCTCATTTAACCAAGACCTTTTAATGTTTCATTTTCAGCGTCAAAGCCATCATAAGGACATACATGACAAACAGCATTGCCACAAATGACTTCGATTCTCCTATACTGTCCGATATAAAGAAGATGTATACGGCGGCTATTGACAGCACCGTCATCACTCTGAATAGCGCATATATAAGGTAGAACTTTACCAGCATCTGCGGAGCCTTTGCTTTCACATAGCTGCAACCTTTCATCCAACCAACACCTAAGATGATGAAGATAAGCAAGCAACAGACTATCGTGAGAAGTGAGACCATATTGCCATTGCCAAAAGCCATACCACTAGGACTACTAAAACAATGTAGACAACTTTGTCAAGATATTGCGCATTGCCAGTAAGGTTCAGTCCGAGTAACACTAATAGCGTCGCACCAATTATAACCCAAAGCCCGACCTTGCGTATCTTTCTTACATCCATTGCACTATTGTTCTGACTTTATCTTCTAACCTACTTCGACGCAAATGCTTACTTCGTTCTTTTTTACTTCAACGAAGCCACCTTCTACGTCAATAGAGTTAGAGCCGCCCTTTGCAGTATATTCCACCTTACCATTTCCGAGCGAGGAGATGATTGGCGCGTGGTCATTGAGTATCTCGAAACTTCCGAGAGTGCCCGGTACCTTCACGCTTTCCACCTCACCGTCGTAAATGATTTTTTCGGGAGATATGATTTTTAACTTCAACATAACTTCTTAAGTTTGTAAGTTTATGAGTTAGTGAGTTATTGAGTTTATAAAAACTCAAAACTTAAAAACTCAAGAACTCAGAAACTAACTACGCCTTTGCAGCCTCCATGAGCTTCTTGCCCTTAGCAATAGCATCCTCGATGGTGCCGACATTCATGAATGCCTGCTCCGGCAGGTCGTCTACTTCACCGTCAAGGATAGCGTTGAAACCCTTGATGGTGTCTTCGATGCTTACCATCACACCAGGAACACCGGTGAACTGCTCTGCAACAGCGAACGGCTGACTGAGGAAGCGCTGCACGCGGCGTGCGCGGTTCACAACCAACTTGTCCTCGTCAGACAACTCATCCATACCCAGGATGGCAATAATATCCTGAAGTTCCTGATAGTGCTGCAGAGTCTCCTTCACACGCTGAGCGCAATCATAGTGCTCCTTACCCACAATCAGCGGGTCAAGGATACGTGATGTACTTCCCAGTGGGTCCACAGCAGGATAAATACCAAGCTCTGTAATCTTACGGTCAAGCACTGTTGTTGCATCCAAGTGTGAGAATGTCGTTGCAGGTGCAGGGTCGGTAAGGTCATCGGCAGGCACATACACAGCCTGTACTGATGTAATAGAACCCTCCTTTGTAGAAGTAATACGCTCCTGCATGGCACCCATCTCACTGGCAAGAGTCGGCTGATAACCTACGGCTGACGGCATACGGCCAAGCAGCGCAGATACCTCAGAACCAGCCTGAGTGAAACGGAAGATATTATCAATGAAGAACATAATGTCGGCAGGACCGCCGTTTTTGCCTCCATGATCACGGAACTCCTCAGCGATGGTCAAACCAGACAGAGCCACACGAGCACGTGCCCCAGGTGGTTCATTCATCTGTCCATAAACAAGTGTTGCCTGAGACTTGCCAAGTTCCTCCGGGTCAACGAGAGACAAATCCCATTTGCCCTCGTCCATAGCCTTCTTGAACTTGTCGCCATAACGAATAACGCCAGAATCGAGCATGTCTCGGATAAGGTCGTTACCCTCACGGGTACGCTCACCCACACCGGCAAACACAGAGTAACCGTCGTGGCCCTTTGCGATGTTGTTGATAAGCTCCATGATAAGCACGGTCTTACCTACACCTGCACCGCCGAACAGTCCGATCTTACCACCTTTCATATAAGGCTCCAGAAGGTCGATGACCTTGATACCTGTAGGAAGCATTTCCTTGTGGGTAGACAGGTCTTCAAACTTAGGTGCCGGACGGTGGATAGGATAGCTTCCCTTCATGTCGAGGGACTTCATACCGTCGATAGGCTCACCGATAACGTTCATCATACGACCCTTGATTTGGTCGCCGGCAGGCATCTGAATAGGAGCACCCGTCGGCACAACCTCCAGTCCACGATCCAGTCCGTCGGTGCTGTCCATAGCGATGCAGCGCACGGTGTCCTCACCGATGTGCTGCTCCACCTCAAGGATCAGCTCACGACCGTCAAGACGCTTCACTGTCAGAGCCTCGTAAATTCTTGGGAGCACCTTCTCAGGATCCTGACCTTGCGTGTCGAAGAAGACATCGACGACAGGACCGATAATCTGAGAGATGTGTCCATTAATCTGTGCCATAAAATTTTGTTTTGAACATTGGGTCATGAGTTTTTACGACTGCATAGCCTATGCTCCAACCCAATATATTTTACATTAATATTTTCTGCTATTTCTTTCAACGTCTCACGCTCTCAACACTTATTCAACGACAAGAATCGTAATGATTAAGTCTATGTGCTAAAAGCCTGATGATTTAGATCGAAAGTTCGTCAAGTACTTTTATAAGCTTTCTGTCGAACGGCTTGTCAGAGCGTATTGCCTCAGACAGAGGCACATAAACAATCTCGCTATGCCGCATTCCAACCATAATGTTGCGTTGACCTTGAATTATAGCCTCAACAGCAGCTACGCCTGTACGGCTGGCAAGTATGCGATCGTGGGCAGATGGACGTCCACCACGCTGCAAATAGCCAAGAATAGACACACGCACATCAAACTCAGGAAATTCCTTACGCACGCGCTCTGCATAATACATAGCACCACATTTCGGGCTTTCCGACACTATTACTATACAGCTTTTTTTTGACTTACGGATGCCACGCTCCATAAACTTTGCCAACTGGTCAACGTCAGTTGAATCCTCTGGAATAATTGCAGCCTCAGCTCCACTTGCTATTGCAGAGTTCTGAGCCAAGTATCCAGCATCACGCCCCATCACTTCCACGAAGAAGATGCGTTGATGGCTTTGAGCAGTATCACGTATACGGTCAACACAATCAACAATAGTGTTAAGGGTTGTATCATAGCCGATAGTAGTGTCAGTACCATAAAGGTCATTGTCTATAGTACCTGGTAAGCCTAAACAGCATATGTCATAGTCTTGCGCAAATTCCATGGCACCGGTCAGTGAACCATTACCCCCGATTACGACAAGAGCATCAATTCCTTCCTTTTTAAGATTTTCATAAGCCTTGTCACGACCTTCCTTAGTCATAAAAGCTTTCGAACGGGCTGTCTTCAAGATGGTGCCACCCTGCATAATGATACCCGATACATTTTCAGTTGTGAAAGGCTTTATCTCATCATCTATAAGACCATCATAACCACGGTATATTCCTTTGATATTAAAACCATTGCAAATACCTGCTCGCGTGACAGCTCTTATAGCGGCATTCATTCCCGGTGCATCGCCTCCGGATGTCAACACGCCAATCGTCTTAATCTTTGCCATGTCTTTCTTTTGACTATTTTGTTTGTACTTTATCTTTTGCTTTTATCATTCGCAAAGTTAGGAAATAAATTGGAAACTCACAAGGCACATTTCGTTTTTTATACACGTTTAACGATAATATTGCATTATTTTTATGTGTCCGATAAAGAAATGCCATGCAAACATGCCAATTTCATTCTTTCCTCAGCGACTCTTTTGTCAAGAGGATCTTGAGCTTTATCCATTCCATCATTTATACATACCACCTGCGCAAAACCTGCACTAAGCAACTTATCTCTGTCAGCAACCTTGCCGACAAACAACATCACCGGCACATTACTTGCCTTTGCATGCTTCAATAGCACACTTGGCCATTTACCCATAAGCGTCTGGTTATCAGCACTACCCTCACCTGTAACAATAATAGTTTTCCCCTTATAATTCACATTACAGCCATTCACCAAAGAAGGTTTAGGCTGCATACAGGAAGAAATGGCATTAGCCAGTCCACTGCTTTCCATCACAATCTCTGCACCGCTTCTAACATTCGCATTCATAAACTCCATGAAGGCATAGCCAAGTCCACCAGCCGCGCCGGCACCAGGCTCATTACTCATGTCATAGCCCTGGTGTTTTGATGACATCAAGGCGAATGTTCGCGCCCGCCGCTCAAGCTTCTTCACCATTGCGGCATCAGCTCCTTTTTGAGGTGCAAAGACGTATGCAGCACCATTTTCTCCGCATAGAGGACTGGTTACATCGGTTGCAAGCGTAACTTTTATGCTTTTAAGAGAAGACGTATCGAAAGGCTCATACCAAGCCTTATTCTCCTTTATCTGCCATGCACGCTTAAGACAGCGCAACATGCCAAGTCCGCAATCGCTTGTTGCGCTACCGCCAAGTCCAATAATAAACTCACGGCAACCACGCTCCATAGCATGGACCATCAATTCACCGACTCCATAGCTTGTCGCCAACAAGGGATTTCTGTCTTTAGGCTCCACCATGTCAAGCCCCACGGCTTTTGCAACCTCTATAATTGCCTTGCCATCTTTTATGCCAAAAGCCGAATCTGTCCAGCGCATTAAGGCATCATGTACATGGCAAGTTACAATCTCGTCAGGACGCATAGCCTCAAGGAAGCCTTCACCACCATCGCTTACTTCAAAACACTCTACTTGCGCTTCAGGAAAAGCCTCTAAAATTCCCATCTTAGCGGCATCGTTAGCTTCCTTCGAAGTCATGCAACCCTTAAAACTGTCAATGGCACAAATAACCCTCATAGTTTAAAGCATTTGCGATTAAAGATTAAATGGAATTCGAGCAAAGTTTTAACGCATTGCGAGCAAACTTTTAAGGCACTGCGAGCAAAGTTTAATCGCACTGCGATAAAAGTTTAAACGCGGGACGAATACGGCGTAAAGGGAAAGCCTTCACGCCGCATAGTAAAACTTGTCATTAAAAACTCTTACTTGGCATACGCCACAGAACGAGTCTCACGAATGACAGTAATCTTCACTTGGCCTGGATAAGTCATTTCATTCTGAATCTTTTCAGCAATCTCAGCACTGAGTTTAGTGCTTTCCTCGTCGGTCATCTTGTCGGCTCCTACAATGACTCTCAACTCACGTCCAGCCTGAATAGCATAAGTCTTTGTAACGCCAGGATAGCTCATAGCTATTGCCTCAAGGTCATTGAGCCTCTTTATATAAGCTTCTACTATCTCACGGCGAGCACCCGGGCGAGCACCTGAAATTGCATCACACACTTGCACAATAGGCGCAAGCAATGTCTTCATTTCCACTTCATCATGGTGAGCCGCAATAGCATTGACAATGTCCGGCTTCTCCTTGTATTTCTCAGCAATCTTTGCTCCAAGCAATGCGTGAGGGAGCTCGCTTTCCTCATCCGGCACCTTGCCAATATCATGGAGCAAGCCGGCACGCTTAGCCTTCTTAGGATTGAGCCCCAATTCCGCTGCCATAACCGCACACAGATTAGCTGTTTCGCGAGCATGCTGAAGAAGGTTCTGACCGTATGACGAACGGTATTTCATCTTGCCTATTATACGGATAAGCTCCGGATGCAAGCCATGTATGCCAAGGTCTATTGCCGTACGCTTACCTGTTTCTATAATTTCATTGTCAAGCTGTTTCTTAACTTTCGCCACGACTTCCTCGATACGTGCAGGGTGGATACGCCCATCGGCAACGAGCTGGTGCAGAGCCAAACGGCAAACCTCACGGCGTATAGGATCGAAAGCTGAAATAACAATGCTTTCAGGCGTATCATCTACAACAATCTCCACTCCGCAGGCAGCTTCCAAAGCCCGTATATTGCGACCTTCACGGCCTATTATACGGCCTTTTACTTCATCATTGTCAATGTGGAAAACGCTGACAGAGTTTTCTATTGCAGTCTCAGTAGCAACACGCTGGATAGTCTGTATTACTATTTTCTTTGCCTTCATGTTTGCATCAAGCTTAGCTTGGTCTACTACCTCGTTGATATAGCTTGCTGCATCCATCTTTGCCTTGTCCTTCATGCTTTCCACAAGGCGGTTCTTTGCTTCTTCAGCCGATAAGCCAGAAAGCTCCTCCAGCTTGGCACGCTCTTGCTCTTGCATTTTGTCAAGATCCTGCTGTTTCACAGCTATAAGGTTTTTCTCATTCTCCACACGCTGCTGCTCGCGCTCAAGGTCTTGCTTTGTGCGGCTAAGTTCCTCTTGGCGTTGGTTCAAAGTAAGCTCACGCTGCTTCAAGCGGTTTTCATTAGCTTGAAACTTCTGGTTGCGCTGTTGCACCTCTTTGTCAAGCTCGTTTTTCTTGTTGAGAAATCTTTCTTTTACCTCAAGCAGCTTCTTTTCTTTTATGACATCGGCATCTTTCTTTGCCGTCTCCATCATCTCGTTATATTTTCCTTTAATGACATATCGGAAAATAGCATAGCCGCCAAGTCCGCCAATGACAAGCGCGATTGCGACTGCAATAATTATATTTACCATGTAAGTATATTGTTTGTTTATGAATTAATATTCTCCGTCAACCACGTCACTTCTGCTTAAGTTCTATTTCAATTTCAGAAGTCAGCTGAGCGAGAATATCATCATATGGCTTTGTGTCATTGCGCACAAGCTCACGTTGCAAGCGCAATCCAAGGTCAATCATTGCATAATATATTATTTCCTTATCGCCTTTCCTGCCTTTGTAAGCATCAAAATAGGCATTCAGAAGCTCGTTTATGAGCTCAGCGTCCTTGCGATAAAGAGCCTCATCGTCCTGCAACACCTTCACAGTGATGTCGGTGTCGTAGATATGCAATCTTATGGTTCTTGTTTTCTGTTCTACTTCTGTCATCGTTGTTTAACTTAGCTTTCGCTTAGCAACGTGATACATTTGTTGACATCCCTGACAAGCTTGTTGATGCGCTTCCGTGCGGCTTCCACATCACCGTCTGTCAACTGCAACATCTTAGCCAACTTCAGGGAGTCGTATTCATGCTGTATGTGTGCCACCTGAGCTTGCAAGTCATTTATCTTCTTATCCTTCTCATCAACCATAGCATAAAGCTCAGCGTTCTCCTTCCGCATTTCCTCGTATTGGAGAATCATCTGCCTCACACGCGTGGCAAACGTATTGATAAGTTTTTCATTGGCATCCATACGTCACAAATTTCTGCAAATTTAATTTTTTATTGCGATATTTGCAAACTTTACAGCTAAAATCTTAAAACTTCTTGCAGTTTAAAGCTTTATTTCTTCCCCAACTTCTTTTCGGCAGCCTCTGCTTCTTCTTGCGACGGTGCCGGTTCTTTCTTTGCAAGCATTACGACTTGATACACAAAGTCGGTAACCCATTTTTGCGAGAAGTTGAGCCTTGTGTTGTATTTGCGTACATTGAGCACAGCCTTGACAACGCTTGGGTCCTTGTAGCTATTCTTCGTAAAAATGTCGCCCACAGTTTTCTCAGTCATTGCATAAATCGACTTCTTGAAAATAGAGGGCACGCGCAGCTTGAACTTCATCAAGTTGCCGGTAAGCATCATCAGATCTTGCGTGAAATTCTGGAATTGTATGAGATATACTTGCACATCTTGCAGTTTTTTGCAATTGCGCCTGATGCTTTGGTCTATCTCCTTGAAGAAGCTGTCGTCGGTGCCATAGATTTCTTTCATCATCTTTCGGCAATGCCCCTTCTCTCCCAGCCCAAGCTTGTTATTCTGGGTCGGTACGTGCAAGGTTGTCTTAAACATTCGCAGGTCTGGAAGCATTGCCAGGTTGTTGATGCCAACCTGTGCAGCTATGGAGGCCTGGAAGTAGACTCTCACAAGCGTCATGTAATCTTGCATGCCGCCAGTCTTTTCTTCCCTTGGCTTTCTATTGAATATTTTTGATAAAAATCCCATAAATAATTTTTAAAATTATCTTTTTAATTGGTTCATACGGAAAAAACATTGCAAAAATACAATAATATTGTGAGAGAGCAAAGGAAACTGCCGAAAAATCACTTTAAATAAATATTTTCATTGGTAGAAAAGTTGTATATGAATAATATTTCGTATCTTTGCCGAGTATTTAAGGCTTTGGTAAACCAAGCCCCCCGCAACAAGTAAAATCAAGTTACGAACGAAACAAAAATTGGCAAAAATGAAAGGCATCGTTTTAGCTGGCGGTTCAGGAACTCGGCTGTACCCTATAACAAAGGGCATCAGCAAGCAGCTCATACCCATTTTCGACAAGCCGATGATATATTATCCTGTGTCGGTATTGATGCTGGCCGGCATACGTGACATTCTCATCATATCCACTCCTCACGACCTGCCATCTTTCAAACGCCTTTTGGGCGATGGCCATGAATTTGGCGTGCGGTTTGAATACGCCGAACAACCCAGCCCTGACGGTCTTGCCCAAGCTTTTATAATAGGCGAAGACTTTATCGGCAACGACAGCGTATGCCTTGTGTTGGGCGACAATATTTTCCACGGAGCTGGCTTGAGCGGCTTGTTGCGTGAAAGCGTACGCCTCGCCGAGAAAGAAGGGATGGCTTCTGTATTCGGCTATTATGTCAATGACCCGGAACGATACGGCGTGGCAGAGTTTGACAAAGACGGCAATTGCCTCAGTATTGAGGAAAAGCCCAAACAACCAAAAAGCAACTATGCCGTAGTGGGGCTTTACTTCTATCCGAACAGCGTTGTAAGCATTGCCAAAAATATTAAGCCAAGCGCCCGTGGCGAATTGGAAATAACGTCCGTAAACCAAGAATATCTAAGCCGGAAAGAACTGAAGGTTCAAGTATTACAGCGTGGCTTTGCATGGCTCGATACAGGCACGCACGACAGCCTGTCAGAGGCCAGCACTTTTATAGAAGTAATAGAGAAACGCCAAGGACTAAAAGTGGCTTGCCTTGAAGAAATAGCCTACAAGCAGGGGTGGATTACAAAAGACACGCTCATAAGCGATGCCGAACCTATGAAAAAGAACAGCTACGGGCAGTATCTGCTTCATTTGGCTGAAGGAGAATAACACAGAATAGGAAAATAATAAAAACTACACATTATTATATATAGATATAATGGAAGAAAATAACAAGAAGACGGCAGAAGTCCAGACCGACGAGACACAGCTGTCAAAACAGAAGCCACTGATTGATACGGCTGCCATTTACACCGCATTGGTGCTCAACTGGAAATGGTTCATGTTGTCTATAATCATCTGTGTCGGGGTAGCCGCCATATACTTGAGATACACTACCCCAATATACAGGGCATCGGAAAAGATGCTCATCAAAAACAACGACAACAACGGTAGGAACAGGAGCATCATGAGTTCTTCAACTCTCGGCATGATTTCCAACACCGACGGTATTGACAACGAAATGGAGATATTGACATCTCATTCCCTTGCCGCGCAAACCGTCAGTGACCTTAAATTGTACGTGAATTACTATTCTGTTGGCAAAGTAAAAGACATATTGCTATACAAGACACAGCCCATAACTGTTGACATGGACGCCGACCATCTTGAGAAGCTTAAGACTCCGATCAGCTTACTCATAGAGCGCCAAGGCCGCAAATATCACGTCACAGGTACATATTTCGTGTCAAAAAGCGAAAACCAGTTAGAAGGACCGTTTGCCATAAACAAAACAATATCTTCTCTGCCAAGCACCATTGCCACAAGAGCCGGTGTGTTGAAGCTGACTCCAAACAGCCCCGACCCAATGTCTAACGGGCAACAGATGAAGGTTACCATACAATCTCCGATAAGCGCATCCAACAAATATGTAGGCGAGGTTGGCGTAGGACTTACATCAAAGACGACGACCATCGTGCGCATAGTCATGAATGATGAAAGCCCACAGCGTGCAATAGATTATCTGCGTCAACTCGCTGTGTCCTATAACCGGCAAGCCAATGAAGACAAAAATGAAATTGCCGCGCGCACTGAAGACTTCATCAACGGACGACTTGAGAAAATCAATGCCGAGCTCGGCAATACTGAGGGCCAGCTTGAAAACTACAAGAAGCGCAACGGAATGGTTGAGCTGAAGATGAACGCAGGCCAGGCATTCGGCAATGCAGACTCATATCAGCAGAAACTGAACGAAGCCAATACGCAGGTCGCATTGCTTGACGAGTTGTCTTCTTTCATCAACAATCCAAACAACAAGTACCAGCCATTGCCTGTGAACATAGGCATCAACAACGAAACTGCTTCGTCACTGATAAGCAACTACAACACCATTGTGCAGAAGCGCAACCTGCTTTTGCAAAGCGCAAGCGAAACATCACCTGCGGTAATACCTCTTACCACGCAGCTTGACCAATTGATGAGCGCCATCCAGCGCGCCCTCACTCAAGCACGTCGTTCGATGGACATACAGCGCAGCTCTGTAGCCTCTGAATATGGACGCTACCAAGGACAAGTGGGCGAAACGCCTGAGCAAGAACGCATCCTAACACAAATAGGACGCCAGCAGGAAGTTAAGTCAGGACTTTACCTCATGCTTCTTCAAAAACGTGAGGAAAATTCCATCTCTTTAGCTGCTACGGCTGATAAGGGAAAGCTCATAGACGGTCCTTCATTCAATGGCAAGGTAAGCCCTAACGGGAAGCTCATCATGCTCATCGGACTGCTTTTAGGTATAGCCATACCTGCTTTGTTCATATATGTTTCACGCTTCTTCCACTATAAGATTGAAAGCCATGACGAATTGGCAAAGCTCACCAAGCTGCCAATCCTGGCAGACGTTGCTGTTGCATCCGATGTGGCTAAGACAAAGGCAGACATTGTAGTTCATGAGAACAAGAACAACGTCATGGAGGAAATATTCCGGTCGATGCGCACGAACTTGCAGTTTATGCTTGAGGAAGGGCAGAAGGTTGTTTTATGTACATCCACTACGTCAGGCGAGGGCAAAACCTTCACGGCATCAAACCTCGCAATGTCGTTCGCCCTTCTTGGCAAGAGCGTTCTGCTTGTCGGTCTCGACATCAGGAAACCACGCCTTGCCCACTTGTTCGGCATCGACGACGAATCACACGGCATTACCAACCTGCTTATGAAGGAGAACCCGACGTGGGAGCAGATAGAAAGCCAGATATTGCCTTCGGGCATCAACAACCACTTGTGCATCCTTCCGGCTGGCCCAATACCTCCCAACCCGGCAGAGCTTGTGGCACGTCAAAGCCTCGATGACATATTCAAGGTATTGCGCGAGAACTTCGATTATATCATTGTAGACTCAGCCCCTGCCGGTATCGTTACTGACACCTTGGCTATAGCCCGCGTTTGCGATATGACCATATACATGTGCCGCGCCGACTATACTCCGAAAGACAGCATAGATCTTATAAACGACTTTGCAAACGAGCACAAGCTGCCAAAGGTCAGCATTGTTCTGAACGGTATAGACCTATCGAAGAAGAAGTACGGTTATTATTACGGTTACGGACGCTATGGCAGATATGGCAAATACGGACGCAACAGGAATGGCTACGGATACTATAGCCATTATGGCAGCTATAGCACTTACAGCAACAGCCACTACGGCGACAAGAACGACAAATCAATAAAGAGATAATGGCAAGAATAGCAGTAGACTTCGACGGTACTATTGTAGAGCACCGCTATCCTGAGATTGGCAACGAAATACCGTTCGCAATAGAAACGTTGCGCATGCTCATTAAGGAAAATCACCAGCTTATACTGTGGACTGTGCGCGAGGGTAAACTGCTACAGGACGCAATAGACTGGTGCCACGAGCGAGGTGTTGATTTTTGGGCTGTGAACCGCGACTATCCAGAGGAAGAAAAAAGCAAGAACAACCACTGGAGCCGCAAATTGAAAGCCGACTACTTTATAGACGACCGCAATGTAGGCGGTCTGCCAGACTGGGGGCAGATTTATCACATTATACATGACCATAAATCTTATGCCCAGCTTATGCGCGAAAGATACGGCAATCATGAGGAAGAACACAAAAAGAAACATTGGTGGAATTTCTAAGAAGATAAATATGGACGGCCTATCACGACCGTCCTTTTTAGTTAAATGCATATATGGAGAAAAAAGACCTGAGAATAATATTTATGGGAACACCCGAGTTTGCAGTCGGCACACTAAGCAAGCTCGTCAATGACGGTTACAATATAGTTGCTGTAGTCACCCAGCCAGACAAGCCCGTAGGCCGCCATCAAGACCACTTGCAACCGTCTGAGGTAAAGCAATATGCCATTGCCAACGGCATACCTGTGTTGCAACCCGTCAAGATGAAAGACCCTGCCTTTGTTGAAGAACTCGCGTCATACAAAGCAGACTTACAAGTAGTGGTAGCCTTCCGAATGCTGCCGGAAGTTGTTTGGGCAATGCCAAGATTCGGCACATTCAACGTACATGCCGCCCTCCTACCTCAATATCGTGGAGCCGCGCCTATCAATTGGGCAATTATCAATGGAGAAAAAGAGACAGGAGTAACTACCTTTTTCCTTGACAAGGACATTGACACAGGCCGCATCATACTGCAAAAGCATTTTGCCATCCCCGACGATGCCGACGTGGAGTATGTTTACGACGGCTTAATGAAGTTGGGAGCCTCTGCCGCCGAAGAAACAATCGACCTCGTGCTAAAAGACAATGGCAACGTCTCTACCACTGATCAAGGCAAGCTGATAGGAAACATCGACAAGCTTCATGGTGCTCCAAAAATATTCAAAGAAACATGCAATATAGATTGGAAGCAAACCGCAAAAGGTGTCTATGATTTTATAAGAGGCCTGTCACCTTATCCAGGAGCATGGACTACGTTGAAGCCAATCGACAGCAAAAATGGCAAAGAAAGTGTCCTAAAGATTTTCAAGACTACCAAAACAGAGGCCAACGAAGACGGGACTCACCCAGGAACCATCCGTACAGACAAGACACATCTTTATATAGCTTGCGCCGACAAATGGCTTGAGATTACAGAGCTGCAACTTTCCGGTAAAAAACGCATGGCAGCCCATGACTTCATGAACGGCAACCGAAACATAGACGACTTTATCGTCGGCTGAACGATGTAAAAAAAATCGAGGCAGTATGTACGGCGTACGTACCACCTATCTACGCCGTACGTGCATCGCACAAACGCCGTACATACGATATACGTACGGCGTACATACGACACACGTACGCCGTACGAGAGACACACATACGGCGTACGAGTATCACTGAGAAAGCAGACACATCCCATTATTAATGAGTTTGGCACTTCTTTGTCCTGCCTCAACGCAACTTAATTTTGCCAATCCCATTTACAAAACAGGGCGTATCAGAATTTCTGATACGCCCTCTTTATTTTGTTTATTCCTTCAGTTTACAAGTCCCAGCCTACAGCCGAAGCGCCGAGCACAGCTGCCGAGCTGCCATTAAGACTGCTGACAAGGAACTTAGCCTTGCCCTTGAATATCTTCAGCACATTCTCATCGTAGCTCTTTTTCAGAGGAGTCATGAGCAGGTCACCTGCCTTTGTCATGCCGCCGAAGAATATGAATGCCTCAGGAGAAGAGAACGCTGTGAAGTCAGCGCAAGCCTCACCAAGCATCTTGCCAGTGAAATTATAAATGTCAATAGCAAGCTGATCACCCTTGTTTGCGGCAATGCTGACGTCAAGAGAAGTTATCTTTTCCGGCTCAAGCTCACGCAATAAAGAAGGACGGTCGGTCTTCGAAAGCATCTCACGAGCAGTACGAGCCACACCTGTTGCCGAGCAATAAGCCTCGAGGCAGCCTTTGCGGCCACATCCACAAGGACGTGCGTTTTCACCGCGAACCATTATAACATGGCCAAGCTCACCGGCAAAACCGTCGCATCCATAAACGATCTGCCCGTTGATTACTATACCAGAGCCTACACCCGTACCAAGAGTAATCTCGATGAAGTTCTTCATGCCACGAGCTGCGCCATAGGTCATCTCTCCCATAGCAGCTGCATTGGCGTCATTGGTCATAGCCACGGGAATACCGAGCTTCTCTGAGAACATGCTTGCCAATGGCACAATGCCATCGTGAGCCCACGGGAGGTTCGGAGCAAACTCAATAGTACCGGTATAATAGTTGCCGTTAGGGGCACCAATACCCATTGCTTTAATCTTCTCTATACCACCCACTTGGTCAATGATTGGCTGCAATGCATTAACGCAAGCATTGACGTATTCGTCAACCTTCTCGTAAGCACCTGTCTTAATGGCAGTCGTGGCTTTGATGTCACCACGTGCGTCTACGATTCCAAACACTGAGTTAGTCCCGCCAAGGTCCAAGCCTATGACATAGGGTTTCAAAATTGGTTCATCCATGATGTTGTATGTTTTTAGTTGCTTAAAAATATTTTCAACTCTGTATCTGCAAAGGTAATAAATAATTTGAGAAGATGTAAAAGAAATACGATTTTTTTAGAAAGATTTGCGCAGAAATAAAAGTTTTACTATCTTTGCGGTAGATTGCATTTACTATGACACAAGAAGAAGACATCAAAAACGCCGTAAAGGTATTGAAAGAAGGCGGCGTTATTCTTTATCCGACAGACACCGTGTGGGGCATCGGCTGTGATGCCACCAATGAGGAGGCTGTAGTCAAGGTCTACAAAATAAAGCATCGCGACGACTCTAAGGCTCTCATTTGCCTTGTTGACTCCGACGCACGCTTGCAGCGCTATGTCCGCAATGTTCCAAACATAGCTTGGGACTTGCTCGACGCTGCCATCAAGCCTACGACCGTAATTCTTGACGGAGCCGTGAACCTCGCGCCAAACCTCATTGCCGAAGACGGGAGCATTGCCATGCGCATAACGAAAGAGCCTTTCTCTAAAGAGCTATGCTATCGCTTTCAAAAGGCATTGGTCTCCACAAGCGCAAACATAAGCGGAGAACCGGCTGCACAAAACTACCGAGACATAGCTCCCGAACTGCTCAAAAGCGTAGATTATGTTTGCTTTTCTCGCCGCCAGGAGCACAAACCACATACTCCAAGCTCGATAATCAGGCTCAAGCCAAATGGCGAAGTCTCTATAATAAGAAAATAAAAGGCAGGAAGTCACATGTTATCAAACGTTATAGCATGGAGAGAGCGCAACCTGACTGACAAGCAGGCTACATCGGTGCTGGCTTTCATCATCGGAATACTGGCATCGTTTGCGGCATACCTGCTACACACGCTCATAGCCTTTATACAGAGGCTCCTGACAGAAGACTTTGTTGCCAATAAAGCCAACTGGCTTTATCTCGTCTTCCCTGTAATCGGCATATTCCTTACTACCCTATTTATAAAATATGTGGTGCGTGACAATATCTCACATGGCATCACACGTGTGCTATACGCAATATCCACCAAGCAATCAAGGCTGAAAGCCCACAACTGCTGGACATCCATAGTTGCCTCCGCCTTAACGATTGGCTTCGGTGGATCGGTGGGAGCAGAAGCACCAATCGTGCTTACAGGTTCTGCCATAGGTTCAAACCTCGGGCAACTGTTCAAGCTGAACAACCGCCGACTGATGGTTCTCGTTGGCTGTGGAGCCGCTGCTGCCGTGGCTGGCATATACAAAGCACCCATCGCGGGGATGGTTTTCACTCTTGAGGTGCTGATGATTGACATGAACATGGCGTCGATTGTGCCAATAATGATAGCCACCATTACGGCAGATGTCGTCAGCTACATTTTGGCAGGCAACGCCACGATGTTCAGCTTCCAGCTTGACAGCGCATGGAACGTAGAGCGCATACCAGGAACTGTGATGCTGGGCGTCTTCTGCGGTTTTGTCAGTCTCTATTTCATGCGCGGCATGACATGGTGCGAGAGCCAGTATGCCAAAATGCACAACCATCCATATATAAAGCTACTGACAGGAGGCCTCTTGCTGAGCATCCTTATTTTCTTCTTCCCATCGCTCTATGGTGAGGGCTGGAACGGACTCAACATCTTGCTTAGCGGAAAGACGCAAGCCGACTGGAACCAAGTAATGAACGGCTCGCTTTTCTACGGTCATTCAGAATTATTGGTGGCTTACATAGGCATGGTAGTATTGACTAAAATAGTGGCAACATCGTCAACAAACGGTGCCGGGGGCTGTGGCGGAACGTTTGCCCCCTCGTTGTTCGTAGGCGGCTTTGCCGGTTTCTTTTTCTCGCGCATCTGGAATATAGAGCAAATAGGTGTTTACCTTCCTGAGAAAAACTTCGTCCTCCTCGGCATGGCAGGAGTAATGGCAGGAGTAATGCATGCGCCACTGACAGGCATTTTCCTCATTGCTGAGATTACAGGCGGCTACCAGCTATTCGTGCCATTGCTGATTGTGGCTGTGGTCAGCGTCATGGTGATAAGCATCTTTGAGCCTCACAGCATATACGCTATGCGTCTTGCCCGCGAAGGCAAACTCATCACTCACCACACCGACCGTAGCGTGTTGACGCTGATGAACATGAATGCCGTGATAGAAAAAAACGTAACAAGCGTAAAGCCAGACCTAAAGCTTGGCAAACTTATCAATGTGCTGTCAAACAGCGACTTTGACTTTCTACCCGTGCTTGACGACTCTGGCAGGTTGCTTGGTGAAATAGATATGGTGAAAATACGACACATCATCTTCCGGACTGAGCTTTACAACAAATACACTGCTGCACAGCTAATGACACCAGTGCCGGCCATACTCTACAACAACGAGCCTATGGAAAGCGTAATGAAGAAATTTGAAAAGACCAATTCAGAAGCTTTACCTGTGGTAGACATCAACAACCATCTAATAGGTTACATATCCCGCACGCGTCTTTACAATACTTATAGAAAGATGGTTGCAGATTATTCGGCAGAATAAAAATAAATTAGTACCTTTGCATCTTAGTATGCCATTTCCAATACATATAGATATATTAGAGCTTATCCTAAAGGGCATTATAATAGGTGTAGCGGCTTCCGCACCTATGGGACCCGTAGGCATTCTCTGCGTGCAACGCACGCAGAAGAAAGGGCGGTGGTATGGATTCGCCACTGGCGTTGGCGCATCTATAAGTGATTTGATTTATGCTCTCATTTCTGGTGCAGGCATGTCTTTCGTGGTCGACTTCATCAACAACCCCGTATATAAATTCTACTTGCAGCTTGCAGGCGGCATAATGCTCCTCATTTTCGGACTTATAAGCTTCTTCAGCAATCCTTTGAAGAAAGCACGTGAAAATGGGCAAAAGGAAAAAGGCACGTTGCTGCACAATGCCGTAACAGCCTTCCTTATAACATTTTCCAATCCTCTCATCATCGTACTTTTCATAGCCCTCTTTGCCCAGCTCAACTTCATCATACCCTCCCACCCTGCCTTGATGGTGGTTGGCTATGCCTCAATGGTGGCAGGAGCGCTGATGTGGTGGTATGGTCTTACATGGGTCATTGATAAAATTCGCGAGCGTTTCGACCAGACAGGCGTAATTATCATCAACCGCATAATAGGCGGATGCGTAATCTTTTTCTCATTGATGAGCCTAATAGGAACACTGTTCAACATCTATCTTTTCCCACAACTGCAAAATCAATAGCAATACAGATTTATAAAATCCACAAGACAATATGTTCATCGCACAGAAACTACGCAAAAGCTCCATTGCCGAATATCTGCTGTATATGTGGCAGATTGAAGACCTCATACGCGCTTACGGCTGTTCACTCGCCACAATACGCAGGGAATATATCAATAAGTTCTCTGATTATACCGACGAACAAAAAGACGATGAAGCCGACTGGTTTGGAAATCTCATACGCATGATGAACGAGGAAGGGAAACGTGAACATGGGCACTTGAACATCAACAAGATTGTGCTACAGGACATGACCGACCTCCATGAACAGCTATTGGAGTCGAATCGCTTTCCCTTCTATAATGCAGAATACTATAAGGTTCTGCCATACATCGTAGAACTGCGTAACAAGGGCGACAACAATGTCGGCGAAATTGAAACATGCCTCGATGCTCTGTATGGCATTATGGTTCTGCGACTGAAAGGCAAGGAAATATCCCCTGAGACTGAACATGCAATAAAAGAAATCACCACGTTCATCGGAATGTTAAGCGACTATTACAAGAAAGACAAAGAAGAAGGTATCGAGTGGTAAGAATATGAATATATTAGTTACAGGTGCCAACGGACAACTTGGCAATGAAGTACAGATTGTAAGCAGGCAATCGAAAAAGGACAACTACTTCTTTACAGACGTATGCGATGGCTATGAGAAGCTGGACATAACAGATATTGATGCCATTCGCAACTATGTAGAAACCAACAACATACATTGCATAATCAATTGTGCTGCATGGACTAATGTAGACAAGGCAGAAACAGCAGGCGACATCGTTGAGACGCTCAACGCCACTGCGCCTGAGAACCTTGCAAAGGTCATGAAAGAGCACGATGGGTTGCTTATACATATCAGCACCGATTATGTCTTTGGCGGCGACCCATACAACACGCCTTGCCGCGAAGACCAAAAAGGAACGCCAACAGGTGTTTACGGTCTGACCAAGCTCCACGGTGAGCAGAAAATACAGGCAACTGGCTGCAAATACATCATTTTACGTACGGCTTGGCTCTACTCTGAGTTTGGTCACAATTTTGTGAAGACAATGCTGAATCTCACGGCGTCAAAGCCTCTGCTGAAAGTTGTCTTCGACCAAGTAGGCACACCTACATACGCCGGCGACCTTGCCAATGCTATATTCGACATTGTAGAAAACCGCAAGTATGAAGGCAACACAGGCATATATCACTTCAGCAACGAAGGCGTTTGCAGCTGGTACGATTTCACTAAGATGATAGCATCGCTTTCAGGCAATACCAACTGTGACATTGAGCCATGCCACAGCAGCGAATTTCCGTCACCAGTCAAGCGGCCGGCTTATTCCGTACTTGACAAAACAAAAATAAAGGAAACCTTTAACATCAAAATACCTTACTGGCTTGACAGTTTGAAAAAATGCCTTTCACAACTATGAACAAGGAAATATCACGCAGACGCACTTTCGCCATTATATCACACCCTGACGCTGGTAAGACTACGCTGACGGAGAAATTTCTGCTCTTTGGCGGGCAAATACAAGTAGCTGGAGCAGTAAAAAACAATAAAATTCGAAAGACTGCCACGTCCGACTGGATGGACATAGAGAAGCAACGCGGAATCTCTGTCTCTACATCGGTAATGGAGTTTGACTATCTGCCAGAAGGACAAGAAGGCGAACCATACAAAGTCAACATTCTCGACACACCTGGTCACCAAGACTTTGCAGAAGACACTTACCGCACGCTGACAGCTGTTGACTCTGCCATAATAGTAGTCGATTCAGCCAAAGGTGTAGAGGCGCAAACACGCAAACTTATGGAGGTTTGCCGCATGCGTAACACACCTGTTATCATCTTCATAAACAAGATGGATCGTGAAGGACGCGACCCGTTCGACCTTCTTGACGAACTTGAACAGGAACTGCACATACATGTACGTCCGCTTTCGTGGCCTATCGGCCAAGGCATGAGATTTAAAGGCGTTTATAATATTTATGAGAACAATCTTAATCTCTTTACGCCAGACAAACAACGTAAGACGCAAAAGGTAGAAGTAGACGTTCAATCGGAAGATCTCGAACAGCATGTAGGCGAAGATTTTGCCAAGCGTCTACGCGACGATTTGGAATTAATAGACGGTGTTTATCCCGATTTCAACATAGACGACTATCGCGCAGCCGAGGTCGCGCCTGTATTCTTTGGCTCTGCACTCAACAATTTTGGTGTACAAGAGCTTCTTGACTGCTTTGTCCAAATAGCACCATATCCTCAGCCTACTAAAGCCGAGGAGCGTATGGTGAAACCAGACGAACCCAAGTTCACTGGCTTCATTTTTAAGATTACTGCAAACATAGACCCAAATCATCGCTCCTGTATAGCATTCTGCAAAGTCTGCTCTGGCAAATTTCTGCGCAATCAACCATATTACCACGTGCGCTTAGACAAGACCGTGCGTTTCTCCTCACCAACACAGTTCATGGCTCAACGCAAGAGTACTGTGGACGAAGCATGGCCTGGTGACATCGTAGGCTTGCCAGACAATGGCATTTTCAAAATCGGTGATACACTCACCGAGGGTGAACACCTGCACTTCCGTGGGTTGCCATCATTCTCACCTGAACTATTCAAATACATCGAGAATGACGACCCCATGAAAAGCAAGCAGTTCCAAAAAGGCATAGAGCAGTTAATGAACGAGGGCGTTGCGCAAATGTTTGTCAATCAGTTCAACAACCGCCGCATAATCGGTACTGTAGGACAACTGCAATTTGAAGTCATACAATATCGTTTGGAGCATGAATATGGAGCCAAATGCCGTTGGGAACCCGTACACCTTTACAAAGCATGCTGGATAGAGAGTGACAACGAAGCCGAGCTTGACAATTTCAAGAAGCGCAAATACCAATATATGGCAAAAGACATAGAGGGTCGCGACGTATTCCTTGCCGATTCAAGCTATGTACTGAACATGGCAGAAGAAGACTTCAAACACATTAAGTTCCACTTCACCAGCGAGTTCTAA
>CAZZNO010000020.1:0-32993 GCA_964655685.1 uncultured Prevotella sp.
ATAAAATATTTAGGCACGGCTTTGTTTATTGGCAAAGCCGTGCGGCAATGTCATTCGAAATCGGTTGCAAGAAAAAATAGCCTTGCTAACAAGAAATATGCTGTTAGCGAGGCTATTTGGAATTGTTTGCTATGCTTCATTAAATGAAGTATGCTTGAATCTCTTTTATATATTTTCCTTTGCCATCTTTGAAACCGTATCTATTAGTTCCCTTGTTGGCTCTACCAAAGGGCATACGTCTGAAATCATGTCAAGGTTTCTCCGGTCTTCATAATCGCCAGTCATGCGCAATGACAAAAGCCGGTTGAAAGTGATGCCGAACCGTTTGTCCAAAAGCTTTGGCTTTATAAAGTGAAGGCCGAACATCCTTTTTACTCCAAGATGTGTCCGCACGGTAATACCGTTGGCAATCAACAAGGCTGATACGGCATAATAAGCTGCATAATACAGGCGGTTTGCAGCTGTGCCTACAAAGCCTAAGTTTATAGTTGCCGTGGCTTCTTGATATGCGGTTTCTGCCTTTTGAATGCGATAAAGCACAATTTCGCTTCTATCCGCCTCATTTAATGTTTTCATATTGGTATTGCCTCGGCCTCGACATTGTGGTTGAAAAGGGAAAAGCTATTCTCTTTCCATTCTTTGTTGGAACGGACTATGGCATTTATGTCTTCGCCCATGTCCCATCCCAATTCTGTAAGAGGATATGAATATTTGTCAAAGTCTTCCCATGTCGTCCTGGTTTGCTTATCCAACAGGATGAGCACATCCCAATCGCTTCTTTTATCCACATCGTCATCGTCATGAGCGTCGCCGCGGGCTCTTGAGCCGAAAAGATAAGCCTTAATGTTAGGCTCAATGGAGTCGAGACGTTTTCGAATGGCTCCTATCATTTGTTTCTTTTCCATAGTGCAAACTTTTAAGTGTGAATACTAATGACTAATGTCCTTGCTGGCTGCATCCAATGACAAAAATGGCGGGCTCTTGCGGATTGGGCAAATTCATGAGAAGTTCGTGGGAAATTCATGGGTATTCATGTTAAATATAAATTTCCATGAACGCCCCATGAATCTTTTATGAATATTTCACCCTACCTGGCTGCCAGGCTTCACCTGTCCGAGTGTTGTGGTGACGCTGAGGGAGCCGTCGAAATTGAGGGCGGAGAGAATCATGCCCTGGCTTTCGATGCCCATCATCTTGCGTGGGGCGAGGTTGGCAATAAAGAGCACGTCCTTGCCTATGAGGTCTTCCGGCTTGTAGAATTTGGCAATGCCGGAGAGGATGGTGCGGTCGGTGCCGCTGCCGTCGTCGATGGTGAACTGCAATAGCTTGTTCGATTTCTTGACCTTCTGGCAGTCTTTTATGTGTCCAACACGTATGTCGAGCTTCTCCCAATCGTCGAACGGGATGTTTGGCTTCACCGGCTCTGCCTTGTATTCCTTTTCCTCCTCGGCACGCTCGTTGGCAACCTTGGTTGCTGCAAGCTTGTCAAGCTGCCTTTGTATAGCTTCGTCCTCAATCTTCTCGAAGAGCAGGTGAGGCTCGCCGAGCTGATGGCCGGGTTTCAGCAGGTCGGTGCTGCCGAGCTGTGACCAGTCGAAGTTGTCCATGCCAATCATCTGCCTGAGGTCTTTGCTTGAGAAAGGCAGGAAAGGCTCGAAGGCTATGGCGAGGTTGGCTACGAGCTGGAGCGAGATGTAGAGGATGGTTTCAACGCGCTTCTGGTCAGTCTTCCATACCTTCCACGGCTCGCATTCGGTGATGTATTTGTTGCCGATGCGGGCGAGGTTCATAGCCTCTTTTTGCGCTTCGCGGAAGTGGAAGCCGTCAAGCAGTTGCTCAACCTTCTCCTTTACGTCCTTAAATTCGGCTATGGCTTTCTTGTCTACTTCTTGCAGCTCGCCGCACGCAGGCACCACGCCGCCCCAGTATTTCTTAGTGAGCTGCAAGGCGCGGTTGACGAAGTTTCCGTAAATGGCTACCAGCTCGGAGTTGTTGCGCTCTTGGAAATCCTTCCATGTGAAGTTGTTATCCTTGGTTTCCGGAGCATTGGCAGTGAGCACATAGCGCAACACATCCTGCTTGCCGGGGAAGTCACGCAGGTACTCGTCGAGCCACACAGCCCAGTTGCGTGATGTGGAAATCTTGTCGTTTTCAAGGTTGAGGAACTCGTTGGCGGGCACGTTGTCGGGCAGTATATAGCCGCCGTGAGCCTTTAGCATGACCGGGAAGATGAGGCAATGGAAGACGATGTTGTCTTTGCCAATGAAATGTACGAGGCGTGTGTCGGGGTCTTGCCACCACTTCTGCCAGGGTCCCCACTTTTCGGGCTCGTTGTCGCAAAGCTCCTTGGTGTTGCTGATATAGCCTATGGGTGCGTCGAACCAAACGTAGAGCACCTTGCCCTCAGCTCCCTCGATAGGCACGGGAATGCCCCAGTCGAGGTCACGGGTCATGGCGCGAGGCTGTAAGTCCATATCGAGCCACGACTTGCACTGTCCGTAGACGTTGGGTCGCCATTCCTTGTGGCCTTCCAATATCCACTGCCTGAGCCAGTCCTGGTATTTGTTGAGCGGCAGATACCAGTTTTTTGTCTTCCTTATCTCTGGCTTGGCTCCGCTGATGGTGGAGTGGGGGTCTATGAGCTCCATCGGCGAAAGGTCGGAGCCGCATTTCTCGCATTGGTCGCCGTATGCGTTGGGATTGCCGCAGTGGGGGCACGTGCCCATGATGTAGCGGTCGGCGAGGAACTGGTGAGCTTCGGGGTCGTAGTATTGCTCGCTCTCTTTCTCAACGAGCTTGCCGTCGTCGTAGAGCTTGCGGAAGAAGTCGGATGCGAACTTATGGTGTATCTTCGATGTTGTGCGGCTGTAGATGTCGAACGAGATGCCGAATTCCTTAAACGAGTCTTTGATGATCTTGTGATAGCGGTCGCACACGTCCTGTGGGGTCACGCCTTCTTTCTTTGCGCGAATGGTTATTGGCACGCCGTGCTCGTCGCTTCCTCCTATGAAGATGACGGGCCGCTTTCTGAGGCGCAGGTAGCGCACGTAGATGTCGGCAGGCACATAGACGCCGGCAAGGTGCCCTATGTGCACGCCGCCGTTGGCGTAAGGCAGGGCGGCGGTAACTGTCGTCCTTTTAAAATGTTTTTCTTCCATATATTCTTTTGTGTTCTTTTCAAAATGCAAAGTTACTAAAAAGGAAAAAAGGCAAAGAGGCAAAAGTGTAAAAAATGGGCGTACCGTCCTAATTTTTACCCTTTTGCCTCTTTGCTTCTTTACTTTTGTGTTCTTTTGTCCTTGCTTTATTGGTTGAATTTCTTTGCTGTCAGAAATTCCCAAATGCGGTCAAGGTATGTGTAGCTGCCTGTTCCCGGTGAGGCTTCACGCTGGAAGCAGTGCTTGCGCAGGGCAAGCGTGTGCAGTTCGCTCTGTATTCCCATGGCGCGCATCTTTTCCCAGCACTTCACGGAGTTCATGGCTGCCCATCCGTCGGAGTTGCCGTGGATGAACAGCGTAGGTGCTGTTTTCAGGTCGAATGAGAACTCGGGGTTGATGACATCTCGGTCCTCGTTGCCGCCTTCTTTGTTCTCAACGTTCACTCCGTCGGAAAGCACATAGGCGGGGTAGATGGCTATGCCCCACTGCACATTGCACGGCAGCTTGTCGATGTCGTCTATCGGCAGGTAGCTTTGGTGCATTGATGATGTAACGCCCATCAGCGTGAGGTGGCCGCCGGCAGAGCTGCCCATGATGCCTATGCGGTTTGCGTCAAGCCCATATTTACCGGCTTCGCTGCGCACAATCTTTATAGCTCTTTGCAGGTCTTCCCACGCCGTAGTGTGTTTGTCGAGCCCACTTCCTTTTAACGGGCGTGGCGTGCGGTACTTCATGGTGACCACAGTCATGCCTTTTTGGTTCAGGTAGCGCTGTGCCGGAGCCACTTCGAAGCCCTTCGTGTCGTTGCCCATGTAGCTGCCGCCAGAATAGATTATCTGTATAGCCTTTGTCTTCAAAGTCTTTGGGAAATGCCATTCTATATAGGGCGTGCATTGGTTGTCTTGCCTGTCGGGCATCTTGCCGTCCGGCCAAACGTTCTCCTTCTTGTATTCGGCTTGTGCGTCGTCGTTGGCGAAGCGACTCATGATGGGCACTTCTTTTTCGAGCTTTCCAAGGAATTGCATCTGCCGCATGAACTCTACAGCACGGTCAAGACCAAGAGCGGCATGTCCTTGGTCGGGATAGAGATGCACCTCGGCTGGTATGTTCATGCGTCTCAGCTGGCGGTAGATAAGCGTTGTGCCGTTGGGCGAGTATTGGTCGAGCCCGCCTTGGTGGATGCTCATTGGGCAGGTGCGCTTGTCGAAATGGAAGATAGTGTCGAGTTTAACGTCTGTGCCATAGCCTTGGCGAGTGGACTCGGTGCCGCCTTTGGCATCGGTCGTGACGTATGCGGGGGCATTGAGTATTGCCCAGTTGATGTGGCACGACGTGGTGTCGAGCTTGTCGACAGGAGCATAGGCAGGTGTCTGTGACGATGAGGCGAGCAGCAATCCCATGTGTGAGCCGGCTGACATGGAGATGATTCCGATTTTCTCAGGGTTGAAGCCGCGCTTCTTAGCCTCGCTGCGCACGAGCTTCACGGCGCGCTGACCGTCTTCCCATGCTGTTTTGTAATATTCTATTCCGTTTGGTCGTGGTGTGCGATAGACGAGGTTCACGCATTGCACTCCCTCAGCTGTCAGCTTTTCTTTCCACTGTTTGATGTAGCCTACGTCGCACGTGCTGTTATAGGCACCGCCGCTGATAAGAATCATGCAGGCGCCAGTTTGCTTGTCCTTTGCCGGAGCATCAAACCATTCGAGGAACGGCAGGCGGTGCTTGTCGGCATCAAAGCCCTTGGCTGATGATTCGTCGGTCATTGCCGCAATCTGCTGTGGTTGGGCGTCTGGCATTTTGCCTTTCGGCCACAAATATTCACGCTGTGCCTTGTTTTTTGTGCCCTTGGCAGTGGCTGCCGTGCCCTGCACAGTCCATAGGCATTGGACTGTCAGCAAGAGGGCAAGGGCGAAAACTGTTTTTTTCATTATTATTAAAAAAATCAATGTTCTATTTTATGGCAGGGGAAAGCCGATATGCGCAGCCTCGCTGCACCCATCGGAATAAGCTCTATTTTCCTCATGCGGCTGTCCAGTGAAGCATCTTTGTCAGGCAGTACGTCTGTCATGCCCGTTGAGTCGAAGCCCCACGAAGGTATGAGCTGCCCGTATGTCTTTGCTGAAAGCGGAACCGTTGCCTGCGTGAACGGGTCGTCGTTAGCCGGCCATTTGCCGTGCTTTATTTCCAGTTTCAGTGGCATGCCGTCGTTGCCGATGGCAAGCGAATAGTTCCACGGCGAAGCAGCGAATATTTCATAACCAGGCCATTTGGAAGCATCAGCGTCTTCTCTCCAGTGTGAGTCGCCCTGCATGAATGTAGAGTCGTTGCCGGCATACTTCCTGTAGTTTTCCTTTATTTTCAATGACAGCGTCAGGGGCCCGTAGTCCACGCTCATGCTGCCCTTGTTGGCTTGCCACGTGCGTGTGGACACGGTCATGGGCAGGCGCAACGTCACTTTGTCGCCGTCTTTCCATGTGCGTTCTATTACTGCATAGTTGTTTGGAGCCGCCCCCGTCAATGCTTCTTTGCCGTTTATTGTGATGCTTGAGCCTTTTGCCCAATGGGGAATGAGCAAATAGAGCGGGAAGGAAGTGTCGCCGTCGGTGTGTATTGTGAGGGTGACGTTTTCTTCGAACGGATAATGCGTCTCCTCGTCTATTGTCACCTTTTTGCCGTCGGCAACGCGTGCCGTTACGCTGCATGCGCCGTAGAGCACGGCTGCCAAGCCATTGTCATTGGTAGCCATGAACAGGTGCTGAGCGTAGTAAGGCCAGCCCATGCCGTGGTTGTGCTGGCAGCAGCGGCTGCAAAACGGAGTCATTGAAAGCATGCCTGGGATGCCGTTGTCGATGCTTTTCGCATGATTCTTGCCGTCGCTCACAGCCATGTTTGGCGACGTGATATACCTGAGCGACTTCATGTCGGGCATCATTGCTACGGGGAGCGTGTTGAAAGCCACGTCTTCACAGTTGGCAGCCCAGTATGGGTCGCCCGTTATGCCGAGCATGATTTCGTCTGATGCCATCTGCTCAACCATTGCGCACAGCTCTGCTCCCTGGCGTGGGTCGGCATAGCCTTTGCGTGCGTTCTCGTCGGCTCCGTACATGCCTCCGGGCACCTGCCCGTAAAGCTGTCGCATGAGCTTCTGGTCGTTGTAGCTGTCGCCGATGAGTGCTGAGTCGGCAGCGTAGAGAAAGTAAGTGGCAGGCTCGCGTATGCCCTGTGCCACATTCACGCCGTGCCAGTTGGGCAGTGTCTTTGGCTGTGTCCAGTCGGCGGTGTTGTAATGGATTTTAGCGATTAGCGGCAGTACCGATATGTCGCCCGTCTGGTTGTAATACCAGATGACGCTCCATTCGTTGTCGCCGCCACGCTGGTGCTCCCAGTAGCTTTTCAGGAAGTTGCTGTCGCGCAGCCGCATTTCCCATTGGAAATACTTTTTCATAGCCGTGAGCACCCGCTCGTCGCCACTGTGCTCGTAGTAGGTCTGCAATGCCCAAAGCATTATCATCTGCGCCCATACCTCAGGTTTGCCGTTGGACGTGTTTTGCGGGCCGAGGAAGCCGTCGGCTCTTTGGTTGCGCAACACAGCCTCAAACCATGTTTGTGCCTCTTTCTCCATAGCTTCGTCGCCGAGAATGTAGGCATTGGCGCAATATCCTCTGAGCCAATAAGGCACTTCCTCCCATCCGTGGTCGCCCTTGTTGGAGAGCCATTGGTTTCCGTTCTTGTCGAGCCACGGGCTTATCTCGCCCAAATGGCCGTTCAAGCCGTCGCGCTGCAGCTGCAAGCGGCGCAAAATCCATCCTTTAGGCTTTATTGAGCCTATTGGCAGTTTTATCAGCCTGCCACATTGCAGCGGCGCACGGAATCCTTTGTAGTTGATACTTGTTCCCACTGGCGGGCGACTTACCACGCCGACAGTGTTTTTCCCTCCTGCGCTCATTGTCGTTGGCATGGCAAACTGCGAAACAATCGCAACCATAGCCATTGCGGCAAGACGGCTTTTAATTTTCATGCTTTTATTCTTCTTGTATTATTGTTTACGGTGCTTTCTATTGTTGTGTTTAGTGTTATTTCAAGGTAAGCTCTACTATGGTGTCAACGCCAGTTGGGACTGCCGGCAGTTGCAGAAGCACTCCGTCTGATGTCTTCACCATGCCTACCTTTGCCTTGTTTGCGAACATTTGCGCTTTTGTGACCTTCTTTCCAGTGATAGGAACGAACAGGCTGCGGTCACTGTAGTTGAGGATATGTATGAACAGGCGGTTCCCTTTCTGTGTGCTCACTCCCCATTGGTGAGGAGCCACGATGCCGCCGCGTGTGCCGTAAATGGTTTCGCCGTTGGCATCGAGCCACTTGCCTATAGCCTGTAGTCGTTCGATGGCTTCAGTAGGCAGTTGCCCGTCAGGACGCGGGCCAACGTTCAGCAGCAAGTTACAGTTTTTGCCTGCGGCACGCACGAGCTCACGGATAAGAGTCTCGCTGCTTTTATAGTTTTTGTCAGTAATGCGGTAACCCCATATTCCGTTCATTGTCAGGCATGTCTCCAGAGGCAGCGCGCTGATGTCTTGTCCTGAGAGCCCGTAGGTGTTCTCGCCCGGCAGGTCTTGCTCGAAAATCTGTATGTCCTCGCCAGGGAAAGGAGTTCCGTGGTGGTTGTTTGCCACCAGGCACGAAGGCTGCAAGCGGTGTATGAGGTCATATTGTTCGGTGAGGTGCCAGTCGAAAGGCACTTTGTCCTCGTCGTGGTCCCACACGCCGTCGAACCAGATGGCTCCTACCGGGCCGTAACCGGTCAGAATCTCAGTCAGCTGTTGCTCCATGAACTTGAGGTAGCTGGCATAGTTTTGCTTGTCGGTAGGCCGTCCGAGGTTGCGCCCCGTGCGCCCAAGCGGATAGTCGGTGCGGTGCCAGTCGAGATGAGAGTAATAAACGTGCAGGTTCATGTCTTGCTTGTGGCAGGCATCAGCAATCTCCTTCAGTATGTCGCGGTGGAAGGGAGAGCCGTCAACCACGTTGTAGTTGCTCGTCTTGGTTTTGAACATTGAGAAACCGTCGTGGTGGCGCGAAGTGAAAGTAATGTATTTTGCGCCGGCTGCCTTAAACGTCTTTATCCATTCTTCAGCGTTGAATTTAGATGGGTAGAAGCCGTCGGCAAGGTGCGGATATTCAAGATAATTGATGTTTTTGGTATTCATCACCCATTCGCCGTCGCCGAGCATGGAGTAGATGCCCCAGTGAATGAAGATGCCGAACTTGGCGTCCTGGAATTCTTGCTGCGCCTTGCGTATTTCGTCTGTAGGTTTGTACTGGGCTAAACCGTTGAGGCTTATGAGTGAAGTTAAAAGGACAAGCAACGTGCGTTGCCTTAATGAAGATAAAATTTTCATATAGAGTAAATGTTTCAATGACTGTTTTTTAATGCCGATGCGTTTGCGTCGCAGACATGTCATGAATGCGGCGCAAACGCAGGCTGTTTATGCTTTCATAGGAAGCGGTTATGCGGCAGTTGTCGCAATCTTATGGCTTTAGCCATCAATTGTTCTCCTCCGGAGCTTTGTCGATGAGGTCCATAAACTGGTCGAGCTTCGGCGTGATGATGATTTGCGTGCGGCGGTTGCGCTGCTTGCCAAGCTCGGTATCGTTGCTCACGAGCGGATTGAACTCGCCACGTCCGCCGGCTGTGAGGCGCTTTGGCGACACGTTGAAGTGGTCGATGAGATACTGCACGACTGAGCTTGCCCTCATGCAAGAGAGGTCCCAGTTGTTGCGGATGTTCTTCATTGAGGCGGCAGAAGTGTTGATTGGCACATTGTCAGTGTTGCCCTCCACGAGCACGTCGTAGTCGCTGTAGTCGGTTATGATTTTAGCAATTTTCGACAGTGTCTCCTGTGCGCGGTCGTTAATCTCATACGAGCCGCTCTGGTAGAGCATGTTGTCGGCAAGCGAGATGTAAACCACGCCTTTCAGCACCTGCACATCCACTTCCTTCATCTCCTCCTTCGAGAGCGAGCGTGTGAGGTTGTTTGTGAGCACCATGTTGAGCGAATCGCTCTTGCTCTTAACCTCTACAAGATGGCGGATGTACTGGTTCGACTCGTTTATCTGGTCAACGAGCTTCGAAATGTTGATGTTGTTGTCGCTGGTGTTAGACAAGCTCTTGTCGAGGCTCTTTTGCAGTGCGGCATAGTCTTTCTTCTGCTGAGCGAGCTGGTCCTCGAGAGTGGAGACGCGTGCGTTTGCAGCAGCGAGTTTCTCCTTGGTGTCCTGATAATTGTTTGTCAGTTCACGGTTTTCCGCCTGACAGTTTTGCAAGTCTTTCTTGCTGGCGCAGCTACTCACGAGCAACACGCCTGCAAGCATCGTGAAAAATAAAGCTTTTTTCATGTCTTTATTGCTCCCCCTGCCCCTTGGTATAAAGGGGAGTGCACAGCGGAGCGTGGGCACTTACGTTAATAATTTTGTTTCAAATTTATCATTAAGACGTTGAATAACCAAATAAGTTGCCCTTATTTACGTTTATTTAACCTCAAACCATAGTAAAAGCTGTGTTTTTAACCACTTAAAAGTATTATCTTTGTCAGCTGATAATGATAATCCTGTTAATATGCGAAGAATAACGCTTTTGATATTGCTGCTTTCAACGGCATTCACTGCTTACTGTCAGCTCTCTGACGGCGTGAGCCGGCAACTGGCGGAAAGCCGTTCGGCAAGCGTCTCTGACGTGAGCTACGACCTGTGGTTCTCCATTCCCGATTCGCTCACGCAGCCCGTCACGGGGCGCGCTACTGTGTCGTTCAAATATAGTGGCGACGTCGACCTGCCGCTCGACTTCACCGGCAGGCTTCTGAAAAACAATCATAACGCTTGGTGCGAAATAAATGGCGAGAACAGCAATGCCGTTCTCGCCAAAGACGAACACATTATCTTGCCTCGCGGGCTGCTCCGTAAAGGGATGAACACAGTGAAGCTGAATTTCGTGAGTAGCGACGCGTCGCTCAATCGGCATGTAGATTACATGTACACGCTGTTTGTGCCAGCCAACGCCCGTAATTGCTTCCCATGCTTTGACCAGCCCGA
The DNA here is from genome assembly GCA_964655685.1 of uncultured Prevotella sp. Lineage (GTDB taxonomy): Bacteria > Bacteroidota > Bacteroidia > Bacteroidales > Bacteroidaceae > Prevotella. Next base: position 10,242 of record CAZZNO010000020.1, read on the forward strand.
TTTGAAGGCGCGGTTCTCGTTGGAGCTCAAATGTCCTGAAAGGTGGGAAACGGCGAGCAGTGCCGACTCTCACCCCATCCCTACCTACCTGTTCTCGTTTGTAGCCGGCAAGTTCCAAAAGAAAACGGCTGTGCGCGACGGCCGCACAATGACTGCACTTTATCGTGAGACAGATCCGCAAAAGGTGGCTCAGCTCGACAAAGCGTTCGACGAAGCGGCTTATTCCATACGCTGGCTGGAGAACTACACGGGCATAAAATACCCGTTCGACAAATACAGCTTCGTGGTTCTGCCGGGCTATCAGTTTGGAGGCATGGAGCATCCAGGAGCTATACAGTTCACCGACAGGGAGATATTCCTTGGCCCCAGCCCTACTCCCGATGAGGAGCTGGCACGGCTTGAGCTTATAGCTCATGAGACAGCGCACATGTGGTTTGGCGACTTGGTGACCATGCGGTGGTTCAACGACGTTTGGACAAAAGAAGTATTTGCCAATTTTCTCGCCGATAAGATTTCGAGAGAGATATATCCCCACATCAATCATGACTTGAACTTCTTGAAGTCCTACCAACGCCCGGCTCTCACTGTAGACCGCACCGACGGCACCCATCCTATACAGCAGCCATTGGACAATCTGAAGAACGCAGGGCTGCTATATGGCAATATAATATATGATAAGGCACCAGTGATGATGCGCAAGCTCGAAGAACAGATGGGAGCGACAAGCCTGCGCGACGGGCTTAGGGCTTACTTGCGCAAATACAGCTATGGCAACGCCACGTGGGACGACCTCATCGGCATTCTCGACAGCGTGTCGCCGCAAGCCCGGCTAAAGGATTTCTCAGAAGTGTGGGTTAAGCAAAAAGGGCTGCCAACGATAACCGCAACGCTCTCGCCGTCGAAGACAAAAGGCGGAGTCGACACCCTCATAGTCAGGCAAAAAGACCCTTGGGGAAGGAAACTGGTGTGGCCGCAGCGCTTTGCCGTTGGCATAGGCTATGGCGGCAGCCTTCTTAAAGAGGAAGTTGTGATTGAAAAAGAAGAAACACGCCTGCTTCTGCCATCGTCTCACGTTGACAACAAGAAAAAAGGCGGAAAGCCGCACATCTATCCCAATATCGACGGTCGTGGTTACGGACGATTTGTTATAAACGACGGCGACATTGATGCCAATGCCAGTCTCCTCACCGACAAGCAGCAGAGCGACGAGACGGCAGCATACGCTACTCTCCTGAACCTGCATGAGAACTACCTCATGGGCAGCCTTTCCGGCCGCCGCTTTTTCAACGTGCTCGCCACAGCCCTCAGCCGCTGTGCCAATCCGCTTACGGGCTCAAGCATCGTGAGCAGCATGGGTACTGTCTGCCATTATGCCCCTGACAGCCTGCGGCATGCTTACGAGCGGCAGATGCTGAGCCTTGCGCACAGTCACAGCCTCCGCCCCGTGCGGCAGCAATTGTTGCGCTCGTTATTGGCGTCTGCCAACGACAAGGCTGTTGTCGACTCGTTGTATGAAACATGGCTGCAAAAGGCGGAGGGGAAAGCCGACGGCGGACTGCTCACTACGCGCGACTATACACGGTTGGCATGGCACTTGTCAATGGCTTTGCCGGAAAAAGCCGAGAGTATACTGTCAAGGCAGCGCGCCATGCTCGGCACTGATGACGAGCGGCGCGAATTTGACTATGTAAGTCGTGCCTGCACTGCCGATACCGCCTTGCAGAAACGCTTGTTCTACAGCCTCCTGCCTAAGGAAGGACGCACGGTGGAGCCGTGGGCTCGGCAGATGCTTTCTATGCTGTGCGACCACTCGCGCGAGCCCCTTTGCAACAGCTACATCCGCCCAGGGCTCGACAACCTGCTTGCCATACAGCAGACTTCGGACATTTTCTTCCCCGGCTACTGGCTTTCGTCGCTTCTGTCAAGTCAACGCTCTGCTGAAGCGCAGGCAATAGTCACCCGATGGATAGCTGCACACCCTGCATATCCACAATCGTTGATGAATAAACTTTTGCAAGCAGCATATCAAATGTTTTGCAGACCTGCGGAATGAGCTTTGAAAAAGATGGTAGAAACCTCGCCGAAACGGATGAAGAAAAGCTATGCGAGAATTTGTTGAATGTAAAGAAATATGATTAAAAAAGTTTGGCACGCCCACTTTCACAAGCGGTGCGTGCCTAACACAAACACAAATTAAAAATCTGTTTTGAAGTTCTGCTTAAGTTTTCCTAAAGTTGGAAGCCTCAGCCCTCTCTTTCATACGAGAGGAATGTTGGAATGCTTACGAGTCCAATGTTTAGCTCCTCCGTTGCTAAAATGGCTCTTTATTAACCTTCTACGCCGTCTGTAGTTACTTTGCGTGCCCTTTATCACGACTACGTAGGGTGGCTGTAGTTGTTACATTCGCCGTCTGTAGTTGTCATGTGCGCCGTGCGTAATCGCCTCGTGCGCCGTCTGAACTTTCCAGAAGCATGGCGCATGTCCAACAGAACTTCTTTACGTTGCAAAGATAAGAAACTATTTGTTATGTTCCAAGAAAAAAGCCGAAAAATTTTCGCTTCTTTGGCTAATTTCTGACTTAATTATTGTTAATCGACAGAATGGGCTTGCAACAAGGATTTGGGCTAATGTTATGCTTAGTAACGGGATTGTCAGAATTTTTCATAGCATTTTTTGTACTTGCAAGAAAAGGCATTGATAGCTTCTTGCCGTTGTTTTAATTTTGCGCTTGAAAATCTGTTGTTTTACGAAGCGGTTCATTCGTCCATGCCCTTATCAAGGTTCCCACGCCAGAGATATTTGCGGGTTTCGTGTACGATGATGCCGCTGAGGCAGACGAGCGAGATAAGGTTTGGGATAGCCATGAGAGCGTTCATGCAGTCGGCTATATTCCAAACAAGTCCGAGGCTGACGATGCTTCCAACGAAGACCGAGGCTATGTAGAGCACGCGGTAGGCAAGCATCCATCGCCGACCCTTCAGGTATTCCACGCAGCGTTCGCCATAGTAGCTCCAACCGAGGATGGTGGAGAAGGCGAACGTAAGCAGCCCGAACGTAAGCAGCGGGGCGCCCACGTATGGGATTTTGCCAAACGCAGCCTTGGTGAGCGTTGCGCCGTTGGTGTAGTCGATGTCAGGATATGCTATCACGCTCGACACAATCACGAGTCCCGTAAGGGCGCAGATTACCACAGTGTCCCAGAACGTGCCTGTAGACGACACCAAAGCTTGGCGAACGGGGTTGCGCGTCTTGGCGGCAGCCGCTACGATGGGAGCCGAGCCAAGTCCCGACTCGTTAGAAAACAGCCCGCGGGCTATGCCGAATCGGCAGGCCATCATCACCGTAGAGCCGGCAAAGCCTCCGCCTGCTGCCTGGGGTGTGAAGGCAGCCTCCACGATGACCTTTATCGCCGGCAATATATATGCATGATTGACGCACAGTATGCAGATGCAGCCTACAATATAGAAAATAGCCATGAAAGGCACCAGCGTGCCGCACACCTTGGCAATGGATTTAACGCCGCCAAGAATCACAGCTGCTCCAAGGCCGCAAAGGATGAGACCGGTCACCCAAGTGGGGATACCATATTGGTCGCCCATCATAGTGCTTATAGCGTTAGCCTGTACTGTAGACCCGATGCCGAATGAAGCAAGAGCTGCGAACAGGGCAAACAGCACGGCGAGCCATTTGCAGTGGAGTCCGCGCTCGAGAGCATACATAGGCCCGCCGAGCATGCGTCCGTCGTCGGTCTTCACTCTGTACTCCACGGCAAGCAACCCCTCGGCATATTTTGTGGCAATGCCGAAGACGCCCGTCAGCCAGCACCATAGCACCGCTCCGGGGCCTCCAAGCGCCACAGCCGTTGCCACGCCGATGATATTGCCTGTGCCGATGGTAGCGGCGAGGGCAGTGGCAAGAGCCCCGAATTGGGAAACGTCGCCCGACGCTCCTTTGTCCTTCTTCACCGAGAGGCGGATGGCTGTGAAAATCTTGCGCTGGGGAAAGCGCAGGCGGATGGTCAGGAAAAGATGGGTGCCCAGAAGCATTATTATCATTGGCCAGCCCCAAAGGAAATCGCTGACGGTTGTGAAAAAGTCGTTTATAGAGTGCATTTAACAGTATGGTTTGAGAGCCTTTTCAAATACAAAATGACGCGCTTGTCGTGATTTCGTTTTCAAAAAGCAATGTTTTCGGTTGCAAAGATAACAAAAATATTTTAAGTGTACGGTTTTAAGGCGTTTTTTATGCATGCTTTTAAGATTTAGAAGTTCTTAAAGGTTGGTAAATGTTTTGGGGAAGTGGCGGCAAATACTTAACTTTGTATGTATATGACAACAACCCTTATAGTTTTAGCCTTAACGATAGCAATGTTTATCTGGGGGCGTTTACGGAGTGATATTGTTGCCTTGTCGGCACTTGTGGTGTTGATACTGGCAGGTGTGCTTACGCCTGCGGAGGCTTTGTCGGGATTTTCGTCGTCGGTGGTAATCATGATGGCAGGCCTTTTCGTCGTTGGCGGCGCTATATTGAAAACAGGACTGGCGCGCGAGGCAGGCGGCAGGATGATGAGTCTGGCGCATGGCAACGAGACGAAGGCTTTCCTCCTTGTGATGCTCACCACCGCTGTCATAGGCGCATTTGTCAGCAACACGGGCACGGTGGCTCTAATGATGCCTATCATCGTCAGCATGGCGGCTCAGGCGGGTTTTAGCAGCCAGCGCATGCTCATGCCTCTCGCCTTTGCCGGCAGCCTCGGCGGCATGCTCACGCTCATTGGTACGCCGCCAAACCTTGTGATAAGCGAGGAGCTTGTCAAGGGCGGCTTCGAGGGACTTGGCTTCTTCTCGTTCCTGCCCGTAGGCATAATCGTTATTGCCATAGGCATTGTTTTCCTGCTGCCTGTGAGCAAGACGCTCGTAAAGAAGCAGAAGGGCAAGAAGGGCAAAGGCGGCGAGAAATCGCTCGACGACCTTGTGGAGGAATATCAGCTTGAGGACAACCTTTATCGCTATAGCGTGCCGGCGGGTAGCAGTATGGCTGGAAAAACCGTGAGCGGACTGGGTCTGAAAGAGCATTTCGGCGTGACGCTCATCGAGATTCGCAACGAGCGGCGCAAGGCTCTTGGCATGATGCGCGACGTGACACAGAGCATTGTCTCAGGGCAGAGCGTTATAGAAAAAGGAGATATACTGTATTTCATTGGTAACAAGGACGGCATGAAGCGCATGGCAGACGAGTATGGGCTTGTCAGGCAGAAGGGCGCAACGCTCGATTTCTACGACATTGGGCTGGCAGAGATTGTTGTGCTGCCGCAGTCGCGCCTCACAGGTACGCCAATCCGTGAGTCGCGCCTGCGTGAGAAATACAGGATTAACGTGCTCGGCATACGCCGTGGCGACGAATATATCTACGACGACCTTGGCGACCGCAGGCTGCATGGCGGCGACGTGCTGCTTGTACAGGCTCAATGGGAAGACCTGCTCTCGCTTAGCAGTGGAAGCAACAACTGGGTGGTTCTCGGCCATCCCGACAAGACTGTAAGCAAAGTGACGCTCGATTATAAAGCACCTGTGGCGGCGGCTATAATGCTGTTCATGGTGGCGTTGATGGTGACGGGCTGGGTGGCTCCGGTCACGGCAGTGCTCATTGCCATGCTCCTGACGGTGCTCACCGGCTGTTTCCGCAAAGTGGAGGATGCTTACAAAACCATCAACTGGGAGAGCATAGTGCTCATAGCTGCCATGATGCCCATGTCTACGGCTCTTGAAAAAACGGGCGTATCGGCTCTTGTGTCTCAGCAACTCGTGTCTACCCTTGGCTCGCTCGGGCCTTATGCCCTGCTTGCCGGTATCTATTTCACGACCTCTTTGCTGACAATGTTCATCAGCAATACGGCAACGGCAGTGCTCATGGCACCTATAGCGATGGTAGCCGCCCAGCAGACAGGCGTAAGCCCTTATTCGTTCCTTATGGCGGTGACGCTCGGCGCGAGCATGTGCTTCGCATCTCCGTTCTCAACGCCGCCTAACGCTCTGGTCATGAAGGCAGGCCACTATACGTTCCTCGACTATGTTCGCGTGGGCTTGCCGTTACAAATAATTATAGGCGTTGTCATGACGTTCGTGCTGCCGCTGCTTTGGCCGTTCTGACGAGCGCCCGTGCTGCTGTAGCCGTTCTGGCAATAGAGAAAAAATATACAATGCGGAAAGTTCTTTCATTTATATTGGCAGCAGTCCTGCTCTGCACTGCCTGTGGCAGTAGGGAAGCTGGTGGCGGAAGAAGGTTCGTGAACGAGGTGGTAGTAAAGACCACACCTGTCAAGGACCAAGGGCGAAGCCCGCTGTGCTGGGTCTACGCCATGCTCGCCACCATCGAGAGTGAGAGGCTCATGCAGGGCGACTCGGTGAACCTGTCGCCAGATTATCTTGCCCGCATGTGGCTGCAAGAGCAGGCACGTGCCTGCTATCTTTCGCAAGGACGTGCCCTGGTGTCGATGCGGGGAATGATGTCGATGACTACACGCCTCATGGAGCGCTATGGCATAGAGCCTTATGACAACTACCGCTCGTTCGACAGTGTCAATTGGAACGTGCTTGCGCGCACGGCGCGGCAGGTGGCACGGGCTTCGGTGTCGCTCGACATGCTCGACCGCAGGCTTGGTGACGTGCTCGACCGACAGGTGGGCTATTTGCCGCCAAACCTCTTTATGCTCGGCATGGCTTATACACCCCGTCAGTTTGCCGAAAGCGTCTGTCTGCCTGGCGACTACCTTTTTCTTACGAGCTTCACGCACCATCCGTTCGGTGGCAGCTTTGTGCTTGAGCTGGCTGACAATCGTATGCTTGACCAATACCTTAATGTGCCAATAGACACTATGATGAATGCCATTGTCAACGCCTTGCGCAACGGCAAGCCCGTTTGCTGGGAAGGAGATATAAGCGAGGAAGGTTTTGATTTCAAGAACGGCACGGCTATGCTTACCGACGACGAAAAACCCGTGACGCAGCAGCGCAGGCAGCGCGCCTTCGAGAAGTTGGAAACTACCGACGACCACTGCATGGAATTGTGCGGGCTGGCGCATGACGGGCAGGGGCGCATGTTCTTCATAGCCAAAAACTCATGGGGCAAGGACAACCGTTTCCGCGGCTTTATGTATCTTAGCTACAATTATGTGAAAATGAAGACTATAGCTGTGGCTTTACCAAGATAAAAATCTATTTTTGGCAGCAAGCCAATCATATATGAAGAATTATTATTACCTTTGCCCTGTGAATGACAAATAAACAACGTGAAACGATAAAATAAGAAACATAATAATGGGAAAGATTATTCTCACTGGCGACCGCCCCACGGGTCGTCTACATCTTGGTCACTATGTGGGAAGCCTGAGAAGACGCGTAGAGCTGCAAAACGCAGGCGACTACGACCGCATGTTCGTTTTTATGGCTGATGTTCAGGCTCTGACTGACAATGCCGACAACCCGGACAAGATACGCAACAACATCGTGAACGTGGCGCTGGATTATCTTTCGGTCGGCCTCGACCCGTCGAAGTGCACGCTTTACATACAGAGCTGCATTCCGGAGCTTGCCGAGCTCACTGTTTATCTTATGAACATCGTGAGCGTGAGCCGCGTACAGCGCAACCCCACTGTGAAGACGGAGGTTAAGATGCGCGGTTTTGAAAACAACTCCATTCCTCTCGGTTTCTTCTGCTATCCTGTGTCTCAGGCAGCCGATATTGCAGCTTTCAAGGCAACGACAGTGCCTGCCGGCGAAGACCAGGAGCCTATGATAGAGCTGACGCGTGAGCTTGTGAGCCGTTTCAATCAGACTTACGCTCCCGTGCTCGTAGAGCCGCAGATAATGTTGCCAGAGAACGCCACGGCGCGCAGGCTGCCCGGCACTGACGGCAAGGAAAAGATGTCAAAAAGCCTTGGCAACTGCATTTATCTTTCTGACGATGCCGATACGGTGTGGAAGCAGGTTAAGGGCATGTACACTGACCCGACCCATCTCAATGTCTCCGACCCAGGGCATGTGGAGGGAAACGCCGTGTTTACTTATCTTGACGCCTTCGCCACCGATCAAGATTTTGCCGACTTCTGGCCGGAGTTCAAGAATCTTGACGAGCTGAAAGCCGCTTACACCCACGGAGGCATTGGCGATATGAAGTGCAAGAAGCTTCTCAACAAGATTATAAACCGCATGCTTGACCCTATCCGTCAGCGTCGCCATGAGTATGAGCAGGACATTCCTGAGATTTTGAATATTCTGAAGTGTGGCTCGGAGAGCGCACGAGAGGCGGCTGCGAAGACAATGGACGAGGTTCGCAAGGCAATGCGCATAGACTATTTTGAGGACGAAAGCATGTGGAAGGCACGTGACTGAATGTCTTCGCAAGCGTAAAGCAATATAAAGGACAAATAGCTTTGGAAACAACAGTAAACGGCTCTTGCAATGTTGCGTCAGCTTGCCAAAGTGGCAAGGACAAAGAGAGTGTCTCGTCCTACGAGATAATGGCTCCCGTTGGCAGTCGCGATTCGTTGGCGGCAGCCATAAAGGCAGGAGCCGATTCCGTCTACTTCGGTGTCGGGAAACTGAACATGCGCTCTCATAGCGCTAACCATTTCGACCTTGACGACCTCGACTACATTGTCTCCACTTGCAAGGAGCACGGCATAAAGACTTATCTCACGGTCAACACCATCATCTACGATGAGGACATTCCGACGATGCGCCAAATAATAGACGCGGCGGTTAAGGCGGGAGTATCGGCGGTGATTGCTTCCGACGTAGCCGTGATGACGTATTGCCGCGAGAAAGGCATGGAGGTGCACCTGTCCACCCAGCTCAACATATCTAACGTTGAGGCTTTGAAGTTCTACAGCCGCTTTGCCGACGTGAGCGTCCTTGCACGTGAGCTGAACATGGAGCAGGTGAGCCATATCCACGACGAGATAGCGAGGCAGAACATCTGCGGCCCCTCCGGCAGACAGCTGCGCATAGAGATGTTTTGCCACGGGGCACTTTGCATGGCGGTGTCGGGCAAATGCTACATGAGCCTTCATGCAGCCAACCGCTCAGCCAACCGCGGTGAGTGCGTGCAGATTTGCCGGCGCAGCTATACGGTTACGGACAATGAGACAGGCAACGCGATGGAAATAGACAACAAGTACATCATGAGCCCGAAAGACCTGAAGACGATACGCTTCATCGACAAAATGATGAAAGCCGGCGTGAGAGTTTTCAAGATTGAAGGGCGTGCGCGGGGGCCTGAATATGTATATACGGTCGTGAAGTGCTACAAGGAAGCCATACAGGCAGTGCTCGAAGGCACGTTCACCGAGGCAAAGAAGGACGCATGGGACGAGCGGCTTGCCACCGTTTTCAACCGTGGCTTTTGGGATGGCTATTACCAAGGGCAGACAATGGGCGAATGGAATAAGGAATATGGCTCGCTTGCTACGGAGCGCAAGGTGCTCGTGGGTAAGATTACGAAGTTCTACAGCCGCCTGAGTGTGGGTGAGATTGCCGTGCAGGCAAGCACTTTCAAGAAAGGAGACAAGCTGCTCATTACCGGCCCTACCACAGGCGCTATGTATTTGTACGCAACAGAGATACATGATGACAACGGCGTCGTGGGCGAAGCCATTCAGGGCACTCGCGTAAGCGTGCCCGTGCCGGGCAAGGTGAGAGAAAGCGACAAGGTGTTTAGGATAGATAAAGCGTGAAAGGGCTTATAATGAAAACAATTAACGAACTGCAAGATGAGGTTATCGAAGAATTCAGCGACTTCGACGACTGGATGGATAAATACCAAATGCTCATTGACTTGGGCAATGACCTTGAAAAGCTGGACGACAAATACAAGACCGAGCAAAACCTTATAGACGGTTGCCAAAGCCGTGTATGGCTACAATGCGACTATGTCGACGGCAAGCTGGTGTTTTCAGCCGACAGCGATGCCCTCATCGTCAAAGGCATAATAGCCTTGCTGATACATATCCTAAGCGGGCACACACCAAAAGAAATTCTTGATGCCGACCTTTACTTCATAGACAAGATAGGATTGCGCGAGCATCTCTCGCCCACGCGCAGCAACGGCCTTTTGGCTATGGTGAAGCAGATAAAGGCATACGCACTGGCGTATGAGGTGAAAAGTGAGTGAACATTATTTCTTATGCACAAGCTCCGGACTATAGAAATGCACCGACTTTCGGTGGACGAATTTAAGGCGGCTGCAAAGCTGCCACTTATAGTCGTGCTCGACAATGTGAGGTCGCTATACAATGTAGGCAGTGTGTTTCGTACTGCCGATGCTTTCCGTGTTGAGGCTATTTATCTTTGTGGCGTGACGGGTTGTCCGCCAAGCACCGAAATCCATAAGACAGCACTTGGAGCTGAAGACAGCGTCAGCTGGAAATATTTCGAGCGAACCGAGGATGCCGTGCGAGAGCTTCATGCCGCCAACGCCTTTGTATGGAGCATCGAGCAGGTGGAGGGAAGCACCAAGTTGCAAAACCTAAAGGTCCTGCCACGTGGCGGCGATACTGGCGGCGATAGCCAAAAGGTTGCCGTCATTTTCGGCAACGAGGTCAAGGGTGTGCAGCAAAGCGTGGTTGACATGAGTGACGGCTGTCTCGAAATACCGCAATTCGGCACCAAGCACAGCTTGAACGTCAGCACCACCGCCGGCATTGTCATTTGGGAGTTTGCCAGGCAATATATCTCTCTCCACTTTTAAATCATTCAATAAAAACTCTCCACTCTTAAATCATCCAATAAAAACTATCTACTCTTAAATCATCCCTGAAAAACTATGTATGACATTTGCAGCATTGGCCACATAACACGTGACAAGATAATAACGCCCCAGGGCACTGTTTGCATGGCTGGCGGAACATCATTCTATATGACTTATGGCATCAGCCGGCTACCTCGCAGGGTGAGCTACCAGCTCGTCACGAAGGTGGGGCAGGGACAGATGCCCGAGGTAGAGAAGATAAAGCAAATGGGCATCGACACCGTTTGCTATCCAAGTCGGCACACGGTTTGCTTCGAAAATATCTACGGCGCTGATTCGGACGAGCGCAAGCAGCGGGTTCTTGCCAAGGCAGACCCGTTTACCATTGCCGACGTGCTCCCGCTTCAGGCTCGCATCTTTCATCTTGGCAGCCTTCTTGCTGATGACTTTCCGCCAGATGTTGTAGAATCAATTGCTGACAAGGGAATGGTCTCCATTGATGTGCAAGGATACCTGCGCGAGGTGGTTGGCGAGCAGGTGCGCGCCACCGACTGGAAGGATAAGGAACGCATACTTGCCTGTACAAGTATATTGAAGCTCAATGAAAGCGAGACAGCCACAATCACGGGCTGTGCCGACGTGCGCGAGGCAGCTCGGAAGATTGCAGCCTACGGCGTGGGCGAAACCATCATAACCCTGGGCGGCCACGGCTCTATCATTTACGCCCAAGGCGCGTTCCACGACATTCCTGCCTACAAGCCAGAGAAGGTGGTCGACGCTACAGGGTGCGGCGACACTTTCAGCACCGGCTACCTGTGGTGCCGAGCCCAAGGGGCTGGTATCGACGATGCAGCACGCTTCGCCTCTGCCATGTGCACACTGAAGCTGGAGCACAGCGGGCCTTTCGACAAGACCATTGAAGACATAGAAAACATTGTACAAACCGAAAACTAAGAACAAACTAAAGCACTATGGATTTCAAATTTGAAGTATGTTCCAACGGCGTAGAGAGCAGTCTTGCAGCACAGCGAGGCGGAGCCGACCGTGTGGAGCTGTGCGCCGGCATACCGGAGGGCGGCACTACGCCCTCCTACGGCGAGATAAAGCAAGCACGCTCTGTGCTCACCACAACGCGCTTGCATGTCATAATCCGTCCCCGCGGGGGCGATTTCCTATATTCGCGCCTTGAGACAGAACGCATGATAGAGGATATAGAGCTTTGCAAGAAGCTCGGTGTAGACGGCGTTGTTTTCGGCTGCCTCGACAAGCAGGGCAACGTGGACGTTGATTTGTGCCGTGAGCTCATGGCGCATTGCGGTGGCATGTCAGTGACATTTCATCGCGCATTTGACCGCTGCGCCCATCCGCAGGAAGCCCTCGAGCAGATTGTTGATTTAGGTTTTAACCGCATACTTACCTCCGGGCTACAGCCCAAGGCAATAGACGGTGCGCCGATGCTGAAAGAGCTTCATAGGCAAGCAGCGGGCCGCATCATCATACTCGCTGGCAGCGGTGTCAATGAAGAAAATATCCGCAGTCTCTATCAACAAACCGGTATATCCGAATTCCATTTCTCAGCCCGCGAGCCCGTGCCCACAGCCATGCGCTACCTCAATCCAGCCTTTGCCACCGAGGATGCCCCACATGCTCTCAACTACACTTCGGAGCATCGCGTCCGCCAGACTATCGCACAGCTTCGATCATAGAGACTATCGCGCAGTTTCAATTATAGCTGGCACCCGAGTGACGGTGCTTCCTCTATAAATAATACAGAGAATTGCCTCGCCACCTATGGGGAGCACGACTGGCATTAAATACCGCAAGCCCCGCCTCATCTTTTTTGTAGGATGAGGCGGGGCTTGCGGTATCTCCAGGTTCTTTTTATGATGGGGAGGAAGGGGAGTACGTGCCTTATTCTTTGCAGAACTCGGCGTAAATCTTTTCAGCCGTGGCTTTCATCTCATCGTCGGAGAACTTAACGTGCTTATGGAAGTCTACGTCGGCTTCGGTGTCGATGGGGATGAGGTGGATGTGGGCGTGGTTTACTTCCAAGCCCAGCACTACCTGCGCAACCTTCTTGCATGGGAAGGCGCGGCGGATAGCTATTGCCACTTTCTTTGCGAAGACTTCGAATTCGGCAAGGTCTTCGTCGCTCATGTCGAAGATATAATCAACCTCTTTGCGGGGGATAACGAGCGTGTGCCCCTGCTTCACGGGGTTAATATCAAGGAAAGCGTAGAACTTGTCGCTTTCAGCGCATTTGTAGCTGGGTATTTCGCCGGCAGCTATTTTACTGAACAGTGTACTCATATTATATATTTTTACCCCTTCAAGCCGTGAGCTTGGAGGCTTTCACTTTTTCTTATGCTCCTACGCTTATTTCGTCTATTCTCAGCTTTATGACGCCGCGCGGCACTTTAATGTCAACCTCGTCGCCCACGTGCTTGTTGAGTAGTCCTTGTGCTATTGGGGTCTTGATGCTTATCTTGCCCTGCTTGAGGTTAGCCTCGCTTTCAGAGACGATGGTGTAGGTCATTGACTTGTTGTTGGCGAGGTTGGTTATCTTTACTTTAGACATTATCTGCACCTCGTCGCTTTTGAGGCGACTTGTGTCTACTATTTTTGCCTGTGCTATTGTCAGCTTCAGCTCGTTTATCTTTGCTTCGAGGTGAGCCTGCGCCTCCTTTGCTGCATCATATTCTGAATTTTCACTTAAGTCGCCTTTGTCGGCAGCTTCGGCAATAGCCGCAGAAGCCTTGGGACGCTCTACAGATTCGAGTCTGCGAACCTCTGCCACGAGTTTGTCGTAGCCTTCCTGTGACATGTAAGCCATAATCTTATTGTTTTTTAAATTATTTTTGTTTTCCAAAAAAATACAGAAAAAACGAAAAGAATTCCGACATCCTCGTGGAATGTCGGAATTCTCTCCACCTTAAATCTGCATTGTCTATATGGTTTGCAAATTTAGGGCTTTATTTTGATTTGTGCAAATTTTTTCCCGTTTATTTTTACTTAAAAAGCATGTGCACGGCAGGTTTATAGGTCAAATTTGTAGCCAATTGTTATTTGGAAGACGCTGTTCTTTGGCAATGCGTCGTCTACTACTTTTGTTACGCCCCAGTTGTAGCGTGCGTCGATTACCAGCGGTGTAGATGGGAGTTCGTAGCTCAAGCCGATAGGGATGGACAGTTCGAAGTCTTTGGCGCTGAAATCCCTTGACACGCTTGCGTTTCCTGCTGATGTTTTTTCAGAAGCGTTCACGTTGATGGCGGGTTGCAAACCTACCTTCACGGCAAGTCCCTTTGTCATATACACGTTGGCGAGGATAGGGATGTTAAGGTAGTCGAGCTTTTGGGTATAAGTGCTGCCGCCGTCTTTGTATTTATTGCCTTGCATAGAATAGAGCAGTCCAGCACTGAGGCTGAAAATGTCCGTTGCCTGATATTCGAACTCTGCGCCTCCGACGAAGCCCCAGCGTGGGTCTGCGCCGTCCGATTTTGTCAGGCTTGCAATATTTACACCGACCTTAGGCTGGAGCGTAAGGCTGCCTACGGCATGCTGTGCGAATGTTGCTGTAGATGCTGCGATGAGCATCAGGGCAGAAACTAAAAACTTTTTCATTTTGTCCTTGTTATTTAAGTTGAAACTGTTCGTTTTTTGTTATTATGACGCAAAGATACTTGAAAAGTTACAGCTTCCTACGGGGGAAATCCCTATTTTCTCATTCGGTTTTCCCTATTTTGCAGGATTTATTGGGTTAGGAGTATTGTTAATTCCTAACTCCTAATTCTTAACTCCTAACTTACATACCCTCCCTTGTCTTTTACAAACTCTATGAGTTTGCTGAAAAGTTTGGATTGGGAAAGGGTGCGCGGGTTGCCAGTTAGGATAAGCTGTTTGCGGGCTCGTGTCAGGGCAACGTTCAGCTTTCGGTCAATGAGGCTGCCGCCTTCCTCGAAGGTGTTTGCAGTGAGGAAGTTGAGTTGGTAGGTTTGCTGGATGGTGAATGAATAGATGATGACATCGCGTTGCGAGCCTTGGTAGCGCTCTACGGTGTCTATGCTGATGTTGTCGAGCCCGTTGATGCCCGTTGCCTCTATAGCCTTTCGAATCATGGCTATCTGGTTGCGGTATGGCACTATCACGCCTACTGTTTTGTCGGGGTTGAACCGGCTGCCATAGAACCTGTGAATCCTTTTCAGTATGTCAGCCACGATGCGTGCCTCGTCGGCGTTCACCTTATCTGATATTTCCGGTTGTCGGCAGTCTTTTGACGCGAAGAACAGCATGCGGTGTTTTTTCAGCAGGTCGTCGACGGAGTCTTGTGACGGCATGGTGTAGTTGAGGCTCGCTGCCTGTTGGTGGGGCAGGGGCACGGGCTGCAGGTTTTCGGCAGAATAGAATTCTCGGTTTGGAAACTCGGCTATGTCGGGGTGCATGCGTCCCTGCCGGTGCAGGATGCCGATGAAGTCGGTTCTTCCAGCCTTCAGTTCTTGCCTTATGAGCCGTTCAAAGAGCGAGCTCCTGCAATCGTAGAGCCCGATGGCTTGCAGCAGCGGGTTGGTGACGGCACTGTCGCGGTTAGCCTGTTGCACCACGGCAGGCAGTTGCTTGTAGTCGCCAATGAGGATGAACTTGCCTATTTGTTTCCTTGCGAGTAGTCCTATGATGTTTGGTTCGAGTATCTGCGAGGCCTCGTCTACTATAGCCAGCTCGAAGCTCTTTATATTGAAGATGTATGAGCGTGCCTGTATCATCGACGTAGTGCTTACGATGATTCGTGCGTCTGCCAGCAGCTGCCTCATGTCTTTCAGCGTATGCTTTTCGCCTATGCGGTTTTGCAGCAGGTATGGTTCGTAGCTTTGGGCGCATGAGAGGCTGTTGCCTATTCTCAGGAAGTCGATATTGTTGTCGGTGAGCATGCCGCAAATCTCGTCCACGGCTCGGTTGGTGTAGGCAAGGAGCAGCATTGTCTTTGGCAGACTTTCCTTTACAAGGTATTGCAGAGCCATCGATGTCTTGCCCGTCCCCGGCGGTCCTACGAGCAGGAAAAAGTCCCGTGCCTGCTTTGCCTTTAGTATTATGTCGTCTACTGTTGGATTGTAGCTCCGTGCCAAAGTCACGTTTTTGTCGCTTTCAGGCGCGCGCATGCCAAGCAGCAGGTTCTTGCGGTCTTGCTGTGCTGTGACGAGCTCGTAGATGGAGCGAATGGCTGCGCTGCCTCCTACATCGCTCGATGCGTGTTCTATTGCCCAGCTGACGCTCTTGCCCTGGAACGGCTGCGCGCTGAAGACCTGCTTGTTATGCTGTTCGTCTGCAAGCTCCACTACTATCCTGTCAGTGTGTATTTCAGCCAAAGAGCCTTTGAACAGTACGGCTTTCCTTGCGTCTGGTTCTTCGTCGCTCGGGTAGGAGTAGACGTAGATCATGTCGCCGCGGCGGAAGTTGGGTAGGAAGTCTTCGCTTTGGTTGGGAATATTGAATTTCAGCCTTGTTTTGCCTGTGCTTTCTTCCTTTTCGTCATCCCATGAAGAACTGTCGAGCTCGAGTCGCAGGTAGATGTTGCCTGTTTCTATCTTCTCGGCTATGGGCATGTTCCAGAGGTTTGCCACGCAGCTACCCGTGCCTTCCACCACACCAACGCGCGACATGATGTTCTCGCGTATAACGAATTGTGTCATGCGGCAGAAGTAGGCTTTTTCCAATGGGCTTAGTTGTTGCAGCGGCGACAAAAGACCTGTTAGTTGTGGGCGCAGGTATGTGTCGTAGAAGAAGCCGCTCATGTGCGCAACGTTCAGCGTTTGCTCCGTGAGCATTGGCAGGACGTGCTCCATTCCGTTTTCGGCTATGTCAAACTCCATAGCCATTGCTTCGTTGCGGAAGCGCAGGGCTTCGTAGATGAGCTGCATCAGCGAGGTTACGGCAAGGAGCCCGGCTGGCAGCGGGTATTTGCTGTAAAGCAGGTAGATGTCGGGATGCTGCACGTGGAAATTGTAATAAAGAATGCCGTAGTAGAGCAGCACCTGCACGTAGTGTTTTTCCAAGACCTTAGCCCCGTGGGCGTTCTTCGTGTTTCGCTCCAGGTAGATGTTGCGCCCCGACTTTTGCTCCACGAGCAGCTTGAAGTCGGTTGTCATGAGGTCCACCCTGCCTTGCAGCCCGAGCTTTTCGCAGACGAAGGTCGGTTCGAGTATTGCCTTCGTCAGATCGTAGTGCTTGCGCAATTCGGCAACGATTGCTGTGAGGTTCTGTGCCTGCCTTGCCGCATCGGTCTTGAACTTCTGCCCGTCGAAGTCGGCGCACGTGGCATATTCGAGAGCCTTGTCGCGGAAGTTGTGCATGAGGGTTTTCGAGGCTGAGAATTGCGGGCTGTTAATGATGTCGTCGAGGCATGCCCCTGCATAGTTTCCGAGCAGTATTGGTTGCGTGTTTGCCTTGTCTTTCATGCGGTTGAGAAGGTACATCAACGGATGGTGCCCATAGTCTTCGAAGCATGATGCAATGACGGAGATGTCCATCAGGCAGTCGGGCTCCACAATGATGAGCCTCGGCGTTATGGTGTTGCCCACGGTATGGCAATCGAGAAGGTTAAGGTGCATGCCCGGTTTCAGTATGTGGTATAGATACTCCATGCGGGCATATTGGTTTTTCTCGGTGTAGTTTACGGTTTTCTCGCCCTTCGCTCCGTCTTCATCCACAATCACCTTTATCTTGTGCTCGTCGAAAGCTTTCACTATGCATCGTTTGTCAGCAGAGTTTGCCCTTAGCCTGTCCTGTTGGCTTTCGGGCTGTCGCGGCAACATAGCTGTGAGGTCAGCGGGCATGTTGCACCTGTAGACTCGGCTCGTGAGCCTTGCCAAGGTCATGGCGTCGTGTCGCAGGCATTCGGCAGGTAGTGGTTTCGAATGGTTGCTGTCTCGTCGCGCCTGCCTTATGTCGTCGGCCTCGCTTGCCGGTATTTTGAGCAGTCGTATGAGGCTTTCGGTCTGCGAGTTGAGGTCGCCAAAGCCGTAGCGCGTGTCTTTCAGCCCCTCGGCGCAGAGCAGCACGAGCGTTTCGTGCAGAATCTTGTTGCGTGTAGATGGCTGTAGGCTGTCGTTGATGACGGCTGTCCTTATGTTCCCGAAAATATCTTTAGCGTTTTGGTTCATAGGCGTGCCTGTGAGCTTTTCTCCTTCTCCCATTGCAGGAGTTTCTTTTTCAAGTCCTTGCCCCAATGATATTCGCCGAGCGTACCATCGCTGTGGATAATGCGATGGCAGGGCACGAGCATGGCTACAGGATTCTTGGCTATTGCTGAGGCTACGGCGCGCACCGCCTTTGGCTCGCCTATGCGCTCGGCAACTTGCTGGTAGGTGGCTGTTGAGCCAAAGGGAATGTTGCGCAGTTCGCGCCATACACGAAGTTGGAAGTCGGTACCTCTGAGGTCGAGCTGCACAGGATGGTCGTAGCCCTCGAAAATAGTGCGCTCCACGGTCTCCGCCATTGTGTTGCTCTGCGTGGTCGGCGTGTATTCACCCCATCTCCCTGCCAGCTCGTGTATTGTTTCAAGGCGGTTATAGTCAAGAAACTGCAAGTCGCAAACGCCGTTCCACGTGCGTGCTACTATAATCTCGCCGAAAGGGCTTTCGGCAAATCCGAACTCAATCTTGTTGCTCATACTAAAAATGCCATGAATGCAGGCTGGTGTCTTTTAGCCAGCCCTGCCAAAATGTTTTATCAGTGTTGCAAATGTACATAAAAAATCGGTATTTGCCCTATAATTTTATGAAAAGCAGCAAATAATTTGCGCAAAAGCTTGTGGCAATGGTAATGATTTCTTATTTTTGCCGTCGGAAAAGTAAAAAACATGCTGCTCGCGGGCTGCGTTCTTCGGCTTCATGGAGAGGCTATGAAGGCCGTGCATAGGGCGCGGAGCGACACCAACGACGATATAATACTTTACGACTTAAGCAACAAAAATATAAATTGTTTCAACTTGAACAGCTATGAAAACTTTTACGAGATACATTAGCCTCGCGGCACTGCCCGCCCTTCTTGCCTTTGCACCTGCGGCAAGGGCGTGTGTTTCCGAGGCGCCTACACATAACCGATACCTCTTTTCCGTCTTCAACCGCTCGCTCATGCAAGACCGGTTCACTGGCGCCACCGACCGTTTTTGGCAGCAATATATCGGCAATGACAACGCCACCTACAGCTGGAACCGTGACGAGATCATGAAGAAGGCACGGCAGAGAAAGGACGCCGAGCTGCTGAGATACTGCCGCGCGCTGAACGAATATATCGACACCAACATCGACTACGACAGCTGGTATTACCCTTCGAAGGAGCAGCTTGCACGCCGCCCCGCCGTTTTGCGCCGCCTGCTCCAGGCTTCGAAGGTGTACAAAGGCAAGCGCCTGCGCAGCCAGTATGCGCTCATGCGCATGCGCGCCCTGTTCGGCTTGAAACTCTATAAGGAGGCTATTGCATATTGGCAGACCTCAGCCCGCCGCCTGCCGCAGAGTTGCTACCGCGACATAATGCTGAACATCTACGCCGGATGCCTGTGGCGCACGGGCAGCAAGAGCCGCGCTGTGGACATCTACGCCTCGCAGGAAGACTATCAGAGCCTTAAATATTGTGTGCGCGGCTACCGCAACCTCGCAGGAATACAAAAGGTGTATGCTGCCAATCCAAACTCGCCTACGCTTAACTATCTTGTGCAGGACTTCGTGAACAACGTGCAGGAGACGATGGACATCTTCAGCAAAAGCTCTTTCAGCGGCGGCACCGACGAACAGCAACAGGCTGCCGACTGGTTGAAACTTATAGACGCCAAGAAGATAACCACCGCCGAGGCAGACCGCTTCATAGCCTTCGCACGAACGGTTGTCAGCGAGGGAAAGACCAATGTGCCCTGCCTTTGGCAGACAGCCATAGGCTGCATCGAGCACCAGACACACCGCTATGCCGAGGCAAAGGGCGACCTTGCCAAAGCCCTGACGATGGGCGGCACGCAGCGCATGAAGGACAACGCACGCGCCATCTACGCCGCCAACTCCGTCTCTACCGAGCCATCTACCGCCGACTACAGCCGCTGGCTCACAGGAGAGCTGCAATGGCTTGAGAGCCAGTCGCAGCAGGACCGCAAAAGCCTTACCCTCTACGACACCGACCACTACCGTGATGTGGAGGAGCGCATGGTGTACAACGGGCTGGTGCCTAAATACATGGCATCTGGCAAGGCGAACGCTGCCTTGGTGCTCTTGAGCTTCATGAACGAAACCGACCCGCTGTCCGTTTCCACCAACTCTCGCTCGGCAAATAGTGGAAACAGCAGCGATTTTACATACAATTCAGACTATTCAAACATCTATTTTGAGACACTTGAAGCTCAAACGGTGAGCGTCCTTGCTGGCTACGCCCAATACTTGAAATCCCAGCCTGCCGACCCTTTGGAGGGCTATGCATGGCAACGGGCTTATCGTGACAGCTCCTACTACAACGACATCATTGGCACGCGGCTCCTTGCTCAAGGCAACTTTGCCGACGCCATACCTTATTTGGAAAAAGTGAGCCTCGCCTTCCTGAACACACAGAACATCAAGCCCTACGCCATCGGTTGCGACTATAACAAAGAGCGATGGATGGGCAAGCAGAAAGCTGCACCAGCCGCCGATGCCGTCGAAGGCAGCACCGGCACCATTGCAGAAAACAAGAAGCTGCAATACTGCCGCGACATGCTCGCCATGCAGCAACAATACGCCCTCATGCGTGAGGGCGAGGAACGCCGCCGTGCCGCATACCGCCTCGCCACCATCTGGTACCAGGGCAGCTATGAGGGCGACTGCTGGTGGCTGACGCAATACGGCATCAGCGTGGCGCAGGACAGCGCACAGGCAGGCAATCTCGACTTTGTGGCAAAAACAATCAGCCTTTTGGACGAAAGCGTACAAAGCACCGACTTCCAGCTGAAGGAAAAGAGCCTATATGCCCTTGCCTTCATAAGGCATGGCGAGCCGTGGTATCTCACTGGCTGGGACGACGCTACGCAGCAGTTCTACGACCTCAGCAATTTGCGCCCGTTGCCGCAGTCGCGCCAGTACAAAGCATTGTCCGCCTTGTCCTCTTTCTATAAAGCAAATGCTTCGAGTGTCGACAATTTCGTGACGAAATGCGATGTACTGAAGCGGTTTATGAAAACACTATAGCATTATGACAAACGAAGAACTTATGCGCAGGGCTTGCCGCCTTAGTGAGGAAAGCGTTAGGAAGGGTGGAGGCCCTTTTGGCGCAGTGATAGCCAGGGACGGTGTGATTATTGCCGAGGCAAGCAACAGCGTAACCATCGACAACGACCCTACAGCGCATGCCGAGGTCAACGCCATACGCAAGGCATGCTCGCGCCTTGCCACGTTCAGCCTTCAGGGCTGCGAGATATACTGCTCGTGCGAGCCCTGCCCCATGTGTTTCGGCGCCATCTACTGGGCGCGTCTTGACACCGTTTACTATTCCGCCAGCCGCACCGACGCCGCCGAGGCAGGCTTCAGCGATGCCTACATCTACAAGGAGATAGGCAAGAGCCCCGCACAGCGTGAGAAACCTATGGTGCAGCTCATGCCAGATGAAGGCAGGCAGGCGCTCAAGATGTGGACGGAGAAAAGAAACAAGACGGAGTACTGATGCCACCGGAAGAATGGGGAAAAACAACACAGCCGACCGACCAAGTACCGACCAAATAAATGAGGCAGAACGCAAATTAATAATGTGTATTGGCGAGCAGGAAAATCATGGAAGCTGTTGGAATGAAGCATCGCCCTACATTGTTAATATTACAGCCTATCTTCCTTGAACTCATTCCGCAATTAAAGAAGTATCTTCTTCCAAGCCATTCAGATACCGCCAGGAGTGTAGATACTTGTTTAGTCGGTGAAGGTCTTTATCTGTAAGGTTGGTTAGACGTGTGATGTCCATGTTATCTTCAAGGTCATGAATTTTCACTTCACAACCTATTTTATTGTATGAAGCCCTTTCTATAAAGTCTGCATAGCTTTCCCCGTCTCTGCGAGTAACAGCATCTACACCATCTACGATGCTTGGGGGAAATTTAGCTTGAAGCAAATCATCAAAGGTCAAGTCTGTATCTTCAACGGTGTCATGCAGAAGAGCCGCAATTTTAGCTTCTATTTCAAGACATTCTTTTGATACTCTTGCCGGATGAAAATAATAGTCTTTTCCAGCCTTGTCTTTCTGCCCCTGGTGTTGCCGTATCATTAGGTTGACAGCTTTGACATATAGTTGTTCTTCTTTTGTTACCTTGCAATTAATCATAAAATGCAATTGCAGGTCGTACAGATTCTCTTCATCAGGCATGCCTTCATCGTGACCATCCACCTCGAAAATTTCTTGTGCGCATTTTACCTCGTCAATAAAATCTTCAACAGCAGATATGAGGTCGTAACTGTCACCGTTGATGCCGTATGGCTCCAGTTCTGGAGAATTAACTTTATAGTTATCCTCAAGCTGATCGTATCTTATGTATGCTTTTGCTTCCATATAATTATTGATGTCGTATTTCTGTTATTAAACGTTGTTCTTCCTTGTTCATATAATTTACGAACTCTGCGTATGAGACGCATTGATTTCCTACGGTAAGACCATATACTTTTATGTTTCCTCCGTAACCTACAAGTTCCAAGTCTTTCTTGTTAGCATCTGGAACATTTGCATACGGTACCACAAAACCGCCACGCTTCATTTGCAATAGGTACATGTAGGCTATCAGCTGGTGATAGTCCTTACTTTGCACACTGTATTCCCCGTAGTTTTTATATTTGGCATCCAAGACAAAGTCTTTTCGCCAGAAGTCGGGATAGAAGCGGAGCTGGCTGTTCTTGAAGACCCTGATACCGCCTTCGCCCTTCTTGTTTCGAGGATGGTTGAAGCCGCACCTACAAAGTATTGTGTTAAGATATTCCTCCCAAAGCCATGCGCCATCGAATAGAATACCATATATATCATCCT
>CAZZNO010000021.1:0-32064 GCA_964655685.1 uncultured Prevotella sp.
TGTGTCTATGATTTTTTCAGAATGACATAAATTATGACTGGCGCGCCGATGAGAGGAGTAACAGCATTGAGAGGCAATACCGTGCCATCAAGCGGAATGGTAGTAAGAATATTGCAAAACAGTGCAACAGCCGAACCCATGAGAATGGTTGCCGGCAACAGGCAGCGATGATCAGAACTTCTTATCACAAGGCGCGCCACATGAGGAACAGCAAGAGCTATAAAGGACACAGGACCACAAAAGGCAGTAACCACAGCTGTGAGAAGACCTGTGAGGATAAGCAATACGTTGCGAACATGCCTAGCATTTATGCCCAACCCCTCGGCATAGTTAGCACCAAGGAGCAATGCATTGAGCGGCTTCATGAGAAACAACGTCGCAAGCGTGGGCAACAAAGCGAGCGAGGCAAATAAAGGCATGTCGTCCATGCCCACGCCAGTGAAGCTACCCATTCCCCATGAAACGAAGCTTCTCACGCCATCTTTAGTAGCAATCGCATTTAGCAACGTTACGCCGCTGGAACATAAGTAGCCAACCATGATGCCTATTATGACCAAGACGACACTGCTTCTTACCATTCGACTGAAAGCCCATGTCAATGCCGTTACAGCCAAAGCGCCAATGAAGGCAGCCACCACGCTTGACAAGCTGCCAGCCACGCCGCCAAATGCCATTCCCGGTGCAAGCATCAGCAAAGCCACGGCAAATGAAGCTCCTCCTGTTACTCCAAAAATATCCGGGGCTGCCAATGGATTACGAAAAGCCGTTTGCAGCAAGAGTCCACTCACAGACAAAGCACCACCAGCGAGCAGTGCTGTCAAGGCTTGCGGCAAACGGCTATATATAATAATGTAGTGCCACGTAGAGTTACCACCTTGCCCAAGCAACGTGCCAATAACCGACTTTGCAGGAATAGACACGCTACCAAGGAAAAGGCTTGCGGCAAACAGAGCCACAACGAGCGCAGCGGACAGCAGGAGCTTCTTATACACTACGTCGCGACCCAATACTTATTTCTTATTCTTCTTAACCTTGTCTACGTATGCATCAATGACAGCAACGGCAGTTACATTGACTACATCACGCACACTTGCTTCGAAGTCGGTGAAATGTATAGGCTTGTTGAGCCCCATCTGTACAGGACCAATTATCTCAATGTCCGGATCAAGCTCCTTCATAAGCATGTAGCTTATGTTGGCGGAATTCATATTTGGGAACACAAGCGTATTGACGTTTTTTCCCTTAAGCCGCGTAAAAGGATACTTGTCATCACGTAGCTCACGATCGAGAGCAAAATTAACCTGCATTTCACCATCCACAAGCATGTCAGGATATTCCTTTTGCAGTCTCTCAACAGCCTGATGAGCACTGACTGGCGAACCAATAGTATCAGTACCGAAATTGGAATAGCTTACGAGAGCTATGACAGGCTCAGTGTTGAAGAACTTGACGGTGTGGGCGGCAAGCTTTGCTACATCATAGAGTACGTTCTTGTCAGGATGGCGGTTTATAAGCGTGTCGGCAAGATAGTAAACACCCTTCTTAGTGTTGAGGATGTGCATAGTGCCGAACGTGCTGTATTCGGGCCTTATGCCTATAACCTCCTTCGCCACCTTGATGGTATTGCTGTACTTGGTATAAAGACCAGTAATGAATGCGTCGGCATCGCCCTGCTCCACCATAGACATGCCAAAGTAGTTGCGCTCATACATCTTGTCGTAAGCCTCTTCAAAGGTAACGCCCTCACGCGCACGCTTCTCAGCAAGATGCTTGGCGTATGTTGCACGATGCCCTTGCTCCTTATCTGCACGCATATCCACTATTTGAACTCCGGTCAAATCAATCTTCAAACGCTTGGCAAGACGATTCAAACGGTCCGGATTGCCAAGCAGGATAGGATGACAGATGCCCTCTTGCAGAGCCTGCACAGCTGCCTTCATCATTGTTGGGTGACCACCCTCTGCAAACACCACACGCTGAGGATGCATTGCTGCCGTAGCGTGTAAGGTACGTGTGAGCTTTGTCTCTTGACCAAGCATCTCGCGCAAGTGATCCTTGTAAGCGTCCCAGTCAGTAATTGTGCGGCGAGCCACACCACTGTCTATAGCAGCCTTAGCAACAGCTGCCGACACCTCGGTGATGAGCCGTGGGTCAACCGGCTTCGGAATGAAGTACTTAGGACCAAACTGCAAGTCATTGACATGGTAAACCTGGTTTACGATGTCAGGAACAGGCTGCTTGGCAAGGTCGGCAATAGCCTTCACTGCGGCAAGCTTCATCTCCTCGTTTATAGCCTTGGCATGAACGTCAAGCGCGCCACGGAAAATATAAGGGAAGCCTATAACGTTGTTTATCTGGTTGGGATAGTCAGAACGGCCGGTAGACATGAGCACGTCTGGACGTGCTGCCATAGCGTCCTCGTATGAAATCTCAGGAATAGGGTTGGCGAGAGCGAAGACAATCGGATTGTCAGCCATTGAACGTATCATGTCCTGCGTCAGGATGTTGCCCTTTGACAGACCCACGAACACGTCGGCACCCTTGATAGCCTCCTCCAAAGTGTGAATATCGGTGCGGCTTGTGGCAAACTCAGCCTTCTGCTCGTTGACATGGTCGCGGCCTTTGTATATAACGCCACGTGAGTCGAGCATAAGTATGTTCTCGTGCTTTGCGCCAAGCGAACAATAAAGCTTCGTGCAGCTGATGGCTGCTGCTCCGGCACCGTTGACCACGATTTTGGCTTCCTCAATCTTCTTGCCAGCCACCTCCAGGGCGTTCAGCAAGCCTGCTGCCGAAATGATTGCCGTGCCGTGCTGGTCGTCATGCATGACAGGTATGTCGAGGGTCTTCTTCAAGCGGTTTTCTATGTAGAAGCACTCTGGAGCCTTGATGTCTTCAAGATTTATGCCACCGAATGTCGGAGCTATACGCTCCACTGCTTCACAAAACTTTTCAGGGTCTTTCTCGTTGACCTCAATGTCAAAAACATCAATGCCACCATAAATTTTGAAAAGCAATCCTTTACCCTCCATCACGGGCTTGCCGCTCATGGCTCCAATATCACCAAGGCCGAGCACAGCAGTGCCGTTTGAGATTACAGCCACCAGATTGCCCTTATCGGTGTATTTATAAACATCATCCGGGTTCTTTTGGATTTCAAGGCAGGGGTAAGCCACGCCAGGCGAATAGGCAAGGCTCAAATCAGTCTGAGTGCGGTAAGGCTTAGTTGGCTTTACCTCAATTTTGCCAGGTCTGCCATTCATGTGGTAAGCAAGGGCAGCCTCTTTGGTAATTTTCACCATGATAGTTTAACTTTAAATTCTATGTTTCTCTATTATCTTCTTTTCTAATGCAAAATTAATAAAAAGCATTAAAACGGAAGCGAGTTTTGTCTTTTTTTGTAATTTTGCAAGAAAAATATAACATACTATGTCCAATGAAGGCGGAACAACTGCTTACAGGCTATCGCTGAGCAAGCAAATTATATCAACAGCAACGGCTGCTTTTACCTCACGAGGGATAAAAAGCGTCAAAATGGACGATATTGCAAACGAACTGACAATATCGAAGCGCACGCTATATGAAATTTTTGCCAACAAGGAGCAACTCCTGCTTGAATGCGTAAAACAAATGCACAAGGAGTTCAAGGATCGCATGGACAAGTTCGTGAGTGACGATACATCGGTGATAGCCATTATCATAGAATCCTACCGCTACCAAATGGTGAGGCTCAACAGCATATCGCCAAAATATTATTCAGACCTGCACAAGTATGCCTCTGTAATAAAATGGATAGACGAAAGCCACAAGAAAGAAGAAAAAAAGACTTTGGCTTTTTTCAAGCGCGGTGTTGATGAAGGATACTTCAGGAAGGATCTTGACTATTCGCTGATAAACAAGATGAGTAACGGCATCGTAGATTACATCATGGAAAACCAGCTTTTCAAGGATCACACCATGAAGCAGATTCTCCACAACATAATAATGCTGTCAGTGAGGGGCTTATGCACGCTGAAAGGTGTGGAAGCCTTAGAAAAATACGATCTGTAAGCCCTTTACATTTACTCTACGTACAGCACCAGCCCTTTAAGGTACTCGCCTTCAGGATGGTATATATTAATAGGATGGTCGGCAGGCTGATGAAGCTGATGAAGTATTCTCACGCTTCTATTTGCCTGAGCCGCTGCTGTGAATACGGCATTGCGGAAATTCTCCTTACTGACTGCCTGTGAACAACTGAACGTAAACAGTATGCCCCCATGTTTTATTTTTTCGAAACCCTTAACATTGAGGCGGATGTAGCCCTTCAAAGCATTGTGTAGAGCTGAGCGGTGCTTGGCAAACGCCGGCGGGTCAAGGACGATGAGGTCATACTTATCATCATGGCTGTCCAAGAATTTGAACGCATCGTCACAATAGGCTTCATGCCTGCCGTCGCCAGGGAAATTCATCTCCACGTTAAGCTTGGTCAGCTCTATTGCCTTTGCGCTGCTGTCAACAGAATGAACAAGCTTGGCTCCACCACGCATGGCATACACAGAGAAGCCACCTGTGTAGCAAAACATATTCAAGGCGCTGCGCCCTTTAGAGTAACGTTCAAGCAGACTGCGATTCTCGCGCTGGTCGACAAAGAAACCTGTCTTCTGCCCACGAAGCCAGTCTATATGAAATTTCAAGCCGTTCTCAACAGCCGTATTGTCATCGGTATAGCCATGCAAAAAGCCGTTCTCATGGTCAAGTTCAGCCTTAAACGGCAGCGTGGTTTCGCTTTTATAAAAGACATTCTTGGTTCTTTCGCCCATAACATTCAAAAGAGCGTTGCATATCTGATGCCTGCAAACATGCATCCCAACGCTGTGAGCCTGCACCACAGCCGTTGGGCCATAGCAGTCGATGACAAGTCCCGGCAAGTAGTCGCCTTCTCCATGTACAAGGCGGTAGGTGTTGTTGCTCGGGTTGTCAGCAATGCCTATGCTAATGCGCATCTTCAACGCCGAAGCAATGCGGCCTTCCCAAAATTTTTCGTCTATGGCAATGTCGTCAAATGAAAGCACGCGCACCGCAATGGTGCCTTTTTGCCAATGGCCAACGGCTATGAAGTCGCCGCCCGACGTTATCACCCTTACCGTTTCGCCTTCCTCTATGCCTTCATCCATGTGATGGATAGCCCCGGAGAAAATCCAAGGATGAAAGCGTTTGAGAGATTCTTCCTTGCCGCGTTTGAGATATATGTTCTTATACATATTATTATATAGCCTTGTCTATTATCCGTGTTTCCTTTTCTACCATTCTTCGCCTGCCTGGAGCCTTGCGCTTTTTCTCTACGTTCTCCGGCGATGCAACTGCCATTTTTTGCGGCTCTGGCTGATTATCTGGCTCAGCCACAACAACGAGATTATAGTCATTTGTGTTCTCAAGCCTAAGAATCTCCTCATAAAGCTGGATGCAAGCCCATGCGTCGATAGCAGCATATCGTTTTTGCTTCTCTGTGAGCGTAGAAGCTTCCCAATTGGTCAAACGCTCACGCTTCGAAATCTTCTTGTGGAAAATGTTAGCGTAAAGCTTTTGCAAGCTAAGGTCTTTTATGCCAATGTCTCCGACCATGTCTTGAAGCTCAATGAAAAGACCGGGCTCAAATTTTTCCCTTGCCTCAAGCCCTCTAATATCATCATGCCAGGAAAGTCCAACTTTCTTAACCGTCTTATCTTCAAGCAACCGCTTAATGGCTGGGGTGATGCCTGTCTGGTTAAGCCTGAAAAGGAAACAAGTGTCACGATTGGACACTTGCAGCAAAGCCACTTTATGCTGCCTGCCGCGATGGAAAGAAGGCTTTGTTTCGGTATCCACGCCCAATATGTCGCTTGACAGCAGATAATCTACTGCCTTTTCTGCCTCGCCGGCTGTTATTATTGTTATAATACGACCAGGAAAAGCCACTACAGGAAGCGCAGCAATCTCTTTCTTGTCGAAATGACTATATATGGTCTTTTTCATCAAATTGAAATTATAGTTTGCAAAAGTATAAAAAAGATGCGACATATACAATGAAGTTGAAGAAAGAATGCAAAAATAAGCAAAAATTGCCTTCCGAAGGCTTGCCGAGACCTTTGATTTTGCTGTATAGAGATTGTAGCTTTAAAACTTTAAGAAAGCGGTAGCTTTGATTGGAAACAACAGCTAAAATTCATTTTATTATGTCGAAAGATATTTACAAAGGCCTCTCTGAGAATCGCGAATTTGCAAAGAGGAAGAGGGTTGGCTTCAAATACGCGATTCTCAGCTCGGATTGTAACTTATTGTTTATTAGTTAATTACAGAATCTGCCACTTTCGCCTTGTTTTGCACTATATTCTTTACGGCGTAAAGACACCTTATTTACGGCGTAAATGCCTCTTATCTACGCCGTAATTACTTCGTATGTACGCCGTACAGAGCACGCTATTACGCCGTACAAGTGGCGCTCGCGCGGCTAACGTATGTTGCTGATAGGGCGCGGCTGGTCAAAAGCTAAACTTTCCGGCTTCTGGTTGGCTTACTTCGGAGGCCCCTGTTTTTTGTCAGTTTTCTTTATAAAACGGTCAATGACCGACAAAAATACACCGTTTTTTTATATTGCAATGTTTTGTAATCTCGATGAAATCTATTAATTTTGCAAAACAAATATTGAGTTATATGGCTAAAAAAAATGCTGGCCGCAAATCCAAGTCTTTTGGCGAAGCGGTCGGTTTTCGAAATAAATTAGGAAACGACACAACAGACTTCTTCATTGGGCTTGTTTTCTTTGCGCTTGCCGCCTATATGGTCATAGCAATGATAAGCTATCTCACAACGGGGAAGGCAGACCAAAGTGTCCTTGAAAACATGCGCCCGTGGGAGATACTGAACACCGAACACGAGTTCACGAACTGTTGCGGATCGTTCGGGGCGCTAATATCCTATAAGCTGATAACGATTAACTTCGGCTTTTCATCGTTTCTTATCCCGGTCTTCTTCGTCCTTGTTGCGTTGAAGTTGATGAAGGCATATTCCGTCAGCCTGTTGAAATGGTTCTTCGGGCTGGCGTTCGTCATGGTCTGGTTGTCCATAGCCTTTGCAAAGTTTCTTGCGCCATTCATGGGAGAAGCGGTTTTCAACCCCGGCGGCAAGCACGGCCTTTTTTGCGTGCAGCATATTGAGAATGTCATTGGCTCACCAGGGCTCATGGTTCTGCTCGGACTAACAGCCATTGCCTTCCTGACATACTTGAGCCGTGAGACCATAGAAATAATCCGCAAGGCACTTAACCCGATGAAATATGTCACGGAGAAGGTGAAATTCACCATCAGCAATCAGCAACCTGAAGAAGACAATGCCGAAGAAGATGATACTCTTTCCAAGGATGAAAAAGAAAGCACTGACGAGAAGGAGGAAGGCAACGACGACGAACTAAAGGCAGGCAATGTGGTAGATTTGACTGACCTTACGCAAGGCGAGAAAAAATCAGCCGATCCTATAGAACCTACTGTAAACAAACCGGTAGCTGAAGAAAGCGGAGACAACGAGCTGACGGTAGAATCTGGAAAGACTGAGAAAAAGGCTACGTCGAAAGCCCCTGTCACAGTCTCTCTTGACACTCCTATCAACCCCTTGGAGCCATTCACGAACTATAAGTTCCCCAGCTTCTCATTGCTGAAGAAATATGACAACAAGCTCGCCATTGACATGGATGAAATCAAGGCAAATAACGCACGCATCGTAGAAGCACTGAAAAGCTTCGGCGTGAAAATAAGCAAGATCAACGCCACCGTCGGGCCTACTGTCACACTTTATGAAATAACTCCAGCAGAGGGCGTACGCATAAGCCGCATACGCGGTCTGGAAGCAGACATTGCGCTTAGCCTGTCCGCACTTGGCATACGCATAATAGCCCCTATACCCGGAAAGGGCACCATAGGTATAGAGGTGCCTAACAAAAAGCCACAGATAGTGTCAATGGAGAGCGTGCTGAACACCAAGAAATTCCAAGACACTAAAATGGCTTTGCCTATGGCACTCGGCAGAACCATTACCAATGAAGTGTTTATGGTAGACTTGGCTAAATTGCCTCACCTGCTCGTTGCCGGTGCCACCGGTCAAGGTAAGTCCGTAGGACTGAACGCAATCATAACTTCATTGCTTTACAAAAAGCATCCTAACGAGCTCAAATTCGTGCTTGTAGATCCTAAAAAGGTTGAGTTCAGCATATACAACAAAATAGCGCCACACTACATGGCTTCACTGCCTGAGAACGAGGACGAACCTATCATCACCGATGTGCAGAAGGTGGTGCGCACGCTCAACTCCTTGTGCAAGCTCATGGACCATCGCTATGACCTTTTGAAGAAAGCGCAAGTGAAGAAAATAGATGAATATAACGACAAATTCATCCATCACAAACTTCGCCTGACCGACGGTCATGAGTACATGCCATATATAGTTGTAATCATAGACGAGTTCGGCGACCTTATAATGACGGCAGGCAAGGAAATCGAGCTGCCTATAGCACGTATCGCCCAACTGGCGCGCGCCGTGGGCATACACATGATAATAGCCACACAGCGACCGACAACTAAAATCATCACCGGTAACATAAAGGCAAACTTCCCGGGGCGCATGGCTTTCCGCGTGACATCGCAGATAGACTCTCGAACCATCCTCGACCGCACAGGCGCAGAGCAGCTCGTAGGCAAAGGTGATATGCTTTTCCTTGGAGGCGGCGAACCGGTACGCGTGCAGTGCGCATTCATCGACACGCCTGAAATAGAAGCCATAAACGACTTCATTGCTGCACAACCAGGTCCGGTAGACCCATTGGAGTTGCCGGAGCCTGATGATCCTAACGGCAGCAACGGTGCAATTGACGGAATGGGAGCCGATGGCGGAAACCTTGATCCATACTTCGATGAGGCAGCACATGCAATAGTTATTTCTCAGCAAGGCTCCACAAGCATGATTCAACGCCGCTTCTCAATAGGCTATAACCGTGCCGGAAGACTGATGGACCAGCTGGAGAAAGCCGGCATCGTTGGGCCGGCACAAGGCTCAAAGCCACGAGACGTGCTCCTTCAAGACGAGAATAGCCTCAGCACTCTGCTTAACCGCATTCATGGCGGAAACGCGTAAAACAAAAGATTATAAAGAATAAAGACAATAAAACAAAAGACATGAAGAAATTATTATTTTTCAGTTTGTTGATATTCTCAGCACTTTGCATACATGCGCAAAATGCAGAACAGGCAATGAAAGAGCTTGACAAGACAGCTGCAATAGTAGGCCGTAAGGGTGGCGCACAGGCAAACTTTACAGCTTCTAACTCTAAGATTGGCACGCAGTCGGGAACTATTGCCATAAAAGGCAATATGTTTCAGGCAAGGACTAAGAAAGCTATTGTTTGGTACAATGGAAAGACGCAATGGAGCTACCTGAAGCTCACCAACGAAGTGAACATATCCACACCTACCGAGGCCAAGCGCATGAGCATGAACCCATATACTTTCCTGTCAATGTATAAAAACGGCTACACCCTCGGTCTGACAAAGGACGGCAATAACTATGTGATACACATGACAGCCCAAAACAAAAAGAGGTCTGTGCAGGAAGTTTACATTACAATAAACAAACATTCGCACATTCCATCGCAGGTCAGAATGAGGCAAGGCGACTCGTGGACAAAAATAGCCGTTAGCAATTTCCGCGCAGTCAACCAGCCCGACAGTAAATTTACATTCAATTCAAAAGACTTTCCAAAAGCCGATGTCATTGATTTGAGGTAATCTTAAACTGATTATATCGAATTAAGGCAAAAAATAATTGAAAAGTTTGGTGGTTTAAAAATATATACCTACCTTTGCACTCACAAAAACAGTTATGGTGCGTTGTCCGAACGGTCAGGTACTGGTCTGCAAAACCACTTAAGGCGGTTCGACTCCGCCACGCACCTCCTCTATTTAAAAGTCCCAAGTTCTTTCCGAGCTTGGGACTTTTTATATGCAAAAGAATAAGCTTTATTTAACAGCATGAGCGCGCAGAAGCTTACATGACTATTAAAGGTGCCATTTATAATTGCGCTTTGCCCGCTGCGGAGTGGTGACAAATCCTTTTATGCTGCCTCCACCTGCCACGCCACGGTATTGAGCCCAACGGGAGCGTATGCGGCTCACATAATCCACAGTCTCAGCGCCACGCATATAACCATTACGCACAACCGGGTCATTATAATATTGTGGTTGGCTTAGTTTCAGCACGAACTCTGACACATCGCTCCAGCGGTTTGCACTGCGCCCATGCTTATGAGCCAAGGCCATAGCATCGCGTATATGATGCAAACCGCCATTATAACTTGCAAGCTGATACCATATTCGCTCAGACGCTGGTACATCAGCAAAATGCTGCCCGAGCTCCTGCATGTAACGGGCTGAAGCCGCAATGTTTTCCTCCGGATTAAATAAAGAAGCTCTTGGCAGCCCAAGGTGATCGGCAGTGCTTGGCATGATCTGCATAAGCCCGCAGGCTCCGGCCCATGACTTGGCGTTCGGGTCAAAAGTAGATTCCTGATAACATTGTGCAGCCATTAAGCGCCAGTCAAGACGAGCCAATGGCGCATACTGTTGGAAATATTGGTCATAACGCGAGATTATGCCTTTCGAACGATTGAGCATTGGCGAATAGACATGGCGCCTTACGCTGCGAACAGATAAAAGAAAAGACTCCTCACGCCTCATTTTCCCAACCATCTCAGGATTGAACCATTGGTCAAGGCTTTGTGCAAGCTCCTTGTTATCGGCATTTACGGCCCATCCATGTTTCAAAGAGTCTATTTTGACATTAGTAAAATCGACCCCTTTAACAGTGTCGGGAAGTTGCAGAGCCACAATATCTGCATCGCCCGCCTTAATTTTCTTCACCACTTCTGATGTATCTTTGCATACTTCAACTCTCAGAGAAACTCCAAGTTTTTCAGCAAATTTCTCACACAGTAAATATTGCAAGCCCATGCCATGACCATGATAGTCATAATAAGTGTCCGGCCCTGATAACGTAAGCATTATCATTTCGCCATTGTTCACAATGTCATTAAGCCCAAAACTGCTCTCCTGTGGTATTGTGTCGCCACCGAGCGGCGTCCCCCAAGGAGTCATTTCCGGGCGTTTACGTTCGGAGCACGAACATGCCATAATTACCAAAAATGGTATCAATATTCTTATAATATGTAACTTCATAAACTATTTAGTCACAAAATTACAAACTTTATTGGATATACCGCCAAAAGTAAGTAACTTTGCAATGTTTTTTAATAGTTAAGTTTATGTTAAGAATTGCAGTACAGTCAAAAGGACGCCTCTATGATGATACAATGAATCTCCTGTCTGAAGCCGACATAAAAGTGACACCGAGCAAACGCACACTGTTGGTACAAAGCAGCAACTTTCCTTTAGAAGTGCTATTCCTACGCGACGACGATATACCACAAAGCGTAGCAAATGGCGTTGCCGACATTGGCGTAGTGGGGGAAAACGAGTTTGAAGAAAAACAAGAAGATGCACAAGTCATAGACCGCCTCGGCTTTTCCAAGTGCCGTCTGTCGCTTGCAATTCCCAAAGGTATAAACTATACTGGCTTGCAATGGTTTAACGGCAAGCGCATAGCTACGTCATATCCGGGCATCTTGCGCCGTTTTATGAACAAAAACAACATCAATGCAGACATACATGTTATAACTGGTTCGGTAGAAATAAGCCCAGGCATTGGACTCGCCGATGCCATATTTGACATTGTGAGCTCAGGGTCAACACTGGTTCATAACAACCTGAAAGAAGTAGAGGTCGTTATGCAAAGTGAGGCTCTGCTGATAGGCAACTGGAAAATGGACGAGGAAAAGCACTCTATTCTCAACGAAATGCTATTCCGCTTCGAAGCCGTCAGGTCTGCCCAAGACAAAAAATATGTGATGATGAATGCCCCGAAGAATCGCATAAAAGAAATCATTGACGTGCTTCCAGGTATAAAAAGCCCAACCATAATTCCTTTGAATGACCCTGAGTGGTGCGCCATTCATACGGTACTCGACGAAAAGCGTTTCTGGGAAATTATAAACAAACTCAAGGAGCTTGGAGCTCAGGGCATACTTGTATCGCCTATAGAGAAAATGATTTTGTAGCTAAACTGTCTGATTATTATGAACATAATAAAATATCCTTCAAGAAGTGATTGGGCATCAATCGTAAAGCGTCCGCACCTTGATTTGTCAAAGCTCAACGCTACAGTGAAAAGCGTTCTTGACGACGTAAAAGCTCAAGGAGATGCCGCAGTAAAAAGATATGAGGAAAAGTTCGACCACGTCAGTCTCACAAGTCTTGCCGTTACTCCCCAGGAGATAGACGAAGCCATGTCTATTATAACGCCTGAGCTGAAAGCTTCTCTTGAACTTGCCCATCATAATATATCTATCTTCCACGAGGCTCAGAAATTTGAAGGACATAAAATAGAGACTGCAAAAGGTGTAACATGTTGGCAGAAAAGTATACCAATTGAAAAGGTAGGACTATATATACCAGGTGGCACAGCGCCTCTGTTCTCAACGGTATTGATGCTCGCCACGCCTGCCAAGATAGCCGGTTGTGGCGAAATAGTGCTTTGTACTCCTCCCAATCGTGAAGGTAAGGTAAACCCTGCCATACTTGCCGCAGCAAGAATAGCAGGTGTAAGCAAGATATACAAAGCAGGTGGAGTGCAAGCCATAGGCGCTATGGCATACGGAACAGAGACAATACCAAAGGTTTACAAGATATTCGGACCCGGCAATCAATTCGTAATGGCTGCCAAGCAGCAAGTAAGCTTGCGCGACGTGGCTATTGACATGCCAGCCGGACCAAGTGAGGTTTGTGTTATTGCCGACGAGACGAGCAACCCTGTTTATGTGGCTGCCGATTTGTTGTCGCAGGCAGAACACGGCACCGACTCGCAAGTAATACTTATAACCACTTCCGAGGAAATGCTAAGCAAGGTGAAAGACGAAGTCACAAAGCAACTCAATCCCCTACCCCGCCGTGAGATAGCAGCAAAGACATTGGAAAATTCAAAGCTTGTGCTTGTCAAAGACTACGACGAAGCAATGGATTTAAGCAACTGCTATGCGCCTGAGCATTTAATAATAGCAACGAATAATTATGAGGAGCTTGCAGAAAAAGTAATAAATGCAGGAAGTGTCTTCCTCGGTCAATGGGCTTGCGAAAGCGCCGGCGACTATGCAAGCGGAACCAATCACACGCTGCCAACCCATCAATATGCCTTGTCTTACAACGGCGTTAATCTTGACAGCTACAACCGCAAGGTGACATTCCAACATCTTACAGAAGATGGTATACGCAGCATTGGCAAAGCAGTAGTGTGTATGGCTGAAAACGAGCAGCTTGAAGCTCATGCAAACGCCATGAGGTTAAGGATAGAGCATATAAACAAAAATGACCGCTAATAATAGCCAGTCACTCTCATAATCAAAAGCGTATTATCTTTAAAAGTCCCAATGCAAAATGAAGCAACTCAAAGATTTAGTTCGCCCTAATATATGGAAACTCGCACCTTATAGTTCTGCCCGAAATGAATATTCGGGCCATGAGGCGCATGTTTTTCTCGATGCCAACGAAAATCCATACAACACCCCTCTAAACCGCTATCCAGACCCTTTGCAGCTTAAGCTCAAAGGCCTCCTTTCAAAGGTAAAAAGTGTACCAAAAGAATGTATATTCCTTGGCAATGGATCTGACGAAGCTATTGATTTGGTATATCGTGTGTTTTGCAGACCACAAATAGACAACGTAGTAGCTATTGAGCCTACATACGGAATGTATAAGGTATGCGCCGACATTAACGATGTTGTATACAAACCCGTACTGCTTGATGAACACTATCAAATGAATGCCGACAAGCTGCTTGCAGCTTGCGACAAGCATACAAAAGTAATATGGATTTGTTCGCCAAACAATCCCACTGGCAACAATATGCAGGTAGAAGAAGTTGAGAAAGTCATAAGACTTTTCGAAGGGATTGTTGTAATAGACGAAGCCTACAGTGACTTCTCCACTGTGCCTGTTTTCCGCAAGCGACTTGCCGAATTCCCAAACATCATAGTGCTTAACACTATGAGCAAGGCATGGGGATGCGCTGCAATTCGCCTTGGTATGGCATTCGCAAGCAAAGAGATAATAGACCTTTTCAATAAGGTCAAATACCCTTATAACATAAACTTGCTGACTCAACAACAAGCCATAGAAGCCATCCAAGACAGAGAAGAAGTGGAGAAATGGGTGAAGATGCTTCTCCTTGAACGCGGGCGACTAATGGAGGCGTTTAAGCTATTGCCACAATGCCAGGCCGTCTATCCCACAGATGCTAACTTTTTTCTCGCAAAGATGACTGATGCACAAGGCATATACGATTATCTTGTAGAGAATGGCATTATTGTACGTAACCGTACAAAGGTTAAACTTTGCAATGATTGCCTGCGCATTACCATCGGCTCTAAGAGCGAAAACTCTGAACTCTTAGGAGCTTTGAGAAGACTGTAGCCTTTGGCTCATGAAATAATACCAATAAGTCTTTCCATAATTATCCTTAAGAGTGGTCAAACGCTCTTGAGGATTTTTTATTTTGCGGGCAAGGGATATAAAATCTTCATAGTCCGCATCTAAAACAGGACATCTGTAAACTATACGAGAATTGTTTCGTATATGATTGTATAGCACTATCGCCTCACGATAACTTTGGGGCAAAGCCTCATCCAATTTATAATATTTTGGCAAAGCACTTGCAAAGGCTTCAAGATTACAATCAAGAAGATAAGCACAGAGCAGCCAATCGTGTGCCTTTCTTGTGGCAAAGTGTCCTCTATGAAGCTTCTCAAAGTATTTTACTGGACGCATTTTCTCCCTAAACACCACACCTAATTCTTTATAAAGCTTGCTTTCAGGAGCCATCATCAATCTAACAGAGCTTCCATTCGGCAACATGGCATCAGAATTGCCCTTTAGCGAATACTCAAAAAGATTGTCACCAAGCTTTCCTTGCTCCGACAAAGCCCACACCCGCAACATTGTTAAGCTGCTGTCTGTCCTGGCATCTAATGCTCCAACCTTTGCAGCACCGGCATAATCCTCGCTCATAATGCAGTTCTCCACCCTCAACCGATAATGAAATACCTGTGAAGAATTTCCTATTCCACATGTTATCAACGCCATAGCCACCATTTGCAGAATATTTATCCATGTCATGCGCGAAAACACGCCAATAGACAATGCAGGCAATTCCATTGGCTCCAATTGACGCACAGCCCACACTACAAAGGCATAAACAACCATAAGCAAAGGAAAAATCCAAAGCCAATTGCCTATATAATGACAATAGTATATATCCGGCGATACATCAGTCAAAATTCCCAATAGCAACAGCGAGGGAAAATAAGTAAGGGCATGCCCACGCCTTGTGAGCTTTGTCAAAGCATAAATTGCCAACTGCACCATCCACAGCAGCAATGTGATTATAACCGCACCGACAGCGCGATTGTAATGCGTTGCCCCATGAGACAGTACATGTTGAACTACCGACAGCATGTCTGCCTGATATTCATAAAGATATAAGAAAGTAAAAATCAGGAAAAAAATGGCACACATCGTACGCATGATAAGTGTGCCATTTTTATTGGTTTGAGTCATTTATTCACTTTTTTCTTAGAACCACAGCAGAACGAGCAGGTATGTATAGCTTAAGCCAGCCTTTGCCATCTTTCTCATAAAGAGGATCATAATTAGTAAGATGCGCCACAGAATCGTCAGCAAGCCCATTGCCGCCGAACTTAATGTCATCAGTATTGAGCACCACTTTATACTCTCCAGCTTTCACAAGGAAGCCATAATCAGTGTATGATTTTGTTGGCGAGAAGTTGAACACAAACACAAGATCGCCACGTTCAAAAGCAAGAATCTGGTCACCGTCATTGTGCCATATTTCTTGTACAGGCGTGAGGTTAAACTTCTTTTCACTCTTTATCACCTTGAGCATATCTTTGTCGAAATCGCCAAGGTAATGATAATCAAGCTCAGGATTGTCAACCAAGTCCCATTGACGGCGGGCATACTTATAACTCCACCCATTGCCTTCACGCGGGAAGTCAATCCATTCAGGATGTCCAAACTCATTGCCCATGAAGTTAAGATAGCCTCCATTCATGGCAGCACAAGTCACAAGACGTATCATCTTATGCAAGGCAATGCCACGGCGCACAAGGTCGGTTTCATCGCCATGCTTGAAATGCCAGTACATGTCTGCATCTATAAGGCGGAATATGATGGTCTTGTCACCCACCAAAGCCTGGTCATGACTCTCACAGTAAGAGATGGTTTCTTCGTCAGCACGCCTATTCTTAACCTCCCAAAATATGCTGCTTGGTTTCCAGTCCTCATCCTTCTTTTCCTTGATAGTCTTAATCCAGTAGTCTGGAATGTTCATAGCAAGCCGATAGTCGAAGCCATAGCCTCCGTCCTCAAATTTAGCAGCCAAGCCCGGCATGCCACTCACTTCCTCTGCAATGGTTATGGCATTGGGGTTGACCTCATGAATAAGCTTGTTTGCCATAGTAAGGTAAGTAATGGCATTGTCGTCCTCATGACCATTGAAATAGTCACCATAGTTAGTAAATGCCTCACCAAGTCCATGACTGTAATACAACATCGACGTAACGCCATCAAAGCGGAACCCGTCGAAATGGAATTCATCTATCCAGTATTTGCAGTTGGAAAGCAAGAAGTGGATTACATCATCCTTGCCATAGTCGAAGCAAAGGCTGTCCCATGCCGGGTGCTCGTGACGCTCACCAGGATAGAAATACTGATTAGGGTCACCGGCAAGATTGCCCAACCCTTCAACTTCATTCTTTACAGCATGTGAGTGCACAATGTCCATGATGACAGCAATGCCTTGCTCATGGGCAGCGTCTATGAGTGCCTTTAGTTCTTCCGGAGTACCAAAACGACTCGATGGAGCAAAGAAAGAGCTTACGTGATAGCCAAAGCTGCCATAGTAAGGATGCTCCTGAATTGCCATCACTTGCATGGCGTTGTAGCCGTCCTTTACTATGCGCGGCAAGACATTGTCTTTGAACTCTGTATAAGTCCCCACCTTCTCGGCATCCTGAGCCATGCCTATATGGCATTCGTAGATAAGCAATGGATCCTTTGATGGCTTGAAAACACGCTTATGCCACCTGTATTTCTTTGGAGCCCACACCTGGGCAGAGAAAATCTTCGTCTGTTCGTCTTGCACTACACGCGTGATCCAAGCAGGGATGCGCTCACCTTGTCCACCATTCCACTTCACGTGCATCTTGAACAAGTCGCCATGCTTCATTGCGTTTGCAGGAAGTTTCAGTTCCCAGTTGCCAGTACCTTCTATCCGCTTGCAGCGGTAAGCTTCAACCTCTTTCCATCCATTGAAATCGCCCACAAGATAAATGTCAGTGGCATTTGGAGCCCACTCGCGGAATACCCAGCCCCCTCGAACCTTGTGAAGGCCATAGTAATCATAACCACTCGCAAAATCGGAAAGCGTCTGCTTGCCGTTCTGAGTCAATTGGTTGATTTTCCACACAGCGTGGTCGTGCCGCCCACGGATTGCATCCTCAAACGGCTCAAGATAAGGGTCATGAGCCACAATACCAATGTGCTTTACTTGTTCTGACATAGTAAGTATAGTTTATAAAACCTTTTCTGATTTATAGTTACTGGTCATTGAAACGCCTGCCGCTCTCATAGTGACCGGTGGAAACAACATGACCATTACGGTCTTTCTCAACGAAACGTCCGTCACGTACGTCGTTCAAGTAGGTTCCTTCAAACCGTTTGCCGTCTTTAGTTTCCTCTATGCACTTGCCGTTGCGCTTGCCGTTTTTATATATTCCCTTGAAACGGGTGCCGTTTGCATAATGTATAATGACCTCTCCATCAATCTTTCCTTTCACAAAATCTCCTTCAAAGACATCGCCATCCTTTTTAGTCAGCTTGCCATGCCCATTTGGCTGGTCATTTTTCCAAGAGCCTTCATACTTGTCTCCATTTGCCCAAACAAAAGTACCCTCACCGTCACGGTCGCCTTCAGAGAAATGCCCGGTATAGCGGTCGCCATTTGCATACTTGAATATGCCTTCGCC
This sequence comes from uncultured Prevotella sp., assembly GCA_964655685.1. Classification (GTDB taxonomy): domain Bacteria; phylum Bacteroidota; class Bacteroidia; order Bacteroidales; family Bacteroidaceae; genus Prevotella. Next base: position 18,215 of record CAZZNO010000021.1, read on the forward strand.
CGTGCGCTCCCCTTGGTCATAGTCACCTTCATATTGGTCTCCATTCTGGAAAACGTAAATGCCACGTCCTTGCTGTATGTCATCCTTCCACTGACCTTTGTACACGTCGCCATCGGCATATTTATTCACTCCATAACCTGAACGCTGGTTATTAGACCAGTCGCCACGGTAAGTAGTGCCGTCGCCCCAATCAAAAAAACCTTTACCCTCTTTCTTGTCATTCTTCCATTGGCCATCATAGTAAGCACCACCCGAATAGGTGTACTTACCTTTGCCCTGACGCATGTCGTGATACCAATCGCCGTCGTATACATCGCCGTTGAAATAGTACATCACGCCATGACCTTGCTGAAAGTCACGGAACCACAGACCCACATATTTATTATTATTGTTGAAATAGTAAGTACCGCGGCCATGCTGCTGCCCAAGCAACCATTGGCCTTCATATTTTTCTCCATCGGCAAAAGTATAAACGCCATATCCCTGTCGCTTGCCTTTCACGAAATCACCTTCGTAGGTGTTGCCGTTCTCAAACAACACGCTTCCCTTTCCTTGCGGCTTACCCGAAGCCAACTGTCCCTTGTAGGTTCCTTTCACCCCCATCTCCTCAATTGTACAAGAGCCAAGGGATATTTTTTGGGCACTTATGCCCAAAGAAACAACAAGCATGAAAGAGATTAATATCTTTTTCTTCACTACTTTTCGCTTAAATTTATATTCGGTTCAAAGATAATAATAAAAAATGAATTATTTGCGATTACACTACTTTTTTTAAAAGATTTTGTAACTTTGTGGTACTCATTTAATCATCAATAAAATGAAAGTCATTGCAATAATCCCGGCGCGATATGCGTCAACGCGCTTTCCTGGCAAGCCTTTGGCAATGCTTGCCGGCAAACCGGTCATACAACATGTCTATGAACAAGTGAAAAAGGTATTGCCAGAGGCATGGGTAGCTACCGACGACGACCGTATATTCAATGCTGTGAAACAGTTTGGAGGTAAAGCGGTTATGACACGCGCCGACCATAAGAGCGGCACCGACCGCATAGAAGAAGCTGCGGAAAAGATAGGAACTGATGCCGACATCATAATAAACATACAGGGTGACGAGCCGTTCATACAGCCTTCACAGATAGAGACAATCTGCCGTCAATTTGACGATGTTTCAACACAAATAGCCACACTTGGCAAGCCATTCACGTCGATGGAAGCGGTGGAAAACACTAACTCACCAAAAATAGTAATCGACAATAACGGCTTTGCGCTCTACTTCTCGCGCTCAGTAATACCGTTTGTTCGTGGCATAGACCGCGCCCAATGGCTTGAGCATTATCCTTATATCAAACACCTTGGCATATACGCTTACCGCCGTGAAGTACTGCAAGAGATAACAAAATTGCCACAATCACCACTCGAAAAAGCCGAAAGCTTGGAGCAACTGAGGTGGTTGCAAAACGGCTATCGCATACGTGTAGGAATAACAAACGTGGAAACAGTTGGCATTGATACACCCGACGACCTTAAGAGAGCCGAGGAATTCATTAAAAGCAGAAGACCATAGGCAACAGTTGGCGGCAACCCATCACACTGCAAATATTCGACTTACAGAATGAATTAAGGCAAAGCATAAAGGGCTGTAAAAGACAACTTAACAGATTGTAAAAGATTGCCACGTCGTAGTAAAGCAAATTCCACGCCGCGGAAGCCTCACTACCACGGCGTGGAACTCACACTGTCACGCCGTGACACACACGTTGTCACGCCGCGACACTAACACTATCACGGCGTGACACACACAGTGTCACGCCGTGACATTATTCATAAAACATCAGCACAGGTCAACCCGCATATCTCATTTGGTTGAGCAAATCTTTCTGACGTTGCGTCAAATTGGTTGGCAGCGTAACATTGTAAGTAATAATCAAATCACCATAAGTGCCGTCGCCACGGTCATAGCCCTTGCCACGCAAACGCACGCGAGTTCCGTTCTGAGTCTCTGGCTTTACCTTTAGCTTGATTTTCTGCCCATTACTGAGCTGTATAATCACCTCGCCTCCCAGCAAAGCCGTATAGAGATCAATGTTCACCTTTGCGTTCATCTCACCGGTACTTGTCCTTCCTCCACGGTCAGTGCGATGTACGCCAGCACCGCCCATGTTGCCAAACAAGTCGTTAAAGAAGCTGGAGAAGCCGCCTCCACCTCCAAAGCCTGAGAAGTCGAAACCTCCGAATGGGTCTCCACCCGATGATGAACTCCAGTGGAACTGTTGCCCACCGCCACCAGTACCGCCACCTTGGTTAAATGCATCTGCCTCTTTCCAATGCTCTCCATACTGGTCATATTTCTTACGTTTTTCAGGGTCACTTATCACTGCATAAGCCTCATTGAGAGCCTGAAATTTTGCTTTTGCCTTGGGGTCGTCAGGATGCAAGTCTGGGTGAAACTGTTTGGCACGCTTTAGGAAAGCCTTGCGGACATCCTTCTGCGGTATATTCTTGTCAACTCCCAAGATTTTATAATAATCTATAAATGCCATTTTCTTTGTCCTCCATTTCGTTATTGTTTTCTTGTTTGTTTACAACAAATTATATGCCACAGAGCAGTATAAGGGATTATTTTTCTCTTTTGCCTATTAGCAACAACACAAAAAAGCCGCCGGATATATAAATCCGACGGCTTGATTTTTCAGTTCTTCAAAGAAAAGCTTATGCCTCTGCTGGAGCAGCCTCCTCTGCTGGAGCTTCCTGCTCACCAGCGGCCTCAGCAGCTTTAGCAGCTTCTGCCTCTGCTTTTGCCTTTGCCTCAGCAGCTTTCTTCTCAGCCACCTTCTTTGCAATAGTCTCGTTGACTTTCTTTTCTGCGTCGAGAGCCTTTGCAGCAGCATCCTGACGGCTCTTGTTCTGAGCTTCTTTTTCAGCAACGACCTTTTGATCCTTGGTAGATTTCCAAGCATCATACTTCTGCTGGCAGGTAGCCTCGTCAAAAGCACCCTTCTTCACGCCACCACGCAAGTGCTTCATCATGTACACACCCTCGCCCTTGAGAATGTTACGCACTGTGTCGGTAGGCTGTGCGCCAGCTTCTACCCAGTACAGGGCACGGTTGAAATTCAAATCTACGGTAGCAGGATTGGTGTTAGGATTGTAATAACCAATCTTCTCGATAAACTTACCATCTCGTGGTGCTCTTGCGTCAGCAATCACAATTCTGTAAAAAGCATAGCCTTTGTGACCGCCACGCTGCAATCTGATTTTTGTTGCCATTGTGTTTAAAAAACTTTTTAATATGGTTTGAATTTTATGCTGCCAACTCGTGACAGCGGTTGCAAAGTTACGACTTTTATTTATATAAACCGCTAAAATCAAGCGATATTTTTCAAGAATTAACCTATTACTAAACTCAATAGGCTATGCTTCTACTCCTAACGATTAACTTACAGTAAAAAAGTGGGGCCCTGATTCACATCAGAGCCCCACTACAACACAAACACAAAATTGCTGGCAATTGAAGCCAACATGTTTCTTTTACATCACTCCGTCTTCACGCAGTTTAAGCTGCCACTTCCAGGCAGAGCGCAAGACATCGTCAAGTGGTGTTTCTGCTTTCCAGCCAAGCACCTTGTTCGCCTTCGAGCAATCACCCCATATCTTCTCAATGTCGCCTTCACGACGTGGTCCATATTTCCAGTTCAGCTTAAGGTTATTTGCCTTTTCAAATGTAGTGACTATCTCAAGTGTAGAGTTGCCGTGACCAGTGCCAATGTTAAAATAGTCAATAGCTGGGCTGTCCTCGTCGTCAAGCACACGCCTCATGGCAGCCACATGCGCCTTTGCAAGATCTACTACATATATGTAGTCGCGTATGCAGGTGCCGTCTGGCGTATCATAGTCGTTACCGAATATAGTAAGTTCCTTACGAATGCCTATGGCAGTTTGCGTGACATAAGGTATCAAATTATTTGGTACACCATTTGGCAATTCACCTATGAGAGCCGATGGATGTGCACCGATCGGATTGAAGTATCTCAGTATGATGCTCTTTATTGGAGCGCCACTGTGGATGTAGTCGTGTATAATTTGCTCGTTTATCTCCTTTGTGTTTCCATAAGGAGAGGTAGCCTTTTGGTGAGGAGCTTCCTCTGTTACAGGAAGGTTCTCTGGCTTTGGCTGACCATAGACGGTGCAACTCGATGAGAATATTATACCTTCCACATTATATTTAGGCATGAGCTCAAGCAGGTTGATGAGCGACGTTATATTATTACGGTAATAAAGCAGTGGTTTCTGCACGCTTTCTCCGACAGCCTTGCTTGCCGCAAAATGTATAATACCCTTAATCTCGGGATATTTTTTGAAGACTTCTTCCGTTGCCTCCTTGTCACGCAAATCTACTTTCTCAAATGCAGGACGAACACCTGTTATTTTTTCTATGCCGTCAAGAACCTCAATCTTGGAGTTTGAAAGGTCGTCCACTATAACTACATTGTAACCTGCCTCTATAAGTTCAACCGTTGTATGTGAACCTATAAAGCCCGTGCCGCCTGTTACCAAAATTGTCTGCTTCATAATCTCGGATAGAATCTAATTTTATAATTTGCGTACAAAGATACGACAAATATTTTCAATAACAAACAAAATAACATTATTTTATATTGCATAAAGAAAAAATTATCATTTATAATTTGTAACTTTGCACCAAAATGTAAACAACGAACAGAAATATAAACTATGAGTAACCAAACTGAGAAGATTAAAGAGCTTGTCGAAAAACGCGAACAAGCCAGGCTCGGCGGCGGTCAGAAAGCCATCGACAAACAGCACAGCCGAGGCAAATATACCGCACGTGAACGCATAGAAATGCTTGTCGACAAGGACTCTTTTGAGGAATATGACATGTTCAAACTCCATCGTTGCCACAACTTCGGCATGGAGAAGAAGCAATTCCTTGGAGACGGCGTCGTAACTGGATCCGCAACCATTGACGGACGTCTCGTTTACGTTTATGCCCAAGATTTCACCGTCAATGGCGGATCGCTCTCTGAGACTATGGCACAAAAGATGTGCAAAATAATGGATATGGCCATGCAAAACGGCGCACCTATAATCTGCATGAATGATTCAGGCGGCGCGCGTATCCAGGAAGGTATCTCCGCTCTTGCCGGCTATGGCGAAATCTTTGAGCGCAACATACTTGCTTCTGGCGTTATACCGCAAATTTCTGCAATTCTCGGCCCATGCGCAGGTGGTGCAGTCTATTCTCCTGCCCTAACCGACTTCATATTCATGACAGAAGGAACAAGCTATATGTTCCTGACGGGTCCGAAAGTGGTAAAGACCGTCACTGGCGAGGATATAGACTCAGAGCATCTTGGCGGCGCAAGCGTACACGCAAGCAAGAGCGGTGTGACCAGCTTCACGGCAAAGACCGAAGAGGAGTGCATGGCAATGATAAAGAAACTGTTGAGCTACATTCCTTCAAACAACACAGAAGAAGCTCCACGTGTGGAATGCACAGATCCAATAGACCGCAAAGAAGATCTCCTGAACGATATTCTTCCAGATGATCCTAATAAGGCATACGACATGTATAAAGTCATAACAGCTGTTACGGACAATGGTGAGTTCTTCGAGGTTCAACCTAAATTTGCAAAAAATATCATCACAGGTTTTGCCCGTTTCAACGGACAGAGCGTAGGCATAGTCGCCAACCAGCCTTCTGCGTATGCTGGCGTACTCGATGTAAATGCATCACGCAAGGGAGCACGCTTCGTGCGTTTCTGCGACGCATTCAACATTCCTATTGTTAGCCTTGTCGATGTACCCGGCTTCCTTCCAGGTACCGGACAAGAGTATAATGCAGTAATCCTGCACGGCGCTCAACTGCTTTATGCCTACGGTGAAGCAACCGTACCAAAGATAACCATAACTCTGCGCAAGAGCTATGGCGGAAGCCATATCGTAATGGGTTGCAAACAACTTCGCGCCGACCTTAATTTCGCTTGGCCTACTGCCGAAATTGCCGTCATGGGAGCAAGCGGAGCCGTAGCAGTACTATGTGGTAAAGAGGCGAAGAAGGTCAAAGAAGAAGGTGGCGACGTAAAAGCTTTCCTTGCTGAAAAGGAAGACGAGTACACTGAAACGTTTGCCAACCCATATCAGGCCGCACAATTCGGGTATATTGACGACGTAATTGAGCCACGCAACACTCGTTTCCGCATTTGCCGCGGATTGGCTCAGCTGGCTCACAAACGTCAGTCGTTACCAGCAAAGAAACATGGCTGCATGCCAATGTAATTTTTAGACTTGGAAAATGGATAAAAACATATATGCTGCAATTGCCTTGGCTTTGTATGAGTTTCAGGGCAATAATGTTCACGACAAAGAGCCAGGCGTGATAACCATCAAGCCTAAGCAAACGCTTTGGGACGCAAAGCAACTTTCATTCACGCTCAAACCATAACTGACTATGAAAGAGTTCAAATATACCATCGACGGCAAGAACTATGAGGTTCAAATTGTCGACATCAACGAAGAAACTAACATCGCCAGCATTAAGGTAAACGGCGAGGAGTTTGAGGTGGGCATGGAGAAACCCGCTGAGGAAGAAAAGAAAAAGCCTGTACTTGGCAAGCCCGTGCAGGAGGATGCAGGAGAAGGAGAAGAAGCAACAGCTGCTGCCAATGTAAATGTAGCAAACGCAATCAAGGCTCCCCTGCCAGGCACAATTACTGCCATAAACGTAAAAGTCGGCGATGAAGTTAAAGCCGGCGATGCCCTTGTTGTGCTTGAAGCCATGAAGATGGCCAACAACATCGAGGCTGAAAAAGACGGTAAAGTAACTGCCGTTTGCGTAAAGGTTGGCCAAAGCGTTATGGAAGACGACGCATTGGTTGTAGTGGAATGACCACTAAACATCCATAAAAATGCCCGTTTTTGTGTGAATTCATGCAAAAACGGGCATTTTGTCATTATTTATTCGTAACTTTGCACCCAATATTATAATATGAGAATAAAATAATGGCCAAAAAGAAAATTTTATTCATAAACCAAGAAATAGTACCCTACGTTCCCAATTCAGAGATGGCTCTGATGGGGCGTAACCTCCCTCAGCAAATGCAGGACAACGGCTTTGATGTCCGTACTTTCATGCCTAAATGGGGAAACATCAACGAGCGCAGAGGGCAGTTGCATGAGGTTATACGTTTGTCCGGACTTAATATTGTTATTGACGACACCGACCATCCGTTGATAATAAAAGTAGCAAGTATACCCGTTTCACGCTTGCAAGTATATTTCATTGACAATGAGGATTATTTCATCAAGCGTCGCACAATGACCGAGGATGAAAACGGAGAGGAATATGCCGATAACGGAGAAAGGGCTATATTCTTTGCCCGTGGCGTCTTAGAAACGGTTAAGAAGCTGAGATGGACTCCTGACATCATTCACTGCCAAGGCTGGATGGCAGGAGTAATACCACTCTATGTAAAGACTGCTTACCATGAGGATCCCACATTCGCAAATACGAAGGTCATAACGTCACTTTTTGAGAATCAATTTAGAAGTACGTTTGGCGACAAATTCAAGCAGTGCGTGGGATATGGCAGTGCTAAAGTGAGCCTGCTTGACAAGTATGCTGAAAAGTTTGATTTCCTGGAACTTGGCAAAATGGCTATCGACTATAGTGACGCTGTCATAGAAGCAGGCAAAGAAGTCAACAAAGAACTTAAGGCTTACGCTGAGAATGCAAACAAGCCCATATTAGCTTATGCAGGCGACAACTATGTTGCTGCATATAAGGACTTTTATAACAAGCTCTTGGCTGAATAATCAAAGAAAAAGATGAAACTGAATAAGATTGCAGGTCTCCTCTTTACAATAGTGGCTTTTGCCTCTTGTACAGAGACAACAGATACAATAGGCTCGTCACTTTCCGAACTTGTTGATGGCGTAAATGTGCAAACTCAGTCATACGATGTAGAAAGTAAATCCATTTTGGCTGACTCTGTGCTTTCAAGAAACTCTATTGGCTATATCGGCAAAGTACGTGACCCAGAGACCGGAGCTTATGTCACAGGCGACTTCATGGCTCAATTCTACTGCCTTGAAAATTATGAGTTCCCTGAGCACAGCGCCATGACTGTATATGATGAAAATGGAAATGCACAGAAGGGAGTAATCAAAGCTGACTCCTGCGAAATACGTCTATTCTATTCAGACTTTTACGGCGACAGTACCGCAACAATGAAGCTCACGGCTTACGAGATGGACAAGCCAATGAACGAAAATCGTGAGTACTACAGCAATTTTGACCCTATGAAAGAGGGTTATATACGTAATGGCGGAATTAGCAAGGACAAGGTATATGCACTTACTGACTTCATGGTGCCTAAGTCTACCCGTGATACTTCCACATACGAGCCTTATATCACTATAAAGCTCAATGATCCATACATGGACAAAAGTGGGAAGACATACAGCAATTACGGTACTTATATCTTAGAGAAGTATTATGAAGATGCATCCAACTTCAAGAATGCTTACACTTTCCGCAACAATGTAGTTCCAGGTTTTTACTTTAAACATAAGGCAGGCTTAGGCAACATGGCTTATGTTGATGCATCGCAGCTTACTATATATTATAAATATACTGCCAGTGTTCCATACACTTCAACCACAAACGGTAATACTACAACGCAGTATAAGGACAGCGTGATGAATGGTGTAACAGTGTTTTGGGGGACCGACGAAGTGCTGCAAACTACCAATATCACCAATGACAAGGCAACATTGAGTTCACTTGTAGCCGACAACAGCTGCACGTATCTTAAGACACCTGCAGGGATATTCACTGAGCTTACATTACCTGTAGATGATATAACATCGAATCACACAGGTTTTAATATTGCCTCAGCCAAGCTTTCATTGCAGCGCATAAACAATTCCTCGCAAAGCCAATATGCCTTCGACGTTCCACAATATGTACTCATGGTGCCAAAAGATTCTATTTACTCTTTCTTTGAGAAAGGTGAAATGTACAACAACCGTACATCATATCTTACATCGTGGGCTTACGGTTCGTCAGGCAATGCAAATGGCAACACCTACACATTCAACAATATCTCTGGCATGATAAATGCTATGGCTGCGATACCACAAAGCCAAAGGTCTGACAACTGGAATAAAGTAGTTCTTGTACCTGTATCAGTCACAACATCGTCTACTTCAAATACCTCAAATAGTTATAATTCATACTATTATTACTATTATGGCTATAGCTCATCTTCAAACCAGTCGGCAACTGTACAAAAGGTGACACACAATATGGGACTTGAAAGTACAAAGCTCGTAAAAGGTACTTCAAACAACAGCCCTATAAAAATTGACGTAATCTATAGCCGCTTTAAATAGAATTTAGCAGAAGAATATAACTTGGACAAATGCAAGTAAAACGATGGCTGACAATTACTTGGAAAGACATCAACGCGATTACGAAGAACGTAAAAAAGCATGGCTCAAGAACCATAAGCACATGCTTAAAATAAAAAGACATTTAGAGAGGCCCGAAGACGAGAGTCTATAGGGTCTCTTAATTTTTCATAAAAATATTCATCATAAATTGTACTTTGCCATTATTTCCATATCTTTGCCCTAAATAAACTTAAGAGCTGAAAGTATATGATGAAATTATCCAAATTAGCAACATTGATACTCTGCTTATTATTGGTTGTGTCATGCCAGAAAATAGTAGAAGAGGACGTGAATGGAAAAGAAGAAGAACAAAGTCAAAAGAGCCTTATTACCTTCAAGATAAGTCAAATAGAACAAGTCCCATTTTCTTCTATTGGATATTCTTCAAGATCCACAGATATATCTGAACTATGCAGCCACATCTACCTTGCAGTTTACGACAATAGTGGTAAAAGGCTTCAAAACAAGTCACAAACATCTTCAGACAAAGACTTTGGAAAGGTTTCCATATCATTAAGCAATGGCACATATCGTGTTGTAATACTTGCATATAACAGCAAAGACAATCCCACTGCCACAGATCCCGAGAAAATCATCTTTGGCAACAATGGCAAAATGTCAGACACCTTCCTTTGGAGTGACAACATCACTGTAGCAAACAACCTTGAAAAGGATGTCAACATGCACAGGGCTGTAGCAATGTTCAGATTAGTTACTACCGACAACATTCCGGCAAATGTTGCAAAGATGAAATTCTATTATACCGGCGGCAGTTCTACATTGAACGCATTAACAGGGAAAGGAAATGCCAATTCAAAACAAGAAGAAAACATTACTGTTCTGGAGACTGGCAAACCTGGCACTTTCGAGGTTTACACATTCCCTAAAGATGACGAGAATTTACTAAAAATGGAGGTTACCGCGTTGGATGCCAATGGTCAAACAGTAACAAGCAAAACCTTTGAAGATGTTCCCATCAGCCGCAACAAAATAACGCAATACAAAGGAGCTTTCTTCACAGGTGGAACAAGCGGCTCTGGCGACACTTCATTTAAGTTGACTACAGACGACGAATGGACTATCATAGATAAGAGCTATTAAAAAAGCAATACTTAATTATTATTAGCTGTTTTTCAAAATTTTACTTTGCAATTAGCCGATAAAATGCTATCTTTGCAAAAAAGATTAGCTAATTTTATTTTATGGGAATATTCGGACTATTCAGCAAGAAAAATAAGGATACGCTTGACCACGGATTAGAAAAGACAAAACAAAGCGTATTTTCTAAGCTTACACGCGCCATTGCAGGTAAGTCGAAAGTAGACGACGATGTACTCGACAACCTTGAGGAAGTACTTATAACTTCTGATGTCGGTGTAGATACAACATTGAAAATCATACATCGTATTGAAGACCGTGTAGCGCGAGACAAGTATGTTTCCACAGCAGAATTGAACAGAATTCTGAAAGAAGAAATTGCCGCCCTGCTTACTGAAAACAATTCTGATGACAATTCCAACTGGGACTTGCCAACCGACCATAAGCCTTACGTTATACTTGTTGTCGGCGTAAACGGAGTCGGCAAGACCACCACAATAGGTAAACTTGCCTATCAATTCAAGAAAGCAAGCAAAAAAGTCTACCTTGGCGCAGCCGACACTTTCAGGGCAGCAGCAGTAGAGCAAATACAAATATGGGGCGACCGTGTTGGTGTTCCTGTAATAAAGCAGCAAATGGGAGCCGACCCGGCAAGCGTTGCGTTCGACACGCTTCAGAGCGCAAAAGCCAATAACGCAGACGTCGTCCTTATTGACACCGCAGGGCGTTTGCACAATAAAATAGGCCTTATGAATGAGCTCAAGAAGATTAAGGAGGTCATGAAAAAGGTTGTACCCACAGCTCCTGACGAAGTATTGCTTGTCCTTGACGGCAGTACAGGACAGAACGCTTTTGAACAAGCTAAGCAATTCTCAGCCGTAACCAATATCACTTCACTTGCCATTACCAAACTTGACGGCACAGCTAAAGGTGGTGTAGTAATCGGCATCTCCGACCAACTAAAAGTACCTGTAAAATACATTGGGCTTGGAGAGAAGATGGAAGACTTGCAACTTTTCAACAAAAAAGAATTCGTAGATTCACTGTTTTAAGCTTTTATATATCGGCATAACTGCTTTTCATGAAGAAAAATCAAATAGACTTTATCACAATGGGTTGCTCAAAGAATCTTGTTGACTCTGAGCAACTCATGCGTAAGTTTGAGAAATTAGGCTATCATTGTGTCCACGACGCAAAACGTCCACAGGGCGAGATAGCCATTATAAATACATGTGGCTTCATAGAAAGCGCAAAAGAAGAAAGCATAAACACTATTCTGGAGTTTGTTGACGCAAAGAACAAAGGCCGCCTCAACAAACTATACGTCATGGGTTGCTTGTCACAAAGATATAAGAAAGAACTTGAGGACAACATCCCGGAGGTAGATAAGTTTTATGGAAAATTCAACTATAAACAACTCCTCGACGACCTTGGGCCTGCCGCAATAAGCAATAATGCCCAAACAAAAGACAATCATCCGTTCACCTCACGGCGCGTATCAGCCAACGGACAGAGGAAGCTCACCACCCCCTCCCACTACGCTTATATAAAAATAGCAGAGGGATGTGACCGTCGTTGTGCCTATTGCGCAATACCGCTCATAACAGGACCTCATAAAAGTCGTCCAATGGAGGACATTCTCCAAGAAGTAGAGGAACTGGCAAATGAAGGAGTAAAAGAGTTTCAAGTCATTGAGCAAGAACTCACCTACTATGGCGTTGATTTATACGGCAAGCCACGCATTGCCGAACTTATAAACAAGATGGCTGACATAAAGGGAGTCAAGTGGATTCGTCTACATTATGCTTATCCAAACCAATTCCCACTCGATCTTCTCGATGTCATGCGCGAGCGACCCAATGTTTGCAAATATCTTGACATAGCCCTACAGCACATCTCCGACCACATGTTGCAACGCATGCATCGCCATGTGTCGAAAGCTGAAACATTAGAATTGATAAAAACCATTCGCCAACGTGTGCCTGGAATCAATATTCGGACAACTCTAATGGTAGGCTTTCCTGGAGAAACAGAAGAAGATTTTAACGAGCTTGTAAGCTTTGTGCGCGAACAGCGTTTTGAGCGCATGGGAGCTTTTGCCTACTCTGAGGAAGAAGGCACTTATTCTGCACTGCATTATAAAGACGACGTGCCGCCTGAGGTAAAGCAAAAACGCCTTGATACCATTATGGCAGTTCAAGAAGAAGTCAGCAGCGATATTGAAGCTGAAAAGGTTGGCAAGACCTTCAAAGTTATCATTGACCGCAAAGAAGGCGATTATTATATAGGGCGCACGGAGTTTTGCTCACCTGAAGTAGATCCGGAAGTCTTAATACCAGCAAGCGACAAGAAGCTCCACACCGGGCATTTTTACAATGTACTTATGACTGGCAGTGACGAATTTGACCTATACGGCAAAGTTATCTAAATGCTTTAAAACCATGAACAACAAAGACTACATAGCTGCGCTGTCCCAGAAAACAGGATACACGCAAGCCGACACTCAGCAGATGGTCAGAACCATAATAGAGCAGATGAGCCATACGCTTGAAGACGGTGACACCGTCCAGATAACAGGCTTCGGCAGTTTTGAAGTCAGGAAAAGGCTTGAGCGCATCGTCATAAACCCGTCGACTCAACAGCGAATGTTGGTACCTCCAAAGCTTGTCATAAACTTCAAGCCAATAGCGTCAATAAAAGAAAACTTAAAGAAGACAATCCATTGAGCATGAATAAGACTGGAAATAAAGAGTTAGCTGCAACTTTGACCAGCAAGCATGGACTTAGCAAGTTGGATGCGGAAAGCTTTGTTGCCGCAATGTTCGAAGTGCTTGGTGATGGCTTGCAATCTGATAAGCAAGTCAAGATTAAGGGATTAGGAACCTTTAAGGTCATAGGAATAGCCTCACGCAAAAGTGTAGACGTAAACACCGGCGACCCAATTATAATAAACGGCAGGGATAAAATATCATTTACCCCCGACGCCTCTTTGCGTGATAACGTAAACCGCCCCTTCGCCCAATTCGAAACTGTGGCAATAAACGATGGCGTAGATTTTTCAGAAATAGACGACAAATATAATCTGACTGAAGAAAAACCAAAGACAGAGCCAGCACAAGAAACAAAGGTTGAGGAAGAAGTAAAGGTTGAAACCATACAGGAAGAGCCAAAGGCCGAGGAAGTAGAAGCAGAGCCTGAAGACATACAGGAAGAGCCGAAGGCTGAGGAAGAAGAAGTAAAAACGGAAGACATACAGGAAGAACCGAAGGCTGAGGAAG
>CAZZNO010000022.1:0-30920 GCA_964655685.1 uncultured Prevotella sp.
TGTAATAGCTCAGTGGTAGAGCACTTCCTTGGTAAGGAAGAGGTCCTGAGTTCAAGTCTCAGTTACAGCTCTACTTTAGTTGCTGTATTATACGGCGCGGAGGAAAACTAAATCAGTTATTGATTAATTAAACGATTAAATAAAAAGTAAGCTATGGCAAAAGAGGTTTTTGTGCGCACCAAACCGCACGTAAACATTGGTACTATCGGTCACGTTGACCATGGTAAGACCACTCTGACCGCTGCCATCTCGAAGGTGCTTCACGAGCGCCTCGGCACCGGTGAGGAAGTGAAGTCTTTCGATCAGATTGATAACGCTCCAGAGGAGAAGGAGCGTGGTATCACCATCAACACCGCACACATCGAGTATGAGACTGCTAAGCGTCACTACGCTCACGTTGACTGCCCGGGACACGCTGACTATGTGAAGAACATGGTTACTGGTGCTGCTCAGATGGATGGTGCTATTCTCGTGGTTGCCGCTACTGACGGCCCGATGCCTCAGACTCGTGAGCACGTATTGCTCGCTCGTCAGGTAAATGTGCCTCGCATGGTTGTGTTCTTGAACAAGTGCGATGATCCTGAAGTCGATGAGGAAATGATTGACCTCGTAAAGATGGATGTACAGGATCTGCTTACCTCTTACGGATATGAGGAGGATACTCCTATAATCTGTGGTTCTGCTCTTGGTGCCTTGAATGGTGTTAAGAAGTGGGAAGACAAGATTATGGAGCTCATGGACGCTGTTGATACTTGGATTCAGGAGCCAGTTCGTGAGGTTGATAAGCCTTTCTTGATGCCTGTTGAGGATGTGTTCTCTATCACTGGTCGTGGTACTGTTGCTACAGGTCGTATTGAGACTGGTAGGTGCAAGATTGGTGACGAAGTTCAGTTGCTTGGTCTTGGTGAGAACAAGAAGTCTGTCATCACTGGTGTTGAGATGTTCCGTAAGACATTGCCCGAAGGCGAGGCTGGTGACAACGTAGGTCTGTTGCTTCGTGGTATTGATAAGGACGAGGTTAAGCGTGGTATGGTTGTTGTGCATCCGGGTGTTATCACTCCGCATGATCACTTCAAGGCTTCTATCTACGTTCTGAAGAAAGAAGAGGGTGGCCGTCATACACCATTCGGTAACCGCTATCGTCCTCAGTTCTATCTCCGCACTATGGACTGCACAGGTGAGATTACTCTCCCGGAAGGCGTAGACATGGTGATGCCTGGTGATAACGTAGAGATCGAGGTTCGTCTTATCTATAAGGTTGCTCTGAACGAGGGTCTTCGTTTCGCTATCCGCGAGGGTGGTCGTACTGTAGGCTCTGGCCAGATCACCAAACTTCTCCCTGACGTAGAAGAAGAAGGATAAGTCTTTATAGAGATAAAGATTAATCTACAATAATTTAAAGTCTCCGCTGGCTGCGGTCTTCGGAGGCTTTATTTACGGGTTTAGCTCAGTTGGTAGAGCACTGGTCTCCAAAACCAGGTGTCGGGAGTTCGAGCCTTCCAACCCGTGCTAATAAGTAAAAAGATGAATAAGACAGGAAATCTCTTCACGAGGTTTATTGATTATTGTAAAGCTTGCTATGACGAGCTTGCGCATAAAGTGACATGGCCCACAGGACGTGAACTTACGCACAGTGCAGTGATTGTTTTAACAGCTTCCCTAATCATTGCGGTGGTAGTTTTCGTCATGGATTTTGTGTTTAAGAATCTCATGGGTGTAGTCTATCCAGGTTAATCTTTTTGTACGATGGCTGATACGAATAACAACAAATGGTATGTCATGAGTGTCATCAGCGGCAAGGAGGCTAAGCTGAAAGAGTACATTGAGGCTGAGATGAAGCACAACAAGACACTTGCTGACCGTATTTCCCAGGTATTAATACCAATGGAGAAACATGCAGTTTCCAGAAACGGTAAAATAGTGGAGAAAGAAAAAGTTTCTCTGCCAGGTTATTTGTTTGTGGAGTGTGATATGTCAGCAGATGTTGCTTCCACGTTGCGTTTCATGCCCAACTGTTTGGGGTTTCTTGGTGGGTTAAGTCATCCCACACCGGTGCCTAAGTCCCAAATCAATCGTATGCTTGGAGCTGCGGAAGAAGGGATTGCAGGAGATACCAGTGCTGTTCCTTATGTTCTTGATGAAACTGTTAAGGTTACAGATGGTCCATTCAGTGGATTTGAGGGGGTGATTGAGGAAATTAACACTGAGAAGCACACCCTAAAGGTTATGGTTAAAATCTTTGGGCGTAATACGCCCTTGGAGCTTAGTTATGCACAAGTCGAAAAAATCACTGAGTAGTTGTTACGGGCTGCTTTGTGGTTTTATACGTGTTTAATAATTAGATTAAAAAGAAATGGCTAAAGAAGTTGCTGGATTAATCAAATTGCAGATTAAGGGCGGAGCCGCAAATCCCTCACCTCCAGTGGGCCCTGCATTGGGTTCCAAGGGTATCAATATTATGGGATTCTGCAAAGAGTTCAATGCTCGTACCCAGGATAAGGCCGGCAAGGTTTTGCCTGTTGTTATCACATACTACACTGATAAGTCATTTAGTTTTGTCATCAAAACTCCACCTGCAGCTGTTCAGCTAAAGGATGCTGCTAAGGTTAAGAGTGGATCTGGTGAGCCTAACCGAAAAAAGGTCGCTTCTGTGACTTGGGATCAGGTAAAGGCTATTGCTGAGGATAAGATGGCAGATCTTAACTGCTTTACTGTGGAAAGTGCCATGAAGCTTGTTGCCGGTACTGCTCGCAGCATGGGTATCAGTGTAAAAGGGGACTTCCCTGAAACAAAGTAAAACTTCAATTTGACTAAGTAAAATGAGTAAACTGACAAAAAATCAGAAATCAGTCGCTGACAAGGTTGAAGTAGGGAAGGCTTACACTCTGAAAGAGGCTTCAGAACTTGTAAAGGAGATTACCACGACCAAGTTTGATGCTTCTCTCGATATTGATGTACGCTTGGGCGTTGACCCGCGTAAGGCTAACCAAATGGTACGTGGCGTTGTGTCACTGCCTAATGGTACAGGTAAAGTTACGCGTGTACTTGCGCTCTGCACCCCAGACCAGGAAGAAGCCGCAAAGGCTGCTGGCGCTGATTATGTAGGTCTCGATGAGTATGTCGAGAAGATTAAAGGTGGCTGGACGGATGTTGATGTTATCATAACTATGCCTTCATGCATGGGAAAGGTTGGTCCTCTTGGCCGTGTTCTCGGTCCACGTGGTCTTATGCCAAACCCCAAGAGCGGTACTGTGACAATGGATATTGCCAAGGCTGTGAAGGAAGTAAAGCAGGGTAAGATTGACTTCAAGGTTGATAAGGCTGGTATTATTCATACCTCAATTGGTAAGATTTCTATGACTCCTGATCAGATTTATGGAAATGCTAAGGAGTTCCTTAATACTGTTATTCGTCTGAAGCCTGCAGCCGCTAAAGGTACGTACATTAAGAGTATCTTCCTTTCAAGTACAATGAGTAAGGGTATCAAGGTTGACCCTAAGTCACTCGATTAACTCTAAAAGTAAGGAAAAATGAAGAAAGAATTAAAAGATACTATTATTGTTGACCTTGGCAAGAGGTTGGAGGAATATCCTCACTTCTATTTGGTAGACGTGACGGGCATGGATGCTGTTGCTACTTCATCGCTTCGTCGTAAGTGCTTCAAGAGTGAGATTAAAATGATAGTTGTGAAGAACAAACTTCTTCACAGAGCATTTGAAATAGCTGAGCGCGATTATTCTGAACTCTATGGAACATTGAAGGGTAGTACTGCTGTTTTTTTTACAAAGACTGCAAATGCTCCTGCAAAGCTCCTTAAGGATAAAGAAATCGAAAAAGCTGGTGTTCCTTCATTGAAAGGTGCTTACGCAGAGGAAGGCTTCTATGTAGGAGCCGATAAACTTGACGAGCTTGCTGCCATTAAGAGTAAGAGCGAAGTTATTGCAGACATCGTTGCTCTTTTGCAGTCGCCGACAAAGAATGTCATCTCTGCACTGCAATCAGGCGCAAACACTATTCATGGTGTGCTTAAGACTTTAGGCGAGCGTGCTGAGTAACTGGTTGTTAGACTGTAAGTAACATAAGCAGTTAAAGCGATCATAAAGTCAAAAATAAATATTAAGTAGAAAAATTAAAAAGTAAAAAATAAAATGGCAGATATTAAAGCTATAGCAGAAGAGTTGGTAAACCTTACTGTTAAGGAAGTAAACGAGTTGGCACAGGTCCTCAAGGACGAGTATGGTATTGAGCCCGCAGCTGCAGCTGTTGCTGTTGCTGGCCCTGCAGCTGGTGCTGCTCCTGCAGCCGAGGAGAAGACATCTTTTGATGTTGTCCTGACTGATGTTGGTGCTACAAAGCTTCAGGTTGTTAAGGCCGTGAAGGAAGCTTGTGGCCTTGGTCTGAAGGATGCTAAGACTCTCGTTGAGAGTGCTCCTGCTACTATCAAGGAAGGCCTGTCAAAGGACGAGGCTGAGAACCTCAAGAAGACTATTGAGGCCGCTGGTGCTAAAGTGGAGCTCAAGTAATTGAGAAATTTTAATGTTATTTGTTTAATGATACTTTTTTAAGTTGTCATTTTACATTTGACTCTTATCATTCTTATAATGGTTAGAATTTGCCCAGTCGGTGAGTTCTAACCTTTTTGTGTCTCTCTATACCATCTAATATATACATGTCACAAGTTGTAAATAACAGAATCAATTTCGCAAGCGTCCCGAATCCCTATCCTTTTCCGGATTTTCTTGACGTGCAGCTGAAGTCTTTCCGTGACTTCCTTCAGTTGGATACACCTGCTGAGGAACGCAAGAACGATGGTTTATACAAAGTTTTTTCGGAGAATTTTCCTATTACAGATACCCGAAACAACTTCGTTCTTGAATTCCTTGACTATTACATTGATCCACCACGTTATTCCATCGACGAATGTTTGGAACGTGGTCTGACTTACAGTGTGCCGTTGAAGGCTAAGATGAAGCTTTATTGCACAGATCCTGATCATGAGGATTTTGGTACGTTCATACAGGATGTATTCCTTGGAACTATTCCTTACATGACCGATAATGGCACATTTGTTATAAATGGAGCAGAGCGTGTGGTTGTTGCACAGTTGCACCGATCTCCAGGCGTTTTCTTTGGTCAAGGTGTCCATGCTAATGGAACTACGCTTTATAGCGCTAGAATTATACCTTTCAAGGGATCTTGGATTGAGTTTGCTACTGATATAAATAGTGTCATGTATGCATATATTGATCGAAAGAAGAAATTGCCTGTTACGACGCTTCTTCGTGCTATCGGTTTTGAGAGTGACAAAGATATTTTGCAGATATTTGACCTTTGTGAAGAGGTAAAAGTTAATAATAAGACACGTAAAGAGCTTATAGGTAAAAAGCTTGCTGCACGTGTGCTGAAAAGTTGGACGGAAGACTTTGTTGATGAGGATACGGGTGAGGTAGTTACCGTACCACGTAATGAAGTTATTCTTGAGCGAGAGACGGAGATAACAGAAGACAATTTTGATTCTATTGTTGATTCTGGTGTTTCGTCGGTGCTTATCCATAAGGATGAGGAAGCTGCAAGTAAATATGAAATCATCTTCAATACTCTTGCAAAAGACCCGAGCAACTCTGAGATAGAAGCTGTGCGTTATATTTATCGTCAGCTTCGTAATGCTGATCCTGCAGATGATGCAAGTGCACGTGAGGTATTCCAGAATTTGTTCTTCTCAGACAAGCGTTATGACTTGGGTGAAGTAGGTCGTTATCGTATCAACAAAAAACTTGGACTTGACATCAATCCTGATGTACGTGTCCTTACTAAAGAAGATATTATTGAGATTATAAAGTATCTCATAAAGCTCATAAACAGTAATGCTTCAGTTGATGATATTGACCATTTGTCTAACCGTCGTGTTCGTACCGTAGGTGAGCAGCTGGCAAATCAGTTCTCTGTAGGTTTGGCTCGAATGAGTCGTACGATTCGTGAGCGCATGAATGTTCGCGATAATGAGGTATTCACACCAACAGATCTTATTAATGCAAAGACCATATCGAGCGTTATAAATTCGTTCTTTGGTACTAATCCTCTGAGTCAATTCATGGATCAGACGAATCCGCTTGCTGAAGTTACTCATAAGCGCCGTTTGTCTGCACTTGGTCCTGGTGGCTTGTCTCGTGAGCGTGCCGGATTTGAGGTTCGTGATGTACATTATACACACTATGGTCGTCTATGCCCAATTGAGTCTCCAGAAGGCCCGAATATTGGACTTATTTCATCTCTTTGTACTTACGCAACAATCAATGAACTTGGCTTCATTGAAACCCCTTACCGTAAGGTGGAGGATGCAAAAGTAGACCTTGATAATAGTCATGTCGTCTATCTTACGGCTGAAGAGGAAGATGGTAAGCTTATAGCTCAAGGTAATGCCCCATTGAATTCTGATGGGACTTTCAAGCGTGATGTTGTCCATTGTCGTTATGCTGCCGATTTCCCAGTAGTGACTCCTGGTAATGTCAACCTTATGGATGTTTCACCGCAGCAAATAGCTTCTGTTTCTGCAAGTCTTATTCCGTTCCTAGAGCATGATGATGGACACCGTGCGTTGATGGGATGTAATATGATGCGCCAGGCTGTGCCCTTGCTTCACAACGATGCTCCTATTGTTGGTACAGGTCTTGAGAAGCAGGTGTGCGAAGATTCACGCACTATGATAACGGCCGATGGTGATGGTGTTATAGATTATGTGGATGCTACTACTATACGTATTCTCTATGATCGCTCGGAAGATGATGAGTTCGTAAGTTTCGAGCCGGCATTGAAGGAATATCGTATACCAAAATTCCGCCGTACAAACCAGAATATGACCATTGACTTGCGTCCAATATGTAATAAGGGTCAGCGTGTCAAGAAGGGAGATATTCTTACGGAAGGTTATGCTACGGAGAATGGTGAGCTTGCCCTTGGTCGTAATCTCCTAGTTGCTTATATGCCTTGGAAAGGATATAACTATGAGGATGCAGTGGTTATCTCTGAGCGTATGGTGCGGGAAGATATTCTCACGTCTGTCCATGTTGATGAGTATTCGCTTGATGTTCGTGAGACGAAGCGTGGCGTTGAAGTCCTTACTAATGATATTCCTAATGTTAGCGAAGAAGCAACAAAGGATCTTGATGAGAATGGTATAATTCGTGTTGGTGCACGTGTCGAACCTGGTGACATCATGATTGGTAAGATCTCTCCTAAAGGAGAAAGCGACCCATCGCCAGAAGAAAAGCTCCTCCGTGCAATTTTCGGTGATAAGGCTGGAGATGTAAAGGATTCATCATTGAAAGCAAATCCTTCGTTAAGTGGAGTTGTCATAGACAAGAAGCTGTTCTCTCGTGCAATAAAGAATCGTGAATCGAAAAAGCAGGATAAGGTTATGCTTCAGAAGATTGACGAAGAATACGAGGCAAAGCAGGACGAGCTTAAGAATATGCTTGTTGACAAGCTCATGCAACTCACTGAGGACAAAACTTGTGAGGGGGTAAAAGATTACACCAATGCCGAAATTATCACAAAGGGCAGCAAATTTACAATAGCAGCTCTTAAGAATTTGGAATACGATGGAATCCAAAGCAATGACTGGACAGACGATGAGCATACTAATAATCTTATTCAGCGTTTGATAGTCAACTACATGCGTAAGTCAAAGCAAATGGAGGCAGAGCTTAGTCGTCGTAAGTTTGCTATAACTATTGGTGATGACCTGCCATCAGGTGTGCTGAAGATGGCCAAGGTCTACATTGCCAAGAAGCGCAAAATACAGGTTGGTGACAAGCTTGCTGGTCGACATGGTAATAAGGGTATAGTCTCTAAGATTGTTCGCACAGAAGACATGCCTTTCCTTGCAGATGGTCGTCCTGTTGACTTGGTGCTTAACCCTATGGGCGTGCCTTCACGTATGAATCTTGGACAGATTTTCGAGGCAATTCTTGGTGCGGCTGGTAAGAAACTCGGTGTTAAGTTTGCGACGCCTATATTTGATGGTGCAAAACTTGACGATTTGAGAGAATGGACGGATAAGGCAGGGCTGCCGAATCTATGTTCTACAACCGTCTATGATGGTGAAACTGGTGAACCTTTCGACCAGAAAGCTACAGTGGGTATTACATACTTCCTCAAGCTTGGTCATATGGTTGAGGACAAGATGCATGCCCGCTCCATTGGTCCGTACAGTCTTATCACCCAACAACCTCTTGGAGGTAAGGCACAGTTCGGTGGTCAGCGCTTTGGAGAGATGGAGGTGTGGGCTCTAGAAGGCTTTGGAGCCAGCCATACGCTTCAAGAGATGCTTACTATTAAGAGTGACGATGTTAATGGTCGTTCGAAGGCATATGAGGCTATCGTAAAGGGAGACCAGATGCCTACGCCAGGTATTCCAGAGTCTCTTAACGTTCTATTGCACGAGCTTCGTGGTCTCGGTCTAAGCATTAAGATGGAGTAAAAAGAGTTCATAGTTTTTAGTCTATGGTTTTTACTTAGGTTATATGATACGTGTTCAATCTAAATGAAAACGGTAGACTACAAACTTTAAAACTATAAACTATAAGGAAAGAATATGGCTTTCAAAAAAGATACAAAGGTAAAGACAAATTTCACGAAGATAACCATTGGTCTCGCATCTCCAGAGGAGATTAAGGAAAATTCGTATGGTGAGGTCACTAAGCCTGAGACCATAAACTATCGCACATATAAACCAGAGCGTGATGGATTATTCTGTGAGAGAATTTTTGGTCCAACAAAGGACTATGAGTGCGCTTGTGGTAAGTATAAGCGCATACGCTATAAAGGTATAGTCTGTGACCGTTGTGGCGTGGAGGTTACGGAAAAGAAAGTACGTCGTGAACGTGAGGGACATATTGAACTTGTCGTCCCTGTGGCACACATTTGGTATTTCCGCTCGTTGCCCAATAAAATAGGCTATTTGTTGGGGTTGCCTACAAAGAGCCTAGATGCTGTAATTTACTATGAGAAATACATAGTTATTCAGCCAGGTAAGCTTGCTGGCATGAAAGATGCTGAAGGTGTTGAGGAACTCAACGGATCCCACAAGATGGATTTGCTTTCTGAGGATGAGTATCTTGACATCATTGACAACAAGCTTGATGAAGATAATGATCTTCTTGATGATTCGGATCCAAGTAAGTTCATTGCAAAAATGGGCGCAGAAGCTGTTCTCGACCTGTTGCATGAGCTTTCAGAGGAGGATGAGAAGGGCGTGAGTGGCCTCGACCGTTTAAGCTATGAGTTGCGTGACCGTGCAGGCAATGATTCTTCACAGATGCGCAAAACTGAGGCTTTGAAGCGTCTGCAAGTTGTAGAAGCATTCCGTTCATCAAAAGATGTGAATAAGCCAGAGTGGATGATTATGAAGATTATTCCTGTCATTCCACCAGACCTTCGCCCTCTTGTTCCACTTGATGGTGGTCGTTTTGCTACATCTGACTTGAATGATCTCTATCGTCGAGTCATAATACGTAACAATCGTCTAAAGAGGCTTATTGAGATAAAGGCACCTGAGGTTATCCTTCGTAACGAGAAGCGTATGCTTCAAGAAGCTGTTGACTCATTGTTCGATAACAGCCGTAAGTCAAGTGCCGTTAAGAGTGAGAGCAACCGTCCGTTGAAGTCACTCTCTGACTCACTAAAAGGAAAGCAAGGTCGTTTCCGTCAGAACCTCCTCGGTAAGCGTGTGGACTATTCAGCACGTTCAGTTATCGTCGTTGGCCCTGAGTTGAAGATGGGCGAGTGCGGTCTGCCTAAGTTGATGGCAGCAGAGCTCTACAAGCCGTTCATCATCCGTAAACTCATCGAGCGCGGTATCGTGAAGACCGTCAAGAGCGCAAAGCGTATCGTAGATCGTCGTGAGCCTGTTATTTGGGACATTCTGGAGAACGTCATGAAGGGTCATCCAGTTCTTCTGAACCGTGCCCCGACGCTTCACCGTTTGTCAGTGTTGGCTTTCCAACCGAAGCTTATCGAGGGTAAGGCTATTCAGTTGCACCCTCTGGCTTGCACTCCATTCAATGCCGACTTCGATGGTGACCAGATGGCTGTCCACCTCCCACTAAGTAACGAGGCTGTCTTGGAAGCACAGATTCTGATGCTTCAGAGCCATAATATACTGAATCCAGCTAATGGTGCTCCTGTCACTGTACCTTCGCAGGATATGGTGCTTGGACTGTACTATATCACAAAGATTCGTCCTGGAGCTAAAGGTGAAGGTCTTACATTCTATGGTCCAGAGGAGGCAATTATAGCTTTCAATGAAAAACGTTGTGATGAGCATGCTCAGGTAAAGTGTCTTGTCGATGATATTGACGAAAATGGCAATTCTGTTAAACATGTTGTTGAGACAACAGTAGGGCGCATCATCGTCAATGAAATCATTCCAAATGAGCTTGGCTTCTTCAATGGTATTATATCAAAGAAGTCACTTCGCCAGCTCATCTCTGATGTTATCAAGAAAGTAGGTATGGCGCGTGCTTGCACCTTCCTCGATGGCATCAAGAACCTTGGCTATCGTATGTCATACCTTGCAGGACTTTCGTTCAATCTTGACGACATCATCGTTCCTCCAGAAAAGGCAGAGATAGTGAAGAAAGGTCAGGATGAAGTTGATGAGGTGACTGCCAACTTCGATATGGGTCTTATCACTGATAAGGAACGTTACAATCAGGTTATTGACGCTTGGACACATGTCAACGACAACCTTAAGAAAGCAGTCATGAAGCACATGACAGAGGCAGACCAAGGTTTCAATGCTGTGTTCATGATGCTTGATTCTGGTGCCCGTGGTTCTGCTGATCAGATAGCCCAGCTTGCAGGCATGCGTGGCCTTATGGCTAAGCCGCAGAAAGCAGGTGCAGAAGGTAACTCCATCATTGAAAATCCTATCCTTAATAACCTTAAGGAAGGTATGTCTGTGCAGGAATATTTCATTGCCTCTCATGGTGCTCGTAAGGGTCTTGCTGATACTGCCATGAAGACAGCTGATGCAGGATACCTGACACGTCGTTTGGTTGATGTCTCCCATGATGTTATTATAACAGAAGATGACTGTGGAACATTGCGTGGTCTTGAGTGCCGAGCTTTGAAAGATGGCGATGATATTATCTCTACACTTGCTGAAAGAATACTCGGTCGTGTGTCTGTGCATGATGTTGTCAACCCTCATACCAATGAGCTTATAGTTGCTGCTGGTGAAGAGATAACTGAGGCAAAGGCAGATGCTATAGAGAAGGCTGGCATTGAAATGGTTGAAATACGTTCGGTGCTCACTTGTGAGAGCAAGAAGGGTGTTTGTCGTAAGTGCTATGGACGCAACCTTGCATCGTCTAAGATGGTGCAGATTGGTGAGGCCGTCGGCGTGATTGCCGCTCAGGCTATTGGAGAGCCTGGTACACAGCTTACACTTCGTACTTTCCACTCTGGTGGTGTGGCTGAGAATGCAGCTGCCAATGCAAGTATCACTTCTAAGTATGATGCACGTCTTAAGTTCGACGGATTGCGTACAGTGCCTTTCGTTGACAAGAGTGGTGAAAAAGATATACCTTGCCAAATGGTTGTCAGTCGTCTTGCAGAGGTTCAATTCATAGATCCAAAGACTGATATTGTCCTGTCTACCCTTAACGTGCCATACGGTTCATCTTTGTTCTTCAAGGATGGAGATAATGTTAAGAAGGGTGAGGTAATCTGCCGTTGGGATCCGTTCAATGCTGTCATTGTAAGTGAGTATGCTGGTAAGCTTCATTTCCAAAACGTTATAGAAGGTACTACCTACAAGGCTGAGACCGATGAGACTTCTGGTATGACTGAGCGCATCATTATAGAGTCAAAAGACCACAACATTGTTCCTACAGTGAATGTGGTGGACGAAAATGGTCAAGTGCTTGGTACTTACAACTTCCCTGTTGGAGGACACATAGCCAACATAGAAGATGGACAGACCATTTCTACAGGTGAGACTCTTGTGCGCATTCCTCGCTCAGTGTTCAATGCTGGTGGTATTACTGGTGGTCTTCCACGTGTGCAAGAGCTGTTTGAAGCCCGTAACCCGTCAAGTCCAGCCGTTGTCTCTGAGATTGACGGTGAGGTCACTATGGGTAAGGTAAAACGTGGTAACCGTGAGATTATCATAACGTCTAAGTCGGGTGAGCAGCGCAAGTATCTTGTGCCACTGTCACGCCAAATTCTTGTGCAGGAGCATGATGCTGTCCGTGCAGGTATGGCTCTCTCCGATGGTGAGATTACTCCAGCCGACATCCTTGCCATTAAGGGTCCAACAGCTGTTCAAGAATATATTGTAAATGAGGTTCAGAACGTTTATCGTTTGCAAGGTGTGAAGATTAACGATAAGCACTTTGAGATCATCGTCCGCCAGATGATGCGTAAGGTTCGCATTGATGATCCAGGCGATACGAGTTTCTTGGAGCAAGAGCTTGTCGACAAGCTAGACTTTGCTGATGAGAATGATCGCATTTGGGGCAAGAAAGTTGTCGTAGACGCTGGCGACAGTGAGACGTTGTCAAAGGGTCAGATAGTTTCTGCTCGCAAACTTCGTGATGAGAATTCCAGCCTTAAACGTCGTGACCTCAAGCCTGTGCAAGTGCGTGACGCAGTGCCTGCAACGTCTACCCAGATTCTACAGGGTATCACTCGTGCCGCCCTTGGTACTAAGAGCTTTATGAGTGCTGCTTCCTTCCAGGAGACCACGAAGGTGCTCTGTGAAGCTGCCATACGTGGAAAGGTAGACCATCTCGAAGGCATGAAGGAAAATGTCATCTGCGGACACCTTATACCAGCTGGTACAGGTATGCGTCAGTGGGACAAGCTCATTGTAGGCTCAAAGGAAGACTACGAGCGCATGCAAGCTAACAAGAAAAATGTACTTGACTTCGCACAGCCGGCTGAAGTTGAGAAGTAATTAGATTTTACACTACATGAAAGGGTTGGGCAACGATTTACGTCGTAGTTCAGCCCTTTTTACTGACTTTATATTTGAAAAATAAATTTATATTCTAAATTCACACAAGTTCCACATGGAAGTTATTAACCTTTCCGACAACAACAGTATCATTGGGCAGTATATGGCCGAGATACGCGACATCAATTATCAAAAAAACCGTCTTCTATTCCGTAATAACATACGTCGTTTGGGCGAGTATGAGGCTTTTGAAGTTTCAAAGCGTCTCAATTATGAAACAAAAGAGGTTGCTACTCCACTTGGTATTTCCAAAGTTAATGTTCCAACTGATAAAATTGTACTTGCCACTATTTTCAGGGCAGGTCTTCCTTTCCATGATGGTTTTCTCAATGTTTTCGACCATGCTGGCAATGCCTTCGTTTCAGCTTATCGAGAGTATAAAGATCAGGCGCATCATGAAGTAGGCATACACGTGGAGTATCTTGCTACACCTAGTATAGACGAAAAGACCCTCATCATAGCTGATCCAATGCTTGCAACTGGTGGAAGCATGGAGCTTGGTTATAAGGCTTTCCTAACCAAAGGTACCCCCAAAAGCATCCATGTATGCTGCGTTATAGCTACTCCTGATGGCATAGAGCATATAAAAAAGGTCTTCCCCGAAGGAAAGACCACTATTTGGTGTGCAGCCATAGACCCAGGTATGAACGAGCACAAGTATATTGTTCCTGGCTTTGGCGATGCTGGTGACTTGTGCTATGGTGACAAATTGTAGGAATTTATTTTACCTCCCAAATATCATTTGTCTCCAGCAATTCCGTGAAATTGTGATAAGGTTTCTTTGCATTTACTTCTTCTATTTGTGCGTTGACAGCCTCGTCGTAAGTCGGGGCTTCAACGTCACGTATAACGCCAAGTGCAACGGGGAAACCTTCCTGTGTGTCCATCATGGCAAGTTTTAGTTGCAATGTGTCGTTGGGGTTGTGGCTGTCGTGTACAAGAATATCGTCAATGGTATAGCCATCCTTGCCTATTTCTACCACTTTCAATCCAAAACCTTCCTGCACGAGTCCGAACTCATCATGTTCACCAAATACCAACGGCTTGCCGTCTTCCACGTATATGGCATTTTTCTTACGGCCGTCACGTGTATAGATAGGGTCATAGGCTCCGTTGTTAAAAATCATACAGTTTTGCAGAATCTCGCACACAGCTGCGCCTTTGTGATAGTAGGCAGCCTTTAGTATCTTTACTGTCTCGGCTCCGTCGCTTGCTACAGAGCGTGCGAAAAAGTGTCCCCTTGCGCCAAAGCATAGTTCTGCAGGGCGGAATGGATCCTCGACAGTACCGTAAGGACTTGATTTTGATACGAATCCACGTGGCGAAGTCGGCGAGTATTGACCTTTGGTCAAGCCATATATGCGATTGTTGAGCAAAATCATGTTTAAGTCTATATTGCGTCGCATGGCATGAATAAAGTGGTTGCCGCCGATGGCGAGACCGTCACCATCACCGCTCACTTGCCAGATGGTAAGCTTCGGGTTGACGACCTTTGCTCCTGTGGCTATTGCTGCTGCACGTCCATGTATGGTTTGCATGGCATAGGTGTTTACATAATAGGGCAACCGGCTTGAACATCCGATGCCGCTGATGACAGCTGTCTCATAAGGTGGCACACCTATTTCTGCCATTGCCCTTTGCAAGCTTGCTAAAAAACTGTGGTCGCCGCAGCCTGGGCACCAGCGTGGCTGGCCTTTTTTATAATCTTGTGGTGTATATTCCATTTTTACTTTAAGCTTTGAGAATTGAGCTTTCTTGATAGTAATTAGTTTTAAAGGCTACAGTACTTTTGAGCTAAAATAGTCTCCTTCTTTTTCTACTTCGTGGGTAAGTAACCATTCGAAGTTCTTCACGAGCTCACTCACCACGAATGGCTGTCCTTTCACCTCATTGTATTGGTATGGTACAAAGCCGTTGACACGTATGCGCAACAATGCTGCAAACTGGCCGAGGTTTTGCTCAGCCACTACCACTTTCGGGTATTTCAACATCACCTCGGCTGTATTCTTTGGCAGAGGGTTGATATATTTAAATTGTGCCAACGCAACCTTGTGGCCTTTACGGCGAAGGTGTTCCATCGTGGCATGCAGATGACCGTAAGTAGAGCCCCAGCCCACAATCAGCAAGTCGGCATCCTCTTTGTCACCTTCCACCTCAACGTCGGGTACGGGAATGAGAGATACTTTTTCCGAGCGCAGATGGTCCATTATATTGTGGTTCTCTGGCTCAGTTGAGATTGCGCCTGTTTTCCCGTCTTTTTCCAGTCCGCCGAGTATATGTGCGTAGCCTTCCTGTCCTGGAATTGCCCAATACCTGACTTTTGTTTCGTGGTCACGGTAGTAGGGTGTGTATTTGTACTTTTGATCTTCAGTGGCATAATGCGGATGAATTTCCGGTAATTTGCCAATTTCTGGTAGCTTCCAAGCCGATGAGCCGTTGGCTATGAAGGCATCTGTGAGCAACACTACAGGTGTTAGATGCTCCAAAGCTATTTTGGCAGCAGTGAAGGCTGCGTCGAAGCAGTCAGTTGGGCTTGTTGCAGCAATCACTGGCATTGGGCTTTCGCCATTGCGTCCATAGAGTACTTGCAGCAGGTCGGTCTGCTCACTCTTTGTAGGTAGGCCAGTTGAAGGACCTCCACGCTGCACGTCTATAACCACGAGTGGCAGCTCGTCAATCACGGCAAGGTTCAGAGCCTCGCTTTTAAGGCATATGCCAGGGCCTGAGGTGGATGTGGCGGCAAGGGCTCCGGCAAAAGCCGCGCCTATTGCCGATGACGCAGCCGCAAGCTCATCTTCTGCCTGTACTGTAATAACGCCTAAACTTTTGTGTTTGGCAAGTTCATGCAGAATATCGGTGGCTGGAGTTATAGGGTAGGAACCAAGATAAAGTTTTAAACCTGCTTTTTCGGCAGCGGCAATTAGGCCGTAAGCTGTTGCTTTGTTGCCTGTTATGTCCATGTATCGTCCAGGAACTTTGTTCTTTGTTTCTATTCTATATGTGTGTGGAGTCGACGAATGGGTGTTTGCACCATAATCGTAGCCTGCGTTCACCACCTTTATATTGGCCTCGGCAATTGCTGGTTTCTTTGCAAATTTTTCACGCAAGAATTGTGCCACAAGCTCACGGTCTCGGTTAAAGAGCCAGCACACGAGACCGAGAGCAAACATGTTGCGACATTTCAGGATAGACTTCGTGTCCATGCCTGAGTCAGCAAGGCATTCTTTCACCATGTGGGTTATTGGGCACGCCACTACTCTGTCTGGATCGATCCCCATCTCCTCCAGGTAGTCATCGCTCGTAAATTGTGCTTTTTTCAGGTCGTTAGGCCCAAAGGAGTCGGTGTCTATTATTATTGTCGCCGTCGGCTTCGAATATTTATATTGTGTCTTCAATGCTGCGGCATTCATTGCGACAAGCACGTCACACTTGTCGCCTGGTGTGTACACTTTACCTTTGCCTATGTGTACCTGAAATCCAGACACGCCAGTCAGTGAGCCTTGTGGGGCGCGTATGTCTGCCGGATAATCGGGGAACGTGGAAATGCCATTCCCCACTGTGGCTGAGATGGTTGAGAAGATATTGCCTGCAAGTTGCATGCCGTCGCCCGAGTCGCCCGAGAAGCGAATTACGACATCTTCCAACTCTTTTACTTCAATTTCCTTTGACATAATGTTTTTGAGCTTTTATAGTTTCAGTTTAGTATTTCAATTTATAAATAATGTGGCAAAGATACTGTAAGTTTTTGAGACTTCAAACTATTTTCAGTATAATTTTCCATTAATGTGAGGCAAGCCATTGCTCCAAAATTCTTTTATATTGGTCGGTTTGGTCAATGAACGTCATGTGCCTTGCGCCATCGAGCAACTCCCAACGTGAGGCAAGTATGCGGTCGTGCATAGTTTTGGCTATCAGAGGTGTGCACTCGTCGTTAGTGCCGCTTATTATTAAGGTAGGTTGTTTAATCTCGTGTAGCCTGTCGGTGTATTCAAAGTCTTTCAGTGTACCCGTTGGCGTGTATTCATTTGGTCCCCATGCAGCTATGTACGATTCAGTGCCGAAGCGTTTTTTCCTTTTGAAGCATTCGGGCGTAGAGTTTGTAATCTCATCTGCATGGAGAATGGTGTAATGCTCATTGGCTTTCAGGTAGTCAGGATCATTGAAATCACCCGTTTCTATGGCATGCTTTATGGCGCACTGTTCTTCCTCTGGCATGAAGGAGATCAGTCGTTGTTGCTCGTGACTCCATAAAGAGCTGGAAGGTAAAGTGCTGGACAGAATGGCAGATTCAATACCTTCAGGCTGGCTGTCGATTAGATAGGATATGATAAGCATTCCGCCCCACGACTGCCCGAGCAGATGCACGCTATCCAAGTGCAAATAGCGTCGCAGTGCCTTCAGCTCCTCCGTCCACGTGTGTAGGTTCCACAGTTCTTTGTGTCCTTCTACATAGCTCTCCCCACAGCCAATCTGGTCGTATGATATAATCTGACGGTGGGTAGTCTCGGCAAGTGAGTCGAGTACTTCGAAGTAGTTGTGTGTTGAGCCAGGCCCGCCATGAATGAGTAGCAGAGGGACGTTCCCTGTTTCCTCACCCACTATGCGGTAGTATGTTTCAAAGCCCATGAAGGGCATCTTTCCAGTCTTTATTTTCATTTAGGGTTACGTTTTATTTGCAAAGATAGCATTATTTTTTGGTATTGTCATCGAAAATGACGGCTGTGCTTTATTTTTTACATAATATTTTGGTGTTACCAATCCTTTTTTCTATCTTTGCCCCACATAAACTTAAAATTAACACTTATTATGGCAGATAACAAAAACAACCAGCAACAAAATCAAGTTCAAATACAGCTCAAACCAGAGGTGGCTGACGGTCAGTATAGCAACCTTGCTATGATAAACCATTCGAGCAGTGAATTTGTCATTGACTTTGCCCACATGCTCCCCATTGCACCTCCGCAGATATTCTCGCGAGTCATCATGGCTCCTGAGCACGCCAAGCGTCTGCTTTATGCCCTTCAGGAAAATATCAGTCGCTATGAGCGTGAATTTGGTGAGATAAAGCTTCCGCAGCCAAAGGGCCCGCTTGGTGGTGGGCTTACGGCTACTCCTTTCGGCACAGGTAAGGCATAAGCAATATTTAATGACTTAAAAATTGCAAAAGCCATTGCCAATTGCCTAAAAATGTTTATCTTTGCATTGAAGTTAGACAATACAGGACTATCAATTAGACCTTTACCTAAGACTATTGGGGTAATGCCGCTGTAGATTCATCGGTGTTTCCCCAATATTTTTGTTCCCTTTACTTTCGACTAATCTATAAAATTAAGATGTCTTCTCTACGTCGTGAGCATGGAATCTTTACGTTATTTGCATGAGATTAAACCGTTTTAATATTAATTAAGATTGTTAATTGCTATTATTTACAAAGCTAATATTACCTTTGCAAATAATTATGAAAGAATTAAGAGAGACACCTATGATATTTATTACTAATTAAAAAAATTATTTATGTTTTGCGATTTAAAAGGAAAGAATGGCAAACTTAGACTTTTCTTTGTTTTGCTTTCATTCTGTTGCTTCTCACTGAATGTGGCGGCACAGACTGATGTAACTACTTACACAGGCACTGTTGTCGACGATTCAGATGTGCCATTGCCTGGTGTAACAGTTGTGATAAAGGGCATGAGTGGTGTTGGCACAACCACCAATGCCGATGGTGAGTTCTTAATAAATGTCCCGGCTGACAGACATGCCCTTGTTTTTACATACGTTGGCATGAAGCAGCAAGAGGTGAGGGTGTCCGGAGGAAAACGCTTGACAGTGCGTATGCAAGCCGACGAAATGGCACTGAAAGAAACTGTGATTACTGGCATTTACACCCGTAAGGCAGAGAGCTTCACGGGTTCGGCAAAAACCTATAAGGCAGACGAGCTTAAGTCGGTGGGCAACCAGAATATTCTGCAAAGCCTTAGTGCCCTTGACCCTTCATTCGTTATTGCGGACAATAACCTGATGGGCTCTGACCCCAATACCATGATGAATGTGTCGATAAACGGGACAACCAGCATTACTGGCCTGTCTGATACATATTCAGCGTTGTCAAATCAGCCCCTTTACATACTTGATGGCTTTGAGACTACGTTGCAAACCATTTCTGACCTCAGCATGGACCGTGTTGAAAGCATTACTTTGCTGAAGGATGCTGCTTCTACAGCAATCTATGGCTCACGTGCCGCCAACGGTGTAGTAGTAGTTGAGACAAGAAAGCCCGAGGCTGGCAAGCTTCGTTTCAGCTATAGCGGCAACTATCTGCTTAGTTGGGCAGACTTGAGCGATTATAACCTGATGAACGCTAAAGAAAAGCTACAGTATGAACGCCTGTCGGGATTTTACGGTAGCCTTGATGAAAATGGCGAAATCCTCAACGACGTACAGCGCGAGGAATACTATGCCAGATATAAAAACGCCCTTGCAGGTCTTGATACATATTGGATGAACGAGCCTCTGCGCACTGCCTTTACGCATGAGCACAGCATTAATGCAGAGGGAGGTGATTCCGCTTTCCGTTATGGTCTTACATTCCGCTTTAAAAACAATGAAGGCGTGATGAAATATTCTGACCGCAAAAATATCGATGGCACCGTAAATCTCTCCTATCGTATTGAAAAGTTCAACTTCTCAAATCAAACCAACATTTCTTATACCGACATCTCAAACAATGTCGTGCCTTTCAGCAGCTTCGCAACAGCCAATCCTTATCAGCCAAAGTATAATGAAAACGGTGAGGTAGATAAGGTCATTGACACATACGTTGGCTCAAACTTTACTGAGACCAATGTTTACAACCCGTTGTGGGACTTCCGTCAGAAGAGTTTCAATACGGGAGACATTCTCACTTTCCGCAACAATTTCATGGCAGAGTACCGTCCCATTCGCCAAGTGCGTGTCCAGGGCAAGTTTGGGCTTACCACATCGCGTGAAGGCTCAGAGATATTCAAGTCGCCGTTCGCTTCAGAGTTCACAGGCGTAGAAGCACTAAAGCGCGGTACCTATAATAAGGAAAATCAGAGCAGCACATCTTTTGATGGCAGTCTCATAGCAAGCTACGGTGATACTTACGGTGTGCATACCTATAATGTGCTTGGTGGCGCACAGCTCGCCCAAAGGAATGTCGATGTAGATAGTTATGCGGCGCGTGGATATATAAGCGATATTTTTTCTAACCCCAACTTTTCGACGGGTTATCCTGATGGCGGCAAGCCTGGTTCTTCTATATCAAAGACACGTTCCGCAAGCTTCTATCTCAACGGCAACTATGCATACGACATGCGCTACCTGCTCGATTTCAACTTGCGTAGTGACGGGGCCTCGGTGTTTGGTGTGGACAATCCTTTCTCAACGACATGGTCGTTCGGTGTGGGCTGGAATGTGCATAACGAGGCTTTCATTAAGAGAATCAAGGCTATCAGCTATCTAAAGTTGCGCTACTCGCTTGGTAATCCCGGGTATCAGGATTTCAATGCGAAGATTGCCAACAGCACTTATAACTACTACAATAGTTATCCAAGCGTCTTTGGTCTCGCTACGGTGGTTAGCCGGTGGGGAAACAAGAATCTTAAGTGGCAGCGTACACGCACTCACAATGTAGGTATGGACTTAGAGCTGTTCAACTCTCGGCTGATGTTGACAGTGGATTATACATACAAGAAGACGGATCCGTTGTTGCTCGCAGTGGAGCTGCCTACCTCGACTGGTGCATCGTCAGTGCCAATGAATATCGGTGCTACAAAGAACAATAGCTTCTCGTTCACGGCAAATTATTTCATCATAAGAAACCGTGACTTAACTTGGCAGGTAAATGCCAATCTTCTCCACACTAAATCTGAATACTATAAAATTGGTGACCTGTTGGAAAAATACAACCAGGAAGGACGTGCCAGCCAGACATTGCTGCGTTACTATGATGGAGCAAGCTCCACGGCAATGTGGGCTGTGCGCTCACTCGGCATAGACCCGATGAACGGCAATGAAGTGTTCCAAAAGAAGGATGGCTCCTATACCTATAAATGGGATTCATCCGACGAAGTTGTCTGCGGCGACCTCACGCCTGATGCGGAAGGGTATATCGGTACAAACGTGCGCTACAAAGGATTCTCTTTGGGCATGAATTTCCGTTATCGTCTGGGCGGGCAGGCATTCCTTGAGACATTGTTCAACAAGGTTGAAAACATATCTTCGGCAGCCATACGCTATAACCAAGATAAGCGTGCCTTATACGATCGTTGGCAGGAACCTGGTGACAGGGCAAAGTTCAAGCGCATCGATGATACGTCGGTTACAAACATGTCGTCACGCTTCATCGCCGATGACAATACGCTTGAGTGTAAGAGCATTTCACTGGGATATGAAAACACTACCGTGAAGTGGCTCAAGACCGTAGGGCTTACTTCGTTCATGTTCAGGGTGTATATGAACGATATTTTCCGTCTCTCTACCATCAAGGAGGAGCGAGGCTTAAGTTATCCATTCCAGAGAAGCGTGTCAGCTTCCTTGAATTTGCGTTTCTAAAAATCTTGAAAGTGGAATTATAAATATGAAAATAAAGAATATAATAAAGGCAATGGCAGTGGGATGCCTTGTCGTGATGTCAGCTTCCTCATGTTCCGATTGGCTACAGGTGGACATGGAAGACGCTATCATGGAAGACAAGTTGTTTGAAGACAACTCTGGATTCGTGTCGTCGCTCAATGGCGTGTATGCCAAAATGAACGAGAACTACAGTTCAATACTAAGTATGGGTGTCATCGATGTCATGGCACAATATTATAATGTGAAGCAGAACAGCAGGCACAATTATTATGATTATGCCAACTATAACTTCAACGAAAGCAATTTTGAAAGCACATCAGGGTCGTTGTGGACAACACAATATTCCCTTATAGCCAACCTCAATAACCTGCTTGAGCATTGCGATAAGCCTGGGGCAGCTATCAAATCCAACTATTATCCTATGGTAAAGGGTGAGGCTTTGGCTCTGCGTGCAATGTTGCATTTTGACCTGCTGCGTATCTATGGCCCTATCTACAGTGCCGAAACGGAGGATCAACTATCCATCCCTTATGAAGAAACTACTTCTAAGGACATCCAGCCCATCCTGCCTGCCAAGGAGGTAATAGAAAAAGTGATAAAAGATCTTAACGACGCTGCCGTGTTGCTGAAAGACGACAAAATACGCACTGACGGTGTGATGAACTCCGACTCAGATGATCCGAATGAGAGTTCCGACATGCGTTATCGCCAGTATCGTCTCAACTATTATGCCGTACAAGCTCTCTTGGCGCGCGCATATCTGTGGAAGGGCGACAAAGACGAGGCATACACCATAGCCACAAATCTCATCAGTGAGAACAAGGAGAAGAAAGTGTTCCCGTGGACACCGAAAGCAAATGTTCAGTCGGCTGACAAACCCGACCGTATATTCTCTTCAGAGGTGATGTTCAGTCTGTACAATACCTCGCGAGTGAACCTGTATGACTCTTATTTCAAAAGAACTGCGAGGATAAGCAATTCTCTTACATTTAAAGGCTCAAGTCTCAACGATGAATCTGGCAAGATGCCATATTTCTATTCAGACGAGCTTGACTTGCGCCGAGGCGACAACATGTGGAGTGAAGAAACGCTTGAGGAACAAGATGATTTTGGATCCACATCCAC
Source organism: uncultured Prevotella sp. (assembly GCA_964655685.1). Lineage (GTDB taxonomy): Bacteria > Bacteroidota > Bacteroidia > Bacteroidales > Bacteroidaceae > Prevotella. The sequence goes on from CAZZNO010000022.1 coordinate 22,742, forward strand.
GCAAAAGGCTCTGTGCTTAAGCAAATATGCCGATGTGCCCGACAATTCAATCCGCTACATGATACCGTTGATACGTATGAGCGAGATTTACCTTATAGCCGCAGAATGCGCAAAGTCCACCCAGGAAGCTCTCGATTATGTCAACGAGCTGAGGCGCAACCGCAACTGTGTAGACTTGGAAGAATCTGCTTTTGGCAAAGACATGCAGAGCTACATCACTGCCGAGTTTGCGCGTGAGGTAATAGGAGAAGGGCAGCTCTATTTCTATTACAAGCGTCACAGCATGCGCAAGATACTCTCCGGGACTTCATTCTCTATGTGGGGAACAACCGACAGCATGACTCCTCAAGACTATGTTTGGCCACTGCCAAAGGTTGAGACAGACAAACGTGTGACAACAAACTAAAAACATGATTATGAAAGCTATGAAAAATTATATAAGTAGCATAATGTTGCTCTTTATCGGGGCGTGGATGCTTACTGGTTGCGAGAAAGAACTTATGGACTATGAGGGCAAGGACGCGCTCTACTTCGATGTGCGCAGGTCGGCTTCGTGGATAGAGCAAAACAGAAGGCCACATCAGTATTATACTGCCGTAGCATTTGGCAATTTGCTGGTGGACGAGACGGAATTGTCGCTGAAGATTATGGCAACTGGCAACATCAAGGACTATGACCGCGCTTTCCAGGTTATTGCCAATCCAGACAGCACTACAGCCGTGGATGGGCGAGATTACACTGACCTCACCACAGACTGTGTGATAAAGGCGGGTGAAAACAGCACCAATGTGACCTTAAAGGTCAAGCGTTCGGCAGAGATGAAAGACGATACACTACAGTTGCAGTTGAAGATTGTTGAAAACAACATGTTCACATTGCCGTACACCCAGTTTGGCGACGGACCTCAGATAACCATTCAGCCTGAGAAAAATGAATTCAGCTACAACAAGGATGCCTCTGTACACAACATCTTCATCTATGATGTGCTTACGCGTCCTGAAAGATGGATTGGCAACGACGAGAATGGACTGGGACTATGGGGTAAGTTCTCGGCTAAGAAGTACAGGCTCATCATGGAACTCACAGGCACAACCATCGAAGACTTCACCACCGAAGAACGCATGCCTATGGCGCGACAGCAGTCCATTGACTATCTCATGTCTAAGTATTTGCTCGAGAAAGCAAAGAATCACGAGCCGGTGCTTGAGGAGGACGGCACTATGATGTATTTCAGTGCCATTGCCGACCTTGACGCCAGTTCTGCATGGATGCCATTCACAAAACCAGAAGACTATTATAAATAAAAACAACACTGGAAGATTATGAACAAGATATGTATGAAATATATCATGGCTGTTGCCATGATAGCAAATATAGGCTTGGTGTCGTGTGTGGAAGATGAGGGCAATTACGACGCTGCCACCATAAACGATATAAGCATCTCTGGTATAGATGAGGATTATTCGCGCATAGCATACGCAGACTCACTGACCATCAAGCCGGAGATTTTGGGAACTGTCAGCGGAACTGACGAAAGCCAACTTGAGTACAAGTGGTTTTTCAGCGAAAGTGATGGTCTGAAAGTCACCCATACGATTATTAGCACCGACCGGAACCTCAATATACCCGTAGACTTTGCACCAGGCAACTATAGACTGTATTTTCAGGTGACCGATAAGTCAACGGGGATGAAATATGAGAGGTACACCAACCTTTTGGCATCAAGTCCCTTTGTACGCGGTTTTTATCTCTTTGGCGACAAGGAAGACGGCACTTGCGGCATGGACTTCGTGAGCTTCATCGAGGGGCGCGACACATCTGTAATCAACAACATTTTCGTAAACTCCATAAAGCTGAAGGGTGCGGAGAACCTCGTTTTTACAGGTTACTATTATAATGATAAGGTTGTAAACCTATGGGCTATTGCCGATAATGGATCTTATCAAGTGGAAAACTCTGCTTCTCTTGGCTCTTTTGATGTACTGGAAGACCGTACTGGCGAGAAAATGATTTTCGCCACCATACCTGTGACCCATCCGCTCAAAGTCATCGACGTGTATCCCCATGCCTATGGCAGCAACAACCAGAATGTGTCGAGCAGAACAAGAATTCTCATGACTGAGAATGAGATATTCAAGAATAACAGCCTTATGTATAGCATGGAGGCATACGACAACCCCATAAATCGTTATTCGGCAAGCAGCGAAGTGCTGTTCAAGCCGGCTCCTTATGTCTTCTATCCGGGCAACAGCGGGTATATAAGCCGATGGATGTTTTTCGACGAAACCAACCATTGCTTCGTAGGTCTTAACAGTGCCTATTCAAGCAATTGCGCCAAGTATCGCGACTCAGAAACTCCTTTCTATTTCGACCAGACACAGTACTCTCCCGTGCGCACACTGGTATATGGCGAAAACGGATATGGCAATGCAGGACGCTCATACGCCCTGATGACAGATGCCAACGGCAAATACTATGTTTACGGATTCTCGCTATCTTCTTCTACGCCGGCTAAATACTATGGCAACGAGATTGACCTCTCTGTAGCCACTGGTTTTGCCAATGCGAGCCATTATGCCTTCTATTCGATGCAGGCTATAATCCTCTATTCCGTCGGCTCTCAGCTATGGGCATACGACTATAATCGTAAGGACGCGAAGATGCTGAAAGACTTTGGTGCCGAAATCACCTATCTTGCTATGGATTATAATTCCAACAACGAGCCAGGCGACTTCATTGTGGCTACTTACAGCCAGGCTGAAAAAGGCATTGTGAGCAAGTTCTCCATTAGTGATGACCAAAACAAGATCGAAGTAACCCCTCATGAAAAAGAGGTGTGGCACACTCCGTTGAAAGTGATGAAGGTGGAATATCGTAACTCTACAATTTAAAACAACAGCAAACGAAATATCATTACTGATTATGAAGAAGATCCTGATTAGTTTACTGCTGTGCGTGACGGGGCTTAGTGCGCCCGCACAGACCAACTTCCGCCATATTGCTTTTAACGAGGCTGTGGCTGCGGCAAAGAATGAGGGAAAGATGATTTTCATAGATTTCTATACCGACTGGTGCGGCCCTTGCAAGCGAATGGCAACCGAGGTGTTTCCGCAAAAGGAGGTAGGCGACTTCATGAACAATAAATTCGTATGTGTGAAGTATAATGCTGAGAAAGAGGGAAAGGAACTTGCCGCGCGTTTCGAGGTTAAAGCCTATCCTACATTCATCATTCTCAATGATAAGGAAGAAGTGCAGGCTGAAATCAAGGGTGCAATGGATGGTCCCGACTTTATTGCGAAAATATCCGCGAACCTGAATCCCGACATGGCTCCGGCACGCATGGAAGAACGTTACAAGGCTGGAGACCGTACGCCGGAGCTTGTCAACAACTATGCGTTCTATCACATGGAGCAAGGCAAGGAAAAAGAAGGCTTCAAGATTATCGACGATTACTTTGCGTCGCTCACCGACGCTCAGCGCCTGTCGGCTCCCAATGCCTTCATATTCACGCGCTATACCATGAATGCCGACGACGCGAAAGGTAAGTTCATGGTTGCGCACCGCAACGAATTCGACCCTGCCGTGCGTGATGCCATTAATGACCGTATTGATAAGCTTTACAACTCTGCACTGATCGGCTATTTCTCAGGCTACATCCTCAGTTCGAACAAGTACAATGAGAGTGAATACCAGGCACTGAAGAAAAAAATTCAGGACCTTGGTCTGAACACGAAAAAATATGCGCCGATGTTCCGTTTCATAGAGTGCCGCGTGAAGAATGACGATGCAGCGTTTATGACGATGTGCGAGAAGGAATTCAACACGTTGGACGCTTCATCACAGGGAATACTCATAATGAACATGTCAAGGCTCATAAATACAGACGACAAGGAGATTCTTGGACGAATGTCTCGTTTCATACGTTCACATTTGAGCACACTTGACGGCACCACAATCTCCCTTGCAGGACGGTTGTTGTACGACATAGAGTCGAAGATGGAGAAAAAATAATATCTTGTGTAGAAAGGCGCGCCATAATTGACGCGCCTTTTTTGACGGTTGCCAGTCGCGTTTGACAATGTAACAATTGCATATCTGCTGCGGCAGTCAGCGGGCAGAATATAAACGCTGTGTTTTGATTTTGTCTTGGAAATTCTGAAAAAAGCATCATTTTTCGAGCCCATTTTTCGGTCTAAAAAATGTGTTTTCATTGCTTCGTGCCCTTCCTCCAAGCCCACGTAAACCGTTTGTGTGTCGTCTTTACGGCGTATATGCACTACTAATACGGCGTATATAAGTGACTATTACGCCGTAGGAATGTCTTATGTACGCCGTAAACGTGGTGCCTTTACGCCGTAAAGAAGAAAGGTGGAAGACGTATAAAAACCACTTTACGTGCCTTCTTTTAATTATGATTTTATAATCTGTTGATATATAGCGCATTATAAAATTTTCTGAGAATTGCGTATTTGCGAACAGGTGTGCGCCTGGTTGCTTCTGCGAAAAAGTTTTTTAAAGAAAATTCATAGTAAATATATTTACATATTTATTGTTGTGTCAGCATTTATAGCCACTTTTTTGCCTTGTTATTGTTGCCTTTTCCGACCCATGTTTCCTTTTTCTTTCGTCACCTTTTGCTCCCTTCCGACCTCATTTTTTCCTCTTGTGATGGTATAAATTGTAAGAAAACTGGGGAAAAATAGTTTTTTGTCTAAAAATTTTCTACACTATCGTGATTTATTTTCTACAGAATTTTTCGGGGGGGGTAAATGGATATTTCGTATCTTTGTAATACGTTATGGTGTTGCCTTTGAGTCAGTCTATACTCCAAAATGCCGTATCTATCAATTATAATAATTAAATTTTACAAATATGAAGAAAATTTTGCTATTCTTGTTCGCTGTGCTCCTCATGGGGGCATGTCCCACGGTTTCCACTTTAGCGCAAACCATAGTGATAAATCTGGATGATGATCCTGAAAACTCAGGTTGTTATCTTCTTACTGTCAAGACTGTAGATGGTACTCCTACCTACACAAACAGTGGGAAAGGAAATTATAAATTGCCTGGAGTAGGACAGGATAGTGCCCCATTCTATTCAAAGAATAATTCTTCGAAAATCAAGCGTGCTAAAATTGATGCATCGATGAAAGATGTATATCCGACTTCTACATGCTGTTGGTTCTATGGTTTAGGTAAATTGGAAACTATAGAGGGTCTGAGTAACTTAAACACTTCCTCAGTTACGACTATGGGTTATATGTTTTCTGGTTGCTCAAGTTTAAAGAACCTTGAAGTTTCTACATTTGATACACGCAATGTAACTGATATGAGTAATATGTTTAGTGGCATGAGCTTGGCATCTATTGATTTAAAAGCTTTTAATACAGGCAATGTCGTGAACATGAGTAATATGTTTCGTAGCAGTTCAAGTTTGACTAATATCACATTTGGTACAAACTTCAATACATCACAAGTGACAAATATGCGTGGTATGTTTTGTGATTGTAGCAGTTTGCAAGAACTTGATTTGGCGAGTTTCGATACACAGAATGTTACGGACATGCAAGAAATGTTCGAAAACTGTTCTTCTTTGACAACTCTTGACCTAAGTAATTTCAATACTGCTAAGGTTACAAACATGTGGGAAATGTTTTGGAAATGTACAAATCTGCAAGTGCTTAAAGCAAGTAGAAATGGTGACTATTGGAACACAGAGAATGTTGCTAATATGTCTCGCATGTTTTATAAATGTTATGATTTGGACGGTCTTGATGTTTCGAATTGGAATGTGCAAAGTCTTACTAATATGCTCTCCATGTTTGAGGACTGCTGGAGTCTTACGAGTCTTGATCTAAGTAAATGGGATACAAGGAACCTTACTAATATGAGTTGGGCTTTTTGTAACTGTAGGGCTTTAAAGAACCTTAAACTTGTTAATGATGACAATACGTTTTTTAATCCATCCCAGGTGTCAACTTTTTATTATGCGTTCAGTGGGTGTAAAAGTCTTACAGAACTTGATGTTAGTAAATGGGATACAGGAAATGTTAGAAATATGGAATATACGTTTGATGGATGTACATCATTGCAAAAGCTTGACGTAAGTAAATGGAATACAGGTAAAGTAACCATAATGCATAATATGTTTTGTTCTTGTATTAATTTAACGGAGCTTGACGTGAGTAAATGGAATACTGCAAATGTCACTAATATGAATGGAATGTTTAGTGAATGTAAGAATATAAAAAAACTTGATGTAAGTAATTGGGATACACAAAAGGTAACAGGCATGGGGTCAATGTTTAGTGAGTGTAAAGCTTTGACCAGTATTGATATACATAAATGGAATATGTCTAATGTTACCGGAATGAGTAAAATGTTCTATGCGTGCTCTAAATTGAAAAGCCTTGACTTGAGCATGTCAACTTTATTATCTACAGAAACAGGTAATGCAAAAAGTGACGTAAAAGTGAAAGACATGATTTCTGGGTGTAGAGGTTTGACAGAGTTGAACTTGGGTGGAAATGATTTTTCTAACTATGCAAGCTCTAGGCCATTTGTTTATGTAGGTCAAACTTATGATAGTGATAAAAACAAGGAAAATGCTACTCCTTGTCATATCACAATGACATTGGACAAGTCAAAGTTAGGGACGGTAATCATTGATAAGGATAATGAAGTCCCTCCTTATTATTTTTATGGTGGTGGCTGTTTTACGGTTACTGACACTTTAGATTGTGTTAATGGAAATGCTAAGGCTTCAGCTGCAAGTAAACTATATACGCCTAAAGAACATGTGATGGCTGACTTGTGGGTTAAGAGCCGTGCTGCAAATGCAAATAGCTATGCATTGAAAGCAAATGTGTGGAATACTATAGTATTGCCTGCCGGACTTACAGAGGAACAGCGCAATGTGTCGTTTGGTTCGGGTGCTGAGGTCTGTGTGCTTAGTGGCTATGACGGAAAGACTGTGACCTTCAAGACTCTTACAGGAACTACAACAGCCAATATGCCAGTTTTGGTTAAACCGACTGTGAACATTAAGAATTTGGGATTTGCAAATGTGGACATTACACCATTGGAAGGCACTGTACCGAGTGTTAGTGTAACTGGTGCGAATGGCAAGACTGCTACTTTTTATGGCAGCTACAATGGTGGTAGCATAAAAATAGGTACAGATTGCTTCTATTATTATGATGGTGAATTTATGCGTAGTGCAGGCAATTCCACAGTAGCGTGCACGCGTGGATATTTCAAGTTCTCTGACGTGAAAGAAAGTACAGGTACGACTGGAGCGAAGATGTTTGCGATTGACGATGGTAGCACCGTAACGCGCATTGATGCTATAGATGGGAAACCTGTGTCTACGGACGGAGCTGTCTACAACCTATCAGGACAGCGTGTAGGCGACGACTATAAGGGCATCGTGATAGTGAACGGCCGCAAAGTGTTGCGCCGGTAATCAACAGTACTAACACATAAACTGCAAACAGACCATGAAAAGAAAAAGTATATATTCTAAGCCACAAATAAAGGTATATGTGCTAAACGACTTAATGGATCAGGAAGAAACCCTGCCACGGGATTCAAGAGCGCAAGACCATCCTGTTGATGCCAAAGGTTACGTTTGGGATGAAGACGAGGAAGAATACACTTCGCCTTGGGAAAGCGTAGGTCCGGAACTTTATTTTGACGATTAAGAAGATAACTCGACGGTGACTATGCATTGAGTATAGTCACCGTTTTTGTAAGTGTAGAAAGAAGTTGGGAGAGTAAGTTATGGGTGGCAGCAAAGCAGAGACGTAGGGTTAAACATTCTTAAATCTTTCAATACCTTTTAAAATAGCTACATCTTCTTTATTGTTATTTCACGGAATATTCGTACCTTTGCACCCCGAAACGGGTTATTGTACCATGTCGAAATGGAGGCAAGGGTGGCAATGGACTCTAATGTATTGATTATAAACAAATAATATATAAATAAAAAACAAGAATTATGCCTACTATTTCACAATTAGTGCGCAAAGGCAGAAAGGTGCTCGTTGACAAGAGCAAGTCGCCAGCTTTGGACGGATGTCCTCAGCGTCGTGGCGTTTGCGTTCGTGTCTACACCACGACCCCGAAGAAGCCTAACTCAGCAATGCGTAAGGTGGCACGTGTCCGCCTGACAAACCAGA